>DAIMKN010000180.1:0-4165 GCA_036721725.1 Actinomycetota bacterium
ACCGCATGCCCTCGACCAGGTCGAGCTCCATGCCGAACGTCTGCGACTCCTCGACCGTGATGACGCCGTCCTTGCCGACCTTGTCCATGGCCTCGGCGATCTGCGCGCCGATCTCCTCGTCGCCCGCCGAGATGGCGGCGACGTGGGCGATCTCGTCCTTGTCCTCGATGTCCTTGGCCTGGTTGCGGATGGCCTCCACCGCGGCCTCGACGCCGGCCTCGATGCCCTTCTTCAGCGACATCGGGTTCGCGCCGGCGGCCACGTTGCGAAGGCCTTCCTTCACCATGGCCTGGGCCAGCACGGTCGCCGTCGTCGTGCCGTCGCCGGCCACGTCGTTCGTCTTCTTGGCGACCTCCTTGACGAGTTCGGCCCCGATGCGTTCGTTCGGGTCCTCGAGCTCGATCTCCTTGGCGATGGACACGCCGTCGTTGGTGATGGTCGGCGCGCCCCACTTCTTCTCCAGAACCACGTTGCGGCCCTTCGGGCCGAGCGTGATCTTGACCGCGTTCGCCAGCTGGTCCATGCCTCGCTCCAGCGAGCGCCGCGCGTCCTCGGTGTACGTGATGATCTTGGCTGCCATACGCTTCCTCCTCCGTTTGTGCTCCGAGCCTCTAGGTGATGCTCTTGCAGGAAAGCCTACCCGAGTGCTAGCAGTCTAGCAAAGAGAGTGCTAACGGGCGGAGTCGATTTCGTCGCGGAGGGCACCGAGAACCTGGGCCTCGATGAGGTCCTTCGGGCGAGCCGCTGCCTGCTTCATCCGGATGAGGTCCTCGAGCGCCGCCACCTTGACCGTCAGGCCGTCCAGGTCCATCACCTCGGCGGTTCGATCCAGCTCGTCGAATCCGCGCACGCCCGAGGGCGCGGCCAACATATCCAGACTCCCGGCATCCGTGGCGAACGTGAAGTTGCCGCCCATCTGCAGCGACTTGGCGTCCAGGATGAACGGGACGTCATCCGGTGCTCCGCGCAGGCGCGACCGAAGATCCCTGAGCGCGGCAGCCAATCGTTCGAGGTTGCGTTCGTCCCGCGCGTAGCACAGGTCCAGGTCGTTCGTGACGGTGGGCGAACCGTGAAGACGGCCGGCGAATCCGCCGATCAGCACGAACCGAACCTCATGGGCGTCGAGCGTTCGAAGGGCCAACAGCGGATCGAACGGAGCGGGACGGCCCCTTCCGGAGGAGGCCATCAGGTCCTCCCGCCCCGGCGGCGGGAGCGCTGCAAGACTTGCGAGACGTTGCGAGCTTCCTCCACCGCCAGTCGGGCGCGTTCGCCGGCTGTCAATGCAAGCATCTCGCGGATGGCGGTGCGGTCGAGGCCGGCCCCGAGCGTGGGACGGCTCTCCAACCCCTCACCACAGCCCGCCAGCAGCCGTTCGAGCGTGTCGATCCTCGGCACCACGCCGCCCCGTTCGATCCGGGCGATGACCGGCTGCGGAACGCCGACCTTCGAGGCCAGCCCTCGTTGTGACAGGCCGGCTCGCTTCCGAGCCTGAGAGAGCGCGCGCCCCGCGTTCACGCCAGCATGATAGCACTTCTGCTATCAGCCGTCGGACCCGGCATACTTCTCGGATGCCTCCCAGAACCGTGCATCGAACCGCCGCGCTCTTCGCCGTCCTCCGCGACCGCGAGATCCGCGCCGTGTGGATGTCCGAGTGGATCTCGGACGCGGGGTCCTACGTCACCTTCATCGCCCTGGCCGTCTACATCCACTCGCTGACGGGCGGCGTGACGGCGGTCGGGTTCGCGCTGGGGCTGCGGTCGATCGCGGGGTTCGCGTTCGGCCCGTTCACCGGAGTGATCGCGGACCGGCTCGAACGCCGCGCGGTAATGATCTTCTGCGACCTGGCCCGAGCGATCCTGGTGGCGATGCTGCCCTTCACCCACGCCGCGTGGCAGGCCTACCTGCTGGCGTTCGCCTCCGGACTGCTTGGACCGCTGTTCCGTTCGGCCCGCGCGGCGCTCCTGCCGCAGGTGGCGCCGGGCCCGAAGCTCGTCCCGGCCCTCACCGTGACCGAGACGACGCACCACGTCCTGCACTCGGTGGGGCCCGCCATCGGCGGGTTGGTTGTGCTGGCGGTCGGCGCCAAGCACGCGTTCTTCGTCGACTCCGCGTCGTTCGTCGCCTCCGCGGCGTTGCTGTGGCGCGTTCGGCGGCTGGGCCGCCCCGAGCCATCGGGCCACTCGCCGGTCCACGAGTTCCTGGAAGGGGTGGCAGTGGTGTTCAAGGCCCCCGCGGTTCGAACGTACTCGCTGGTGAACGCCGCGGTAGCGTTCTCCGGCGCGGGGTTGGTGGCGCTGCTGGTGGTCTACGTTCGCGACGATCTCTATCTGCCCGGCGGGTACTTCGGCCTGGTGCTGGCGGTGGGAGGTGCGGCGACCGTGGCGGCGTCGGTGGCCATCGCGCTGCGGGACGACCGTCACGCCCGAACGCCCTGGCTGTTCGTCTCCGCCCTCGCCGGAGGGGTGTTCGTGTTCGCGCTGCTGAAGCCGCCGTTCGCACTGCTGCTGCTGCTGGGCGTGGGGATCGGGCTGCAGGACGGGGGGATCGACGTGCCGTCGTCGGCCGTCGCGGCCGAGACGCTGCCCGACCGGTTCCGAGGCCGAGCGACCGCGGCGTCGCAGGGGTTCGGAGACTTCTTCTTCGCGGCCGGGAGCATCGGCTTCGCGTGGCTCGGCGATCCACACCGCCTGGGCATCCCGCGAGCGATGGCGGCGGCCGGCGCGTCGGGCGTGGTCCTGTCGCTCCTGGTTCTCGCGTTCGGCGGCTGGCGCGCCGTCACCGAGAGCGAACGCCAGCGGCTCGCTGCGCTCCGCGCATCAGCCGGGAGCGGGTAGCCCCTCGATCGGCTCCCCCGGTTCGAACGCCCGCCGCTCGCTGCCGGCGATGACCGTGACGTTCCCGAGGCCAGCCACCCGCCACCGGCCGTCCTGCCACAACGCCGCGGTGCGTTCATCGACCCCGAGTAGGGTCACGTCCTCACGAGGCGCTGACGCCTGCGCGGAGTCGACCCATTTCCCGCCGAACGACTGGAAGTGCGGCAGGACGGCCACGCCTCTCACGAGCCCCAGTGCATCCGCGTATCGCCGGCTCGAACGGTTCGGCCAGGCCTCCCGGACGAGGGACCACTCGCCGAGCGCCATCGCTCCGGCCGAGGACCCCCCGAGGGCCGCACCGCCGCGCCAGGCGTCGGCGATCGCGGCCCAGACGGCAGACCCGCGAAGCACCCCGACGGTGTGTCCCGGATCACCGCCCACCAGGTAGAAGAAGCGGCCTCCTGCCGCTCGGGCCGCGACCTCCGGCGACTCAGCTTCCGCGGGCTGGAGCACCGGCAACTCCTGCACGTCCAGCCCGAGCTGCAAGAACCACCGCTGGGCGTTCCGGACGGCGGTCGCCGGGCCTTGCCGAGCCGCGGCCGTGGCCAGGACGAACGCCGGCCCGTCCCCGGCGGCGGCAGTCAGCACGCGGTCCTGCGGCTCGTTCCCGGCCTTGAGCTCGTCGCCGCCGACGAGCGCCAGCGGGCCGGGGCTCATCCCCGGCTGCCACGTTCGATGAAGGCGAGCATCCTCCGCCAGGCGTCGGTGCTGGCTTCCTGATGTTCGGATGCCGAACGGTCGAAGAACGAGTGCGGGGCGCCGTCGTAGATATGGATCTCGTGGTCCTTGCCCGCGTCCGCAAGGGCCTGTTCGAACTCCTTGACCACGTCAACCGGGATGCCCTGGTCAGCGCCGCCGAATAGGCCGAGCACCGGGCACTCGTAGCGCGGGGCGAGCCGGATCGGGGCGGTGGGGTCGCCGGGTTCGCGTTCGCCGGGCCAGCCGTAGAAACCGATGACGCCGCTCAGCCCGTGGCCTCGTGCAGCCTGGTTGAACGACGCCCGGCCGCCGAAGCAGAACCCGACCGTGAAGACGTTCGACGCGCCGCCGCCCGCCTCGCTCCTGAGATGGGCCACCGTGGCCGCGACGTCGGCTGCGACGCCGTCGGGCGTGGTCTGCTGGACGTGCGGCATGAACTCGAAGCTCTCGTCGCGCGGTCCGATGCCGGCCGTTCGGCCGAAGTAGTCGAACGCTGTGGCGTGCACCCCGGCCTGCGTGAAGCGTTCGGCCAGCTCCCGGTAGAACCCGTGGAGACCTCGAACGTCGGGGAGGATCACGATGCCAGGCGCGTC
>DAIMKN010000181.1:0-4127 GCA_036721725.1 Actinomycetota bacterium
GGACCGTGGTGGTGGAGAAGGGCTCGGCCGCGGACGGGCTGTACGTGGTGCTCCACGGCGTGGCCGAGGTGTTCGACACGATCCACGGCAGTGACAGGGTCTTGGCGTTGATCGAACGAGGCGACTACTTCGGGGAGATCTCGCTGGCACTGCACACGACCCGGACGCGAGGAGTGCGGGCTCGTGACGATCTCCAGGTTGCCGTGGTCCCGCGGGAGGCGTTCGACGCGCTGGCCGCCGAGCACCCCCACGTCGCCGGCCGCCTCGTTGACGAGTTAGCCGAACGCCTGGCCCGCCGCGAAGCCGCCGCCGCTGACTGACCGCGTTGAACATGGCAGCCGATCCGATCATCCGCGTGCGAGACCTCCGCTATCGCTACCCGGCACCGCCCAGGACGTGCTGCGGATCCCCAGGTCTTTCGAGCTCGCCTCACTCCGCCGTCCCACCAGTGGGCGAGTGAGCAACCGGACGATCAGATAGAGGAGGGAACAGCATCAGGGCATCCTACGGATTCGCCGATCGGCGGGGCGATCGCACTTTCGGTGCCCTACAGGCGGGCTGTGGACCTTCCCCGATCTCGGCGACTCCAGTAGAATTCGGTCTCAGATACAGGACTGCCAAGGTCCTGACCGAGATGGGAGGAGGCCGCCGTGCACGCGCTTCTCGTGACCGTAAGCATCGAGCCTGGCCGCGGCGAGGAGGCCCAGGCAGAGCTCGAAACCAATGTGGTCCCTCGGGTGAAGGAGACGCCCGGGGTTGTCTCCGGCTACTGGATGCGTTCGACCGACGGGCAACACGGCTCCTCAGTCATCCTCTGTGAGAACGAGGAAGCCGCGCGAGCGGCCGCCGAAGCGATCCCGAACGCTCCCCGTCCCGACTTCATAACGTTCGACTCGATCGAAGTGCGAGAGGTCGTGGCGCAGGTCTAACCCGATCGCAGCCGCAGTAAGGCAAGTCATATCTCGGGGGGTGCTGAGCTCGCGGACGATGCGGACGCTCGCGTCCCGGGTTCCGCCCCAATCGCGGTCGCCGGCCCGGTCAGGGGCAGCGGCCCTGCCTCACGTCCCCGTCCCAGTAGGAGGATGCCCCGCCCGAGTCCGTCCGTCCGCCCTCCGGAGGCCCCTGGTATGTCCCGGTTCGCGGCCGTCCGAGCCGTCTCCCTCTCTCCCTCCGCCGACGCCGACTGAGCCGTGCCGCGGCGCGGCGTAGCATCGAACACGTGATGGCGCAGGAGGACGTTCGAACCAGCCTCGCCAACGTGCTGGTGATCGGCACGGGGGCGGCTGGCATCCGAGCCGCCATCGCCGTCGCCGGGAGCGGCACGCAGGTCGTCGTGGTCGGCAAGCGTCCCCGCCGCGACGCCCACACCTCGCTGGCCGCGGGCGGCATCAACGCGGCACTCGGCACCGTCGATCCCGAGGACAGTTGGCAGCAGCATTTCGCGGACACACTCAAGGAGGGCTACTTCCTGTCCGACCCGCGAGTGGTCGAACTGATGGCGCGGGAGGCCCCGCGGGCGGTCCAGGAGCTGGTGGACTGGGGGTGCGGGTTCGCCCGGCTTCCCGACGGACGGCTGGATCAGCGCTACTTCGGCGCCCACAAGTACCGGCGGACCTGCTACGCGGGCGACTACACCGGGCGGAGCATCCTGAACACGCTCATCGACCGGGCGGAGGCGGTGGGCGTCCCCATCGTGGATGGCCAATACGTGTCGCGGCTGCTGGTGGCGGGCGGCGTGTGCTTCGGGGCGATGGCGTTCGACCTGCATTCCGGCGAACGAACGGCCTTCCTGGCGGACGCGGTCATCCTGTGCGCGGGCGGCCACACCCGGCTGTGGCGGCGTTCGTCATCCCGGCGCGACGAGAACTACGGCGAGGGGATGGCCCTCGCACTGCAGGCCGGGTGCCGGGTCATGGACATGGAGCTGGTGCAATTCCACCCGACCGGGATGATCTGGCCCGAGGAGGCGGCCGGGACGCTGGTGACGGAGGCCGTTCGGGGCGAGGGAGGCCGGCTGTTCAACGCCGACGGCGAACGGTTCATGGAGCGCTACGACCCTGTTCGGCTTGAGCTCTCGACGCGGGACCGGGTGGCGCTGGCCAACTACACCGAGATCATGGAGGGCCGGGGCGGGCCGAACGGCGGCGTGTTCCTGGACGTCTCGCACCGGGGCAAGGAGGAGATCCTCACCAAGCTCCCGCGGATGTACCGGCAGTTCATCGAGTACCAGATGCTCGACATCTCGAAGCACCCGATGGAGGTGGCGCCGACCGCGCACTACTCGATGGGCGGCATCGTGGTTTCACCGGAGACGCATGCCACCGAGGTGGCCGGCCTGTACGCGGCGGGGGAGTGCACGGCCGGGCTCCATGGTGCGAACCGCCTGGGCGGCAACTCGCTGGCCGAGACACTCATCTTCGGCCGCCGGGCCGGCGAAGCCGCGGTCGCGTTCTCCCGAGAGGCCGAGGTGTCGATCCGTTCGCGCCGAGCCATCCAGGAGGCGAACGACGAACTCGCTTCACTGATCGGTCCGGGCGACGAACTGGCCCGGCCGTTACAGCGTTCGCTGCGGAATGTGATGTGGGAGCGATGCGGGGTCGTCCGCGACGAGGCTGGGCTGAACGAGGGGCTGGACCGTTTGAGCGAACTCACCGAGGCTGCCGCGAACGTCGACATCCGCCCCACCGAGGAAGGGTGGATGGACCTGGCCTACGCCCTCGACCTGCGTTCGGGGCTGCTGGCGGCGGAGGCCACGGTGCGAGGGGCGCTGGCTCGAACGGAAACCCGCGGCGCCCACAACCGTTCGGACTTCCCAGCACTGGATCCGGCGATGGAGGTCAACCTCCATCAATGGATGGACGCAGACAGCGGCGAGCTGGACCTGCGGGCCGAACCGGTCGCCGCGGTGCCCGACGATCTTCGGGCACTGGTCGAACAGGTGGCGGCGGGAGAGTTCGAGGTGGAGGGCCGGCTTCTGGAGTGACCGCCTCGGCGGCGTCAGACTGGCGGTTCAGGGTCGTACTGGATGGCCCGGCGAACCTCGCGGGCGCGGTCTTCGGAGTGCAGCCTGGCCACCAGGTGCAGTGCCATGTCGATCCCGGCCGACACGCCCGCCGCAGTGACGATGTCGCCGTCGTCGACGAACCGATCGTTCGGCCTGACCTGGATGTCCCGGCCCAACTGGCCCAGCAACTCCAGGGTGCTCCAGTGTGTCGTGGCCGGACGTCCGTCGAGCAACCCCGCCGCGGCGAACACCAGCGAACCGGTGCACACGCTCGTCATCAGCGTCTTCGAAGCGGCGAGCCGGCGGAGGCGCTCAAGGATCGCCGGGTCGGCCAGTTCGGTCCGGGTCCCGATGCCGCCGGGATAGACCAGCACGTCGAACGGCGGCGCGGCCTCCCAGGTGTGATCGGGGAGGACGCGCAGGCCCTTGGCGCACCGGACCGGATCGAGGGAAGCGGCCACCGTGAACACCTCGACGCCGTCCTGGGGCCAGTGGAGCGCCCACGCCGCCAACACCTCCCACGGCCCGGCCCAGTCGAGCTCCTCGGCGTCGTCGAACAGCGCGATGGCGATGCGGGTGGGGTCCGTCATCCTCGTTCGGCCAGGTAGCGACGGATCGACCCCGACACCTCCATGGAGGGATCCAGGGCCGGATCGGGGATCGGTTGAGACGAGGCCAGGCGCAAGGGGACCACGCCGGCCCACACGGGGAGCGCCAGGTCCTCGGGGTCGTCCTTCGGGGGGCCGGTTCGGATCTTGGCCGAGGTCCGGTCGAGCGGCATCGCCAGGACCGAGGTGGCCTTCAGCTCCTTGTCGTTCGGCTGCCTCGCCTCGTCCCACCGCCCCGGCGCGATGTGTTCGGCCACGGCTCGCAATCCGACGAGCTTCTCGTCGCGGTCGGTGAGCTCGCGGAGCGTGCCGAGCACGACGACCGAACGGTAGTTCATGGAGTGGTCGAACACCGTTCGAGCCATGACCAGGCCGTCCAGCAGCGTGACGGTGACGCACGCCGGGATGCCCTCGGCGAGACGGCGGACCATCCGGCTGGCGTTCGAGCCGTGCAGATACAGCGTGTCGCCGTCCCGGGCGTGGATGGTCGGGATGACGAACGGCTGGCCGTCCAC
>DAIMKN010000182.1:0-4103 GCA_036721725.1 Actinomycetota bacterium
CGACAGCCATCGGAGCCGCGGCCTGGATGCCGAACTCCTCCTCGATCTTCTTGGAGAGGTCGGCGGCCTCGATGATCGAGAGCTCTTTGATCGCGTCGAGGATCTCGTCGATGGAAAGCTTGGCCATGGTCGTTCCTCCTTCGTCGGTCGTCTACTCGGTGGGGGGTTCGGTCGTCTCGGAACGGTTCTCGTTGGGCTCACCGGGAGCTTCGGCCGCGGCGGGCTCCTCGGCCGGGCTCGCCTCCGCAGCCGGGGCATCCTCGCCGGCGCCTCGGCCCCGTTCGGCCAGGGCGTAGGCGATCCGCTGCAACGGAGCTTGCAGGAGGTAGATGATGCGGGCGATGGGGGCCTGCAGCATGCCGGCCACCTTGCCCACGGAGATCTCCTTGCTCTCCAGGGTGGCCAACGCCTGCGCGTCGTCGGAGCCCAGCACGCTGCCCTCGATGAGGGCGCCCTTCACGACCAGCGAGGGGAACCGCTTGGCCGCCTCGAGCAGCGCCTTGGCCCCGCTCACCGGGTCGCTGCCCAGGAACGCCACCGCGGTCGGACCGTGCAGCAGCTCGACCATGTTCCCGAGCCCGGCGTCCGTCGCGGCGCGCCGGGTCAGGGTGTTCTTGACCACGGCAAAGGTGGCGTCGGACTTGCGGAGCTCTCCTCGCAGCTCGGTCACGTCCTTGACCGTGAGGCCCCGGTACTCCGTGAACATCGCTCCGCCCGCGGTTCGGAACCGTTCGGTCAGCACCCTGACCTTCTCGACCTTCTCCGTCTTCGGCATTGTCACCTCGCTTCGCTCGCCCGAGCCACGAGCGGGCGCGTTCGATCCGGCATGTCTCGGTGGGCAAAACAGAAACGCCCCCGCCCGACAGCGGAGGCGCCGGCACGAACGAACGCTCGTGCGGAGCTTCAACCTCGGCAGGTACCCCGAAGGGATTACGCGCGAACGCCCCTGCTGTCTGCGGCCCGACCACCATAGCGGTCACCCCCGCGAAGCGTCAACGCATCCTCGCCCCGAGCCGTGGCAAGGGCGTACTCTTGACGCAGGAGGGAACCCGATGCTGCTGGGCCGCAGTCGCCGGTCATTTTTCAAGATCGCCGAGGGCTGGGCCATCCTGGCCTTGGCTGCACTGGCCGCCGTCTACGTCGTCGCAACCTCGCGGAACTCGATGCCCGCCATGGGGGCCGGACTTTCGGCGTGCGCCCTGATAGCGGCCTTCGGCGGCTGGATCCTGCTGCGCGCAAGCGAGCATCACCGACGACACTTCAACCGATAACCGAAGGGAGCGTTCCGCCCGCTCAGGCCTGGGCCTCGGCGAGCGCGCCACCGTCGGAGATGTCGCGGACTCGGTTCGTGTCGAGTTGGATGCCCGGGCCCATCGTGCTGGAGAGCGTGACGGTCTTCAGGTACTTGCCCTTGGCCGCGGACGGCTTGGCCCGGATGATCTCGTCGATCACCGTGAGGTAGTTCTCCAGCAGGCGCTTCTGGTCGAACGAACGCTTCCCGATGATGAGGTGCAGGTTGCCCTGCCGGTCCACCCGGTATTCGAGCTTGCCCGCCTTGATGTCTCGAACGGCCTTGCCGATGTCCATGGTCACCGTGCCCGTCTTGGGGTTCGGCATGAGGCCCCGCGGCCCCAGGACGCGGCCGGCCCGTCCCACCAGCGCCATGACGTCGGGCGTGGCCACCGCGGCGTCGAAGTTGATGTTGCCCTTCATGACCTCGTTCACCAGGTCCTCGCCGCCCACGACGTCGGCCCCGGCCTCCTCGGCCTCCCGGGCCTTGTCGCCGGTGGCGAACGCCCCGACCCGAACGCTCTTGCCCGTGCCGTGCGGGAGCGAGACCGTGCCCCTGATCATCTGGTCGGCCTTGCGCGGATCCACGCCCAGGCGCATGGCCACCTCGACCGTCTCGTCGAACTTCGCCGCCGGGAGCTCGCCGAGCAGCTTGATGGCCTCGGTCGGCGAGTAGTGGCGTTCGCGGTCGACGAGTTCCATCGCCGCCGTCAGGCGCTTCCCGGGGGCGCTCACTTGGCCACCTCCACGCCCATGCTCCGGGCCGTGCCGGCGATGATCCGCATGGCCATGTCCACGTCGTTCGCGTTCAGGTCGACCATCTTCTGCTCGGCGATCTGACGGACCTGGTCCTGGGTCAGCTTGGCCACCTTGACGCGGTGCGGCTCGCCCGAACCCTTCTCCACGCCCGCCGCTTTCTTGATGAGCTCCGCGGCGGGAGGCTGCTTGATGACGAACGTGAACGAACGGTCCTCGTAGATGGTGAGTTCGACCGGGATGACCGAGCCCATCTGGGCCTGCGTGGCCTCGTTGTACTGGCGGCAGAACTCCATGATGTTCACGCCGTGCTGTCCGAGCGCGGTCCCGACGGGCGGGGCCGGCGTGGCCTTGCCCGCGTTGATCTGCAGCTTGACCACCGCGGTGATCTTCTTGCGCCTGCGTGGTGCCGGCATGTTGCGTTCCACCTCCTGCGGTTCGAGCGGCCCGTACGATGCGGGCCTCCCGCGGATCGCGGCGCGCGCCGCCCATCCTGACACGGGTGGGCGGCGAGCCCCTTCCCTACGCCTTCGCCACCTGGTCGAAGGCGAGCTCGACCGGCGTCTCCCGGTCGAAGATGTTGACCATGACCTTGAGCTTGGACTGTTCGACGTTGATCTCGGCGATCGTGCCGGTGAAGTCGGCGAACGGCCCGATGACGATCCGGACCACGTCGCCCTCCTCCCACTCCAAGCGGTACGTCGGCTTGGCCTTGGTCTCCTGCTTCACCGCCAAGATCTTCTCGACCTCCCGGCGCGACAGCGGCGTGGGCTTCGAACCCGTCCCGCTGACCACGAACCCGGTCACGCCCGGCGTGTTGCGAACGACGTACCACGAGTCGTTGTCGTAGACCATCTTCACCAGCAGATAGCCCGGGAAGACCTTCTTCTGCACGACCTGGCGCTTGCCGCCCTTGATCTCCATGACGTCTTCCATCGGGATGACGACATCGAAGATCTTCTCCTCCATCTGCATGGACTGGATGCGCGAGCCGAGGTTGACCTTCACCTTGTTCTCGTAGCCGGCGTAGGTGTGGATGACGTACCAGTCGCCGGGACCGTCGAACACCGAACGCCCTTCCTCCGGCGAGTCCCCGTCGTCCTGGGCGGCCGGTGCGGGGGCGGGTGCCGCAGGCTTCTTCGCGGCCCGCTTCCGGGCAGGGGTCTTCGGGGCAGGGGTCTTCGGGGCCGGAGCGTTCTGCGGCTCGGCCTCGGCCGGAGCGTCCTGGGGGGGAGGGTCCTCGGTGGGAGGGTCCTCGGTGGCGACATCCGCCAGGCCCTCCAACGGCACCTCCTCGGACGCGGCCTCGGCGGAGACGGCGTCCTCGGCGGAGGCGGCCTGCCCCTGGGTCTCGGCGAGCTCGTCCGTCTCGGGGTCGGTCAGGTGATCGGTCGCAGCGTCGGTCATGTCGGATTCCTGGGGGTCGTCGGCATCACTCATAGGAGAAACGGGATCCTCGTTCGATGGGCCGGGGCGTCGTCTGCTAGCCGCCGGCGTGCAGCAGATTGAAGATGGCCTTCGAGAACACGAAGTCCAGCCCGAACACCAGGCTTGCCAGGAAGAGCACGGCCACCAGCACGACCGCGGTGTAGCTCCACAGCTCGGTCCGCGTGGGCCACGCCACCTTCTTGAGCTCCAGGCGGACCTCCTTCAGGAACACCGAAGGGGGCGTGCGCTTTCGGCCCTCGACCGCCACGGCCCGCCGCTGCTTGGCCGCCTCCTGGCGGTCCTGCGGCGTGGTCTTCTGCTTCTGCATCATCCGCTTGGCTTGCCGGTTCATGTTCGCTCCTTGTCGTGGCCCGGCGACGAACGCCAGTGATGAGAGGGCAGCCGAGCCCGCGAAACTTGGCCAAGTATAGAGGACGGCCGGTTGCCTGGACGGCCCCCCCGGACCGGCGAGGTCACGTTCCCGGGATCGAGGCCGGGCCCGGGGGCGGGTGCGGCGGCAGGACCAGGGGTGCGGCCGGCGCCCGCGAGAAATCGAAGTCCTTCGTCAGGTCACCGAGGATCGAGATGTTCTCTCGCACGTCCGGGCGAGGGTCGGGACGCCCGTCCGT
>DAIMKN010000183.1:0-4094 GCA_036721725.1 Actinomycetota bacterium
ACGATCACCTGGTGATGACCGGCCCGGCGGTCTGTGTGTTCGACGCCGAGCTCGACCCGGCGTGGCTGGCCCGCGTGCTGCCCGTGGGAGTTGAACGGTGAGGCTTGCCCAACGGGTCCAGAACCTCCCGCCGTACCTGTTCGCCGAGCTGGACAAGCGGGTCGCGGCGAAGCGGGCGTCGGGGGCCGATGTCATCTCACTCGGCGTGGGCGACCCCGACCTCCCGACCCCGACCCACATCGTGGAGGCGCTCCGGGAGGCCGCCGAGGACCCCTCCACGCACCAGTACCCCTCCTACTACGGACTCCCCGCGTTCCGGAAGGCGGTCGCGGACTTCTACGGGCGGCGGTTCGGCGTCGAACTCGACCCCGACACGGAGGTCCAGCCGCTCATCGGCTCCAAGGAGGGCTTGGCCCACCTGGCATGGGCGTTCATCGATCCCGGCGACGAGGCGCTGGTGGCCGACCCGGGCTACCCGGTGTTCGGCATCGCCACCATGCTGGCCGGCGGAACGCCCACCCCCATGCCGCTCACGGCCGAGCACAACTTTCTCCCGGTCTTCGGCGATGTCCACGTTGGAGACCGCACCCGGATGATGTGGCTCAACTACCCGACCAACCCCACCGCGGCCGTGGCCGACCTGGCGTTCTTCGAGGAGGCCGTGGCGTTCGCCCGCCGGCACGACCTGCTGCTGTGCCATGACGGCGCGTACTCGGAGATCACGTTCGACGGCTACGTCGCACCGAGCGTCCTGCAGGTCCCCGGCGCGAAGGACGTCTGCATCGAGTTCGGCTCGCTCTCCAAGACCTACAACATGACGGGCTGGCGGATCGGCTACGCGGTGGGCAACCGCGAGGCTGTGGGCGCCCTGGCCACCGTCAAGACGAACGTCGACTCCGGCATCTTCAACGCGGTGCAGCGGGCCGGGATCGCGGCGCTGGAGGGGCCGCAGGACATCGTGGACGAGATGCGGGCCGTCTATCAGAAGCGCCGCGACGGGGTGGTGGCCACGCTCCGCGACATCGGCATCCCCATCGAGTCGCCGCTCGGTTCGATCTACGTCTGGGTACCCACCCCGGCCGGGAAGTCCTCGGTGGCGTTCGCCGACGAGCTGTTGCAGGAAGCGGCGGTGGTCGTGGCCCCCGGTACCGGCTACGGAGCGAACGGCGAGGGGTACGTTCGATTCTCGCTGACGGTCTCGGACGCCCGGCTCCAGGAGGCGATGGACCGCATCCGCGAACGGCTCCGCCCCCCGGTGACGTGACGCAAGCGCGGGGGGGAATCGTCCCGTCGGTCCAGGTTTGGACCAGGAGGCGAGGGGAATCTATGGCCGAGCTAGAGACGCCGGACCACAAGATTTCCGGGGAAAGGGGCGCTTCCCGGGGAACGTTGTTCCGGCGTCTCTTGCTGTTCGTCCCCCTGTTGACGAGCGGCTGCGCCGATGCCTGAGCAGCGCTACGGCTCCGAATCGCCGCTGTCCGCGACGTGGCGACCGGCCACGTTCGAACGCGCGGTCCTGGTGGGACTGACGCCGCCCGGCGCCGCGGAGGAGGCGCTGGACGAACTGGCCGCGCTGGCGGTGGCGGCCGGGGCGGAGCCGGTCGGGCGCGTGGTCCAGGCCAAGGCCACGCCCGACCCGGTCACGTACGTGGGCAAGGGCAAGGTGACCGAGGTCCACGACCTCGTCCACGCCCTGGGCGCGGAGGCCGTCATCCTGGACGACGAACTCTCCCCCGGACAGCTCCGAAATCTGGAGGAACGGCTCAAGGTCAAGGTGCTCGACCGGACCGCCCTGATCCTGGACATCTTCGCCCTGCACGCCCGCAGCGGCGAGGGCAAGGCCCAGGTCGAACTGGCCCAGCTCAACTACCTCCTGCCGCGCCTGCGCGGGTGGGGCGAGGCCATGTCCCGGCTCGGCGGCGGCATCGGGACGCGGGGACCGGGCGAGACCAAGCTCGAGGTGGACCGCCAGCACATCCGCCGGCGCATCACCAAGCTCCGCCGCGACATCAAGGACCTCGCCCGGACGCGGCAGGTCAAGCGTTCGGGCCGGGAGCGTTCGGGGATCCCGCAGATCGCGCTGGCCGGGTACACGAACGCCGGCAAGTCGACGCTCATGAACGCGCTGACGGGAGCGGGGGCGCTGGTGGCGGACCAGCCGTTCGCCACACTCGACCCGACCACCCGCAGGCTGACGCTGCCGGGGGGTCGGCGGGTGACGCTCTCGGACACCGTGGGGTTCGTTCGGAAGCTGCCGCACGATCTGGTGGAGGCGTTCAAGTCGACGCTCGACGAGGTGAGCCGGGCGGACCTGGTGCTGCACGTGGCGAACGCCGCCGCGCCCGACGTGGGGGAGCAGATCGCGGCGGTCCGCGAGGTGCTCGATGAGATCGGCGCCGGCCTCATCCCCGAGGTGCTGGTGCTCAACAAGTGGGACCTGCTGGCCGACGAGCACGAACGCGAACGCCTGCTGCGCCGCTACACCGGAGCGGTCCCGGTGACCGCGGTGACGGGCGAGGGGACCGAGGCGCTGGCGGAGCGCGTCTCCGAGGCCCTGCCCCGCCCGCCCGTGGAGGTCACCCTGCTCGTCCCCTACGACAAGCCCGAGGTGGTGCCGCTGCTGTACCGGCGGGCAGAGGTGCTGTCCACGGAGGACCGCGACGATGGCACCCTGGTCCGGGCCAGGGTGGGGGAGGCCGAACTCAGCGTGGTCGAGCCGTTCCTGGTCCGGCCGGCCCGGCGTGGCGTGCGTTCGAGCTGAAGCGCGCTCGACCTCGCCTACAGCTTGCGGAGGACCGAGACGACCTTGCCCGCGATGCGGCCGTCGCCCAGTGGGAACGGCTCCAGCGCGGGGTTCTCGGGGACCAGCATGACCTGACCGGTCGAACGGTCGCGGTGGAAGCGCTTGACGGTGGCCTCCTCCTCCTCGCCCGGTCCCTCCATGAGCGCCGCCACGATGTCGCCTTCGTCGGCCGCGTCCTGTCGGCGGATGACCACGATGTCGCCGTCCAGGATGCCGGCGCCGATCATGGAGTCGCCCCGAACACGCAACGCGAAGTGGTCCGTCTCCCCGGCGAACCCGGCGGGAACGGCCAGATGCTCCTCGATCTGTTCGTCCGCCATGGTCGGCGTGCCGGCGGAGATCCGCCCGAGGAGCGGTACCGCGACCGAGGCCGCGCGGGGGCGGGTTCGGTCCTCCGCGGCGCGTGACGCCCGGTTCTCGGGACCTCTCAGTTCCATGGCGCGGGGCTTGGTCGGGTCGCGGCGCAGCAGGCCGGCGCGTTCGAGATTGGCCAGCTGAGCGTGCACGCTCGAGCTGGACGTCAGCCCGACCGCCTCGCCGATCTCGCGAACGGTGGGCGGGTAGCCCCGGTCCCGAACGGTGGAGCTGATGTAGTCGACGATCCTTCGCTGCCGTGCGGTGATGTCGTCCATGGTCGCCCTCCTCCTCGGGGGTGACCGTACCATCGCGCGTTCGGCGAATCAAACATGTGTTCGATTCCGTGCTTGACAATCGAACACATGTTCGGCATACTCGGTCCATGACTCGAACACGTGTTCGGTGGGGAAGAGTGGCGGCGCTGGCCATGGCGGTGGTCGTCTCCGTCGGCGGCGTGGGCGGGATCGCCGGCGCCGGACAGACCCACGCGCCTCGGCCGGTGTCCTACACGGTCCGCGCCGGTGACACGGTCTGGGCCCTGGCGAAGCGAGCGGCCGGTCCGACCGCCGACCCGCGGGCCATGGTCGACCGCATCGTCGCCCTCAACCACCTCTCCACCGGCGACATCCAGGCCGGCCAGCACCTTCTCCTTCCCCCGCGCTGACCGGGCCTCGGCTCTGCCGTGCTGAGATCCTTCTTCATCTTCGAGGGCCTGCTGGGCTGACCCACCGACGCTTCGACCCTACGACGTTCGAACCTTCGATCTTCGAACCTTCGGCTTCAGGCCTCGGGCGGCGGAGCCACGACCTCCACCAGCCCCTCCCCGATCAAGCGGCGCACCAGGACCAGGCGGCTGTCGGGGTCGAGGTGCGGCTCGAGGTCGCCCACTCGGACCGCCTCGCCGCGCAGCAGCACGTCGAGTGCCGGGGACACC
>DAIMKN010000184.1:0-4079 GCA_036721725.1 Actinomycetota bacterium
CGCGGCGAGGCGCGGGCTACGGCTCGCCGACCACCTTCACCACCGCTTCGAGCAGCGCCCCCAAGCTGAACGGCCGGCGGAGTTCGGCGTCGACCGGGATCAGGAGCAGCTTGCCGGTCTCGCCCTTGCCGGCCATGAACACGATGACCTTGAGGTCCTTGAGCGAGGCGTCGGCTCGAACCTTCCGCAACACGTCCCAGCCGTCTTCTTCGGGGAGTTCGGCGTCGAGGATCAACGCGTCGTAGTCCTCGTCCAGGAGCTTCCCCAGGCCCGCCGCGCCGCTCTCTGCCTCGTCCACCTCGTAGCCGGCGACCTGCAACCGCAGCACGGGCTGACGCAGATGTTCGGGACGGTTGTCGATGAACAGGATCTTCTTCTTGGCCATCCCCCAGCTCCCTCACCGCGTCGAAGCACCGCCCGCTGCCCGCATCCTACGCGAGCGGGACGACCGGCGATCCCTTCGTTCGGATGTCGTTTGGAGGGATTGACACCCCTCGAGCCGGCGCCTAGGGTAAGTGGACGGCTGCCACGGCAGCCATTTGCTTATGGGAAAGATGAAGACGCGCGACTGGACGGCGCGGCTCGCAGTGGCCGCGCTCCTCACCGTCTCGGTATCGGTGGGTCTCATCGGCGATTCCTCCGCCCGCCCCAGCCACGCCGACCTCGCCGCCGCCAAGGCGCACCTTTCGGATCTCACCAACCAGCTCGAACTCTTCATCGAACAGTACGACGCGACGAAGGCGAGCCTTGACCACGTCCAGGCGCAGCTGCGTTCGACCCGCGCCCAAGCCACGCGCGACCAGCAGGCGGCTGGCGCAGCTCGGGCCGCCCTGTCCGCACGGGCGGTCCAGGCCTACGAGGGCGCCGGCTCGGCGGTCGACGCGCTGCTGGGAGCCGGTTCGCTGGCGGACTTCACCGAACGCCTCCAGTTCCTGAACAGTCTGGCCAAGCAGGACTCGGACGCCGCGATCGCCGCCCAGGTCAGCCGGCGGAAGGCCGTCGCCTCATCCGCGGAACTATCGAACGAGGTCGCCCAGCGTCAGTCCCTCCTGCGCAGCCTGAACACGAAGAAGCAGCAGATCGTCTCCGGGATCGCGCAGCAGAAGGCGCTGATCACCCACCTGGAGAAGGTGCTGGCAAATCCCATCCTGGTCATCCCGCCTCCCGCGCCTCCCGTCGTCTCGCAGCCCACGGGCACGAACCCACCCCCACCTCCTCCGACCACCAACCCGCCTCCGCCGCCTCCGTCGCCCACCCCGAGCCCGAGCCCGACCGAGCCGCCGCCGCCGCCGGCGTCCGGAGCGGCCGCCGCCATCGCCGCGGCCAAGTCGGTCCTCGGCGTTCCCTATCAGTGGGGCGGCGCCAGCCCCAGTCAGGGGTTCGACTGTTCTGGACTCACGATGTGGTCATGGGCGCACGCCGGCGTGTCGCTGCCGCACTACTCGGCCGGGCAGTACGCGGTGATCCCGCACGTGTCGCGGGCGGACCTGCAGCCGGGCGACCTGCTGTTCTTCTTCTCGCCCATCCACCACGTGGCGATGTACCTCGGCAACAACATGATGATCCACGCCCCGCACACGGGTGGCGTGGTGCAGATCGAGCCGGTGTACTGGCAGCTCTTCGTGGGGGCCGGTCGGCCCTGAGCTCAGCCGGCTACGGCAGCTCGATCGTCCGTTCGTTCTGCGTTCGGCGCTGCGCCTTGGTGATCCGGGCGGCGATCACGAACGACGCGCCGAACATCACCACCACCGGGATCACGATGAACAGCGACGCCGTGGGCCACAGGTAGGCCGCGTAGATCATCGCGCCGACTGCCGCGATGGCGATGATGCCGCAGGCGAACACGGTGATGGCCAGCACCCACAGTTCGGCGTCACGCATGGGCAGGCGTCGAACGCGCTGTCCCGTCCGGTGCACGACCGGATAGGCCTTCGAGTTGTGGTAGCGGACGGAGCGCCGAGCCTGGGCACCGTAGCGCCGAACCAGATCATCGGGCACGCGGTCGGGCACGGGAGAGCCGGGCATCGAAGCTGGGTCCTGATACATCTGAACTCCCCTTTAGTTCGAACGGACCCCCGATACTTACCCGCCACCGAGGGGACTCACAATCAGACCTTCGTCCTAGTCCGAACGCCGACGGCCCTCGGCCAGCCCTTACGGAGTCGCGGAGAACGAGCCCGAGACGTTGATGGCCCCGCCCGAGCCCTGCACGTTGCTGCAGCTGAGCGTTCCGGCCAGGCCGTCCGAACCCGCCTTGGTGAAGTTCACCGTGCATTCGCCCGACTCGGAGACGTAGAAGCCGTTCACGCCCATGCTCACTGACAGGCTGCTGCCGTTCGTCTTCTGCGAACCGGCCAGCTCATGGCCGGCCACGGCGAGCTCGTGGGCGTTCGCGTCGCCCCATACCGCCTCCCCGGCACCACCCGCCGCGCCGACGAAGACACCCTCGGTCAGCGAAAGGTTCAACGTGGTGTTGGTGGTCCCCGTGATGTGAAGCTCCGCCGAACCCTTGGTGAATTGAGAGGTGATCCCGGACGGCAGCGAGGTGGGGAAGCCGCTCGGCAGCGACGTGGGGAATCCGGACGGAAGCGTGGTTGGGAGACCGCTGGGGAGCGAGGTCGGCAGGCCCGAGGGAAGGTTCGAGGGCAGCGTGGTCGGAACGTCGATGACGCCGTTATCGCCACCGCAGCCCGCCGCCACCATCAGCGCGACGAACGCCGCCCCGATCCACGTCGCCACCCTGCGCTTCCCGGTCATCTGGCGTCCCCCTTCGTTCGATCCGGGGAACCTTACTCCGCCCCGCCCCGCCGCGACGAATCCTGTGGCGGCCCGGGATAGGATGCTCGGCCAATGGACATCGGCATCCAGCTCCCCACGATCGGGTTCGGGAGCGACGCGTCGTTCGTGCTGGAGATCGCGCAAGCGGTGGATCGCCTCGGGTATCACAGCGTGTGGACCTCGGACCACGTGGCCCTGTCGGCGGACCGTTCGAGCGTCTATCCGTACCAGGAGTCAACCACCGAGCTGTTCATGACCGCCGGGCTGGACTGGCTCGACCCCATCGCGGTGATGGGGTTCGTTGCCGGCTGCACCACTCGGGTCCGCATCGGTGTGGGCGCGCTCGTCGTGCCGTACCGAAATCCGGTGGTGCTGGCGAACATGCTGGCCTCGCTCGACGTGCTGTCGAACGGCCGCATCATCCTGGGCGCGGGCGTCGGGTGGATGGACGAGGAGTTTCCGGTGGGCGTGCCGCGCCAGGAGCGTGGAGCCCGAACGGATGAGGCGCTCGAGGTGATGCGGCTGCTGTGGCGTTCGACCGGTCCGGTCTCGTTCGACGGACGCTTCTCATCCTTCCGGGACATGGTGCTCTGCTCCCACCCCGTGCAGACCGGCGGCCTGGTGCCGGTGCTGATCGGCGGCAACTCGGACGGCGCGCTGCGGCGGGCGGCGCGGCTCGGCGACGGCTGGCTGGGCATGGAGGTCTTCGTCGAGCAGGTGGCGGATGTTCGCCTCCGCCTGGCGGGGTTCTGCAAGGAAGCCGAACGTGACACCTCGTCGCTGACGCGTGCCGTTCGGCGCGGACTGCTTCCCCCGTTCGAGATCACGAACGTGCTCCCGGAGCAGCGGTGCATCGCGGGGTCCTCGGAGGAGGTGGCGACGGAGGTCCGGGCCTACGCCGCCGCCGGAGTGAGCCTGCTCCAGCTCGATCTGGCCATGGTCGTGCCCGAGGTGCTGCAGACCCTGGAGTGGTTCGCCTCCGAGGTCGCCCCCCTCCTGTAAGAGCTACCCAGCGTCCTCGGCGGCACCGGCGGCCGGGGCGAACGCCAGCGAGCACGAGTTGATGCAGTAGCGCTTCCCGGTCGGCCGCGGGCCGTCGTCGAACACGTGCCCGAGGTGGCCGCCGCACCGCTTGCACACGACCTCCGTCCGGCGCGTCAGGAAGCTGCGGTCGGTGTGGAGTTCGACGTTCTCGGCGACGGCCGGCTCGTAGAAGCTCGGCCAGCCCGTGCCCGACTCGAACTTGGTGTCGGAGGAGAACAGCTCCGCCCCGCAGCCCGCGCAGCGATACGTGCCGTCCT
>DAIMKN010000185.1:0-4065 GCA_036721725.1 Actinomycetota bacterium
CGGCGTCCTCGGGATCGGCGGCGCGGTAGCCCACGCCCCGGATCGTCTCGATCAGCGCTTCGTGTTCGGAGCCGAGCTTGGCCCGGAGACGCCGAACGTGCACGTCCACCGTTCGGGTGCCGCCGTAGAAGTTGTAACCCCAAACCTCGGACAGCAGGGCGCTCCGGGTGAACACGCGACCCGGCCGCGACACCAGGAACCGGAGGAGTTCGAACTCCTTGTAGGTGAGGTCCAGAACCCGGCCGCTCACCGTGACCTGATACGTCTCGGTGTTGATGGCGAGCGGTCCGAGCTTCAGCATCGCCTCGCCCGCGCCGCCCGTTCGCCGCGCCAGCATGGCCAGGCGGAGCTTCAGCTCGGCGGCCGAGGTCCCGGAGAACACGAGCTCGTCCGCGACCTCGTGCCAGGGGTAGCGTTCAAGGTCGGCCCGCGACAGCAGGACGATGACCGGCACGTCGTTCCGGGGCGCCCCGGCCAAGAGCGCCAGGAGGCGGTGGGCGTGCGGCGGGTTCTCCTCGCCGTCCACGACCACGGCCGAGGGCCCCAGATCCTTCAGGTGCGCGAGCGAAGCGGGGGCGAGGGGCTCCGTCTTCAGGTCCAACCCGAGCGCGCCGAGAGCGGGGAGGGCCTCCGCGGCGGAGCGGTCGGAGAGAAGTACGAGCCGGGCCAAGCGCCGAGTCTATCGTTCGCGCCGCGGCGTAGTCTCGGTCCCGTGCGACGCGTCGTAGGCAGGCAAGCAGGGTGAACGTTCGGCTGTTCGCGGCCCTTCGCGAGCTGGCCGGTGCGTCCATGGTCGAAGCGACCGGCGCCACGGCCGGCGAGATCGTGGACGACCTCTCCCGGCGCTACGGCGAGCGGTTCGAACGGATCGCGGCGGCGGGGACGGTCGTGGTGAACGGCGACGCGACCGGCCGGGACCACGTCCTCTCACCCCGAGACGAGGTGGCCCTGCTGCCACCCGTGTCCGGCGGATCCCCCCGCCACCGCCGGATCTCTCAACACGGAGGAGTATCCCCATGAAGATCGGCATCGGCCTGCCCAATCCCGTCCCGAACACCCCCGGCTCGGTCCTGATCGGGTGGGCCAAGCGCGCCGAGGAGCGAGGGTTCTCCTGTCTCGCCACCCTCGACCGCATCGCCTTCCCCAGCTACGAATCGCTGATCGCCCTCAGCGCGGCCGCCGCGGTGACCGAACGGATCGGGCTGCTGACGAACATCCTCATCGGGCCCACCCGCAACGCCATCCTGTTGGCCAAGGAGGCGGCCAGCGTCGACCAGCTGTCGGGCGGCCGGTTGACCTTGGGCCTCGGCGTGGGCGGCCGCCCCGACGACTTCGCCCTGGTGGAGGCCGAGTTCTCCACCCGCGGGAAGGTGTTCGACCGGCAGCTCGAACAGCTGCACGCGGCGTGGGCCGGGGAGGCGCCGGAAGGGACGGACAAGCCCGTCGGCCCCACGCCGGCGAACGGAAGGAGCGTCCCGGTGCTGATCGGCGGGATGTCCGACCAGGCCGTGGAGCGGACGGTGCGGTGGGGCGAGGGGTGGACGGCGGGAGGTGCGGCCGCCGCCCAGGTTGGGCCGTTCGCCGAGCGCGTCCGCCAGGCCTGGAAGGACGCGGGCAAGCAGGGTCAGCCCAGGATCGTCGCGCTGAGCTACTTCGGTCTCGGTGACACCGAACGGCAGTCCGCGGACTACCTCCGCCACTACTACCGGTACAGGGGAGAGTTCGCCGAGCGGATCGCGCAGGGAGTGCCTCGAACTCCAGGTGCCATCCGGTCGACGCTCAAGCGGTTCGAGGACTCGGGGGTGGATGAGTTGGTGTTCGACCCGACGGTGGCGGACGTGCACCAGGTGGACCTGCTGGCGGACATCGTGCTGGGATGAGCCTCAGGTGGAGGTGGGCAGCGGCTCCAGGATGATGGGCTCGGCGTCCACCGCGACCGGGTCGACCTGTTCCCTGGCGGCCTCGTTCGCGTGGATGCCGCACTCCACCTTCCCGGTCCCGGACCACCGTCCGGCCCGTTCGTCCTCACCGGGGAACACCATCCGGGTGCAGGGCGCGCAGCCGATCGACGCGTAGCCCAGCTCGTAGAGCGGATGGCGGGGGATCGAGTTCTCCCTGAGGTAGTCGAACACCTGCTTGCGGGTGAGGTTGGCCATGGGGTTGACCTTGGTGATCCAGTGGTCCTGGATGCACTCGTAGTGCAGGAGGATGGGCGTCTCCTTGCGGGTCCACGCCGAGTCGCGCCGCATCGAGGTGATCCACCCGTCGAGCTGGCTGATGGCACGGTCGAACGGGATGACCTTGTTGAGGTTGCAGCAGAGCTTCGGGTTCGACTCGTACAGGCGAGGGCCGAACTTCCCGGCCTGCTCCTCCACGGTGTAGTCGCCGACGAGTTCGACCACGTTCAGGTTGAACTGTTCGGTCAGGCGCTCCTTGAACGCGAGCGTCTCGGCGAAATGGAACCCGGTCTCCAGGAACATGATGGGGACGTCGGGGCGGATCTGGGTGGCCATGTGGATGACCGCCGTGCCCTCGGACTGGAAGGCGGAGGCGATGGCGACGCGTTCCAGTCCGGCATCGCACAGCGCCCAGCGCAGGATCTCGCTCGGTTCGGCCGTCTCGAACCGAGCGTTCAGGTCGGCGATGTGGTCGTCGGAGAACATTCGCGGCATGGATCCCCCCGGGGTCCAGGAAAACGGTGAGTCTACCCGAAACCGGGGTATCAGCGGAGCGGCCGGCCGCCAAACGTGGGCCCGGCCGGGCTCGCGGACTCGGTATGCTGGATGCGCGCCCTGAGGACGTCCTGCAGTTCTCGACGCCGCTCGACCGCCTTGAAGCCGCACCCAGCCACCGGAGCCGAAGGAGCCTTCCATGACCACGAACGACACCGCAACCACCGACGAGATCATCGCGCCGCACGGGGGAACGCTGGTCGACCTCCAGCTGCCCAAGGACGAGGCGGAGCGGGCAGCAGAGGAGGCCGCGCACCTGCCCAAGGTGGCGGTGGGCCAGCGCGAGCTCTCGGACCTCGAGATGTTGGCGGTCGGCGCCCTGTCGCCGCTGACCGGGTTCATGGGGGAGAAGGACTACCGTTCGGTCCTCGACGACATGCACCTGGCGAACGGCCTGCCCTGGACCATTCCGGTCACGTTGTCCCTCGACGAGGCCGAGGCCAAGCGGATCGGGGGCGCGTCCTCCATCGCGCTGACCTCGGACGACGTGCCGATCGCCATCCTTGAGGTCGGCGAGATCTACCAGCGGGACGGCGAACACGAAGCCCTGTCGGTGTATCGAACGGACGACCTGGCCCACCCCGGGGTCAAGGCCATGCACGACGCGGGCGATTTCATCGTGAGCGGTCAGGTCCGGGTCATCGCGCTACCTGAACACTCGAACTTCCAGAAGTACCGTCTGACGCCCGCCCAGACGCGGGCCGCGTTCGCCGAACGCGGGTGGAAGACCGTGGTCGGGTTCCAGACCCGCAACCCGGTCCACCGGGCGCACGAGTACCTGCAGAAGTGCGCGCTGGAGATCGTGGACGGTCTGTTGCTTCACCCCCTGGTCGGCGCGACGAAGGAGGACGACGTGCCGGCCGAGGTTCGGATGCGCTGCTACGAGGTGCTGTTCGACAGCTATTACCCGAAGGACCGCGCGATGGTCTCGGTGTTCCCGGCCGCGATGCGCTACGCGGGGCCGAAGGAGGCCATCTGGCACGCCATCGCCCGCAAGAACTACGGCTGCACCCACTTCATCGTGGGGCGTGACCACGCCGGTGTCGGTTCGTACTACGGGACCTACGACGCCCAGCGGATCTTCAGCGAGTTTGACCCCGGCGAGCTGGGGATCCAGCCGCTGTTCTTCGAGCACTCGTTCTTCTGTAAGAAGTGCGACGCGATGGCCTCGCCCAAGACGTGTCCGCACACGGACGAGGATCGCGTGATCCTGTCGGGAACGAAGGTGCGGGAGATGCTGCGGGCGGGCCAGAAGCCGCCCAAGGAGTTCAGCCGGCCCGAGGTCGCCGAGATCCTCATCGAGGCGATGGCGGACCGAACCCGCTGACGCCGA
>DAIMKN010000186.1:0-3972 GCA_036721725.1 Actinomycetota bacterium
GACGACGCGTTCTGGGCCGTGCGCCGGCTGTTCGAGACGCTCGCCGCCGACCGGCCCTTGATCGTCGTGTTCGACGACATCCACTGGGCCGAACCGACGTTCCTGGATCTCATCGAACACATCGCGGACTGGAGCCGCGAAGCACCGATCCTGCTCCTGTGCGTGGCCCGGCCCGAACTGCTGGAGCTTCGTTCGGCGTGGGGCGGCGGCAAGATGAACGCCTCCTCGATCCTCCTGGAAGCCCTCGGCCCCGAGGAATGTGCCGGCCTCATCGACAACCTGGTGGGCGGGACGGCGCTGCCCCGGGAGGCCCGCGGCCGCATCCTGGATGCCGCAGAGGGCAACCCCCTGTTCGTCGAGGAGATGCTGGCGATGCTCATCGACGACGGCCTCATCACGTTCGCGGACGGCCGGTGGACGGCGAACGACGAGGTGGCCCGCGTCGCGGTGCCCCCCACCATCCAGCTGCTGCTGGCGGCCCGGCTGGACCGGCTCGACGCGGAGGAGCGGGCCATGGTCGAACTGGGCTCCGTGGAGGGCAAGGTGTTCCACCGCGGCGCCGTCTCCGCGCTCGCGCCCGAACATATTCGGCCCAACGTTCGGCTGCGGCTGCTGGCCCTGACCCGGAAGGAGCTCATCCGTCCGGACCGGGCCACGTTCGCCGGCGAGGACGCGTTCCGCTTCCGCCATCTCCTCATCCGCGACGCGGCCTACCAGGGCCTGCCCAAGGAGTCGCGGGCCAGGCTGCACGAGGCGTTCGCCGCCTGGTTGCAGGACGTCCCGGGAGAACGCCGAACGGAGTACGAGGACATCGTGGGCTACCACCTCGAACAGGCGTACCGCTACCGGGAGGAGCTCGGCGCGATCGACGACCATGCGCGAGGCCTGGCCACCCGGGCGGCCGAAGCGCTGGCGGCGGCGGGGCGGCGGGCGGCCGCCCGCCACGACTCCCCGGCTGCGGCCAACCTGATGATGCGGGCCGGCGAACTCTACTCGCCGTCCCATCCGGACCGGTTGCGGCTCCTGATCGACGGGACCGGAGAACTCATCGAGGCCGGCAGGTTCCAGGATGCATATCAACTGGCATCCCGGCTCAAAGCCGAAGCGCATGAGGCCGATGACCAGGGCATCGAAGCGCGCGCCGACCTCGACCGAGCGTTCCTCGAAGTCACGCTCGATCCAAGCGTGGCCATGGACCGAGCCCTGAATGAGGCCCGCCGGGTGATCCCCGTCCTCCAGGAGGCCGGAGACCGGTACGGAGTGGCGCTCGCGCGCAACCGCCAGAGCTTCTACACGTTCGTGTTGGGGCGGGCGGGTGAGGCGGCGGTGATGGACCGGGAGATGGTTGAGGATGCGCTGGCTTCGGGTGACGTTCGGTTCATGGAACTGGCGCTCGCGATCGGCGGATCGCTGTTCTATGGGCCCGCGGAGGCCGAGGAGGCCCTTCGTTTCGTGGAGACGTTCGTGTCGCGTCTTTCGGACCACCCGATGCTGCAGATCGACGCGGCCCGCGAGCTCATCGGCCTGCTGGCCATGCGTGACCGGTTCGACGAGGGACGGGAGTTGGCTGCGCGCTACTTCGCGGCGAACGAAGAACGGGGCCGGAAGTGGAACATGGCCGCGGTGGGTTTCTTCGCGGGAACGTTGGAACGGATGGCAGGCGATCTCCCCGGCGCCGAGAGGGTATTTCAGCGATCGTTCGACCTGTTCGAGCAGATGGGCGACCGCGGCTTCCTTTCGACCATCGCCGGAGAGCTCGGTGAGGTCCAGTGGTGGCAGGGCCGGGTGGAGGAAGCTGAGCGCTATGCGGACATCTCACGTACCAATACTGCTGAGGACGATGTCTCCTCGCTGATGATCTGGCGAATGGTCAAGGCGCGCGTTCTGGCGCATCGGGGCGAGTTCGACGTGGCCGAAACACTGGCCCGGGAGGCCGTGGAGATCGGGCTGCGAACCGACTACCTGAGCCAGACGGGGGACGCGTGGTTCGCCCTTGGCGAGGTGTTGCGGATGGCCTCCAAACTTTCGGAGGCCGCGGCGGCGTTCGGCGAAGCGCTGGCGTTGTTCCGGCGCAAGGGCAACATCCCCCAGGCCCGTCAGGCAGAGGCCGAGATGCGCGCGTCGGGCGGCTCCCCGCCGTAACCGTGCGTTTTCCCGTTCGAACGGGGCAGGCGTATCCTGCTGGGCATGGCACTGCGGTCAGCGGCGACGGGTTCGGACCTCCGCGGCGAACTGTTCGGGCTGGTCGAGGAGCTGCATCCGGGCAAGGTGCGTGCTCGAACGCTCGCTCGGTTCGACGCGCTGTTCCGCGGCGGGTCCGTGCCCGATCCGCTCCCCGACGGTTTCCACCCCGGCCGCCTGCTGGCGACGTCGACCTACGCGCCGCTCGACGCGGCCGTCCGCCGCCTCGCCGACGCGTGGATGCCGTGGCAGGGCAAGACGTTCGACCGTTCGGCATCGACCGGCATGAACCGCTTCACGCCCTCGGCGCGGCTGCCCATGCGCGTCGTGTGGCCGTCGTACCGGCCGGTGTTCGACGACGGCAAGCGGATCGAGGCGTTCGAGTTCCGCAACCGCGTGGGGCCCGGCGCGCTCGATCCGGACCTGCAGGTGTTCAAGATCGACTACGACTTCCCGGCCAACCCGTCGTTCATCATCCGTCCCGTCCTCGACGAGCTGGTGCAGATCGAGGACGGCCTGTACCTGGGCAAGGTCCTGATGCGGGTCCGGGGCCGGTTCCGCGCGACCGGGTTCTTCTCCCTCGAACGCTGACCGGCCGGTCGAGGCTGTGACGGCGCCGGCCCTCGCCGGCCCGATCCGTGCGGCCCGGCTCGACCTCCGGTCGATGTCGCCAGCCTTCCTGGAGGCGCTGCTCACCGGCCGGCGCTCCGATGCCGAACGCCTCCTCGGCGTCCCCATTCCTGGAGAGTGGCCGGGCGAGATCCTGCACGCCGCCAAGCTCCGCCGGGACCAGATGCGGGCCGACCCTTCCACCCAACCGTGGCTCTTGCGGGCCATGGTGCTGCGCGAGCCCCGCCCGGTGGTGGTCGGTTCGATCAACTTCCACGCCCCCCCGGATGCTCGCGGCGCCGTGGAGGTCGGCTACTCCACGCTCGAGCCCTACCGCCGCCGGGGCTACGCCCGGGAAGCGGTGCTGGCGTTCTTCGGGTGGGCCCGCCACCAGGGCGCGAGGACGTTCGTCGCCTCCGTCTCCCCCGGCAACGATCCGTCGCTGGGCCTCATCCGTTCGCTGGGGTTCGAACAGACCGGCGAACAGTGGGACGACATCGACGGTTTGGAGCTGGTGTTCGAGGTGGACGCCTCAGCCGTGCGAGGGTTGGTGGGCTGAGCCTCTACTCCTCGGGGGCGCTGGGGATGGCGCAGGTGGCGAGGCCCCGCTTCTCCAGGTAGCGCTGGTGGTAGTCCTCCGCGCTCCAGAACGCCTCCGCCGGCTCCACCTCGGTGACGATGCGCTTGCGATGCTGCTCCTGGGCCCGCTCCATGGAGTGCTTGGCCGCCAGCGCCTGCTCCTCCGAATGCGTGAAGATGGCCGAACGGTACTGGGTGCCGATGTCCCAGCCCTGCCGGTTCTTGGTGGTCGGGTTGTGCATCCGCCAGAACGCGTCCAGCAGCTGGTCGTAGGTCACCTTCGACGGGTCGAACTCCACCTCGACCGCCTCGGCGTGGCCGGTCTTGCCGGAACACACGTCGTGGTAGGTGGGCTGGCTGAACCGCCCGCCGGTGTAGCCGACCTGCGTCGCGGTGACGCCAAGCATCGAACGGAATTCCGCCTCCGTCTGCCAGAAGCAGCCGCCGGCGAATGTGGCCTTCTCGGTGGTCATGGATGCGCTCCCTTCGCTCGTTACTCGTACGGTCCGGGTCGCCGTCTCACCGTTACGAACCGACCCGGGCCAACGGAAGTTCCCGCGCCGGGGGGCGTTCGAACTCCCACCGCAATTGCCCGCACGCCGC
>DAIMKN010000187.1:0-3943 GCA_036721725.1 Actinomycetota bacterium
CTTGACGGACAGGCTGATGCGACGACGGGACACGTCGACGTCCACCACCTTGACCCGAACGATGTCGCCCACGTTGAGGACCTGCTCAGGCGTATCGACGTGGTGGTCGGACAGCTCCGAGATGTGCACCAGGCCCTCGATGCCCTCACCGACGCGAACGAACGCGCCGAACGGCACCAGCTTGGTGACCTGACCCGTGATGACCTCGCCGGTCCGGTACTTGCGTTCGAACTCCCGCCACGGGTCCTCCTGCGTGGCCTTCAGCGAGAGCGAGACCCGTTCGCGTTCGAGGTCCACATCCAGGACCTGGATGTCGACCTCCTGGCCGACCGCCACGACCTCGGAAGGATGGTCGACGTGCTTCCACGACAGCTCGGACACGTGCACCAAACCGTCCACGCCGCCGCCGATGTCGACGAACGCCCCGAAGTTGACGATGGAGCTCACGCTCCCCCGGCGCCGTTCGCCCTTCTGCAGGCTCTCCAGGAACTTCTTGCGGCCCTCGGACTGGGACTCCTCCAGGAAGGCCCGGCGGCTGAGCACGACGTTGTTCCGGTTGCGGTCGAGCTCGATGATCTTGGCCTCGAGCTCAGTCCCGACGTAGGGGTGGAGATCACGAACGCGCCGCAGTTCGACCAGCGACGCGGGGAGGAACCCGCGCAGGCCGATGTCGAGGATGAGGCCGCCCTTCACCACTTCGATGACGGGGCCCTTGATGATCTCGCCGCGGTTCATGATCTGCTCGATGCGGTGCCAGGCCCGTTCGTACTGGGCCCGCTTCTTGGACAGGATGAGGCGGCCTTCCTTGTCCTCCGTCTGCAGGACGAGCGCCTCGACGTGGTCGCCGACCTTGACCACCTCGCTGGGGTCGAGGTCCTGGCGGATGGAGAGCTCCTTGGCGGGGATGACGCCTTCGGACTTGTAGCCGATGTCGAGCAGCACCTCGTCCCGGTCCACCTTGACGATGATCCCTTCGACGAGATCGCCGTCCTTGAACTCCTTCAGGCTCTGCTCGATGGCCTCCCTGAGCTCCTCGGGGGTGTAATCCTCCAGAGGAGCCGCATTGGCCTCGGTCTCGCTGTCGATGTCCGATCACGTCCTTTCCGCTCGCGGCGTTCGGTCTTCCGGTGCGCGCGTCCACCACCACGAGAGAAACGTCCCGGGATGCGAACGACAGGCATGAAGCCACGCCGCGGGCTCGGTCAGTGTATCGACGGTGCAATTGGCCCGTCAATGCGAACGCACCCCGGGCCGGGCTGCCTCGGGCGGGTCAGTGGCCAGCGGGAGCGGCTTCGGCCCAGTTCGGACCGTGGCCTAGATCGGCCCGCAGCCGGACCGTGAGCGGATAGGCAGACTCCATGGCGCGCTTGGCCAGGGCCGCCGACGCATCCAGATCGGAAATCGCCACGTCGAACACGAGCTCGTCGTGGACCGTCAGGACCATCCGGCAGTCCAGCCCGCTCCCGGCGAACTCGCGGTCCACTTCGATCATGGCGAGCTTCAGGATGTCGGCCGCGCTCCCCTGGATCGGGGCGTTCAACGCCATCCGGCGGCCCATGTCGCGGATCCTCGGATTGGCCGAACCCAGCTCGGGGAGGTAGCGCCTGCGCCCCAGGATCGTGGCCGTGAACCCCTCGGCCGTGGCCCGCCCCACCTGACGGTCCAGGAAGTCGCGGATGCGGGGGAAGCCGGCGAAGTAGGCGTCGATGAACTCCGCTGCCTCGTCCGGCGCGATCCCCATCCGCGAGGCGAGCCCGTACGCGTTCATCCCGTATGCCAGGCCGTAGTTCACGACCTTGGCCCGCCGCCGGAGCTCGGGATCCACCTGGTCCAGCGGAAGCCCGAACATCTTGGCCGCCGTCGCTGCGTGGATGTCGGCCTCGGAGGCGAACGCCTCGTGCAGGTTCTCGTCGCCCGACAGGTGCGCCAGGACGCGGAGTTCGATCTGCGAGTAGTCGGCCACCAACAGGGTTCGGTCCGGACCGCCCGGGACGAACGCCCGCCGGATCTGGCGTCCCAGATCGCCCCTGACGGGGATGTTCTGGAGGTTCGGGTTCACGCTCGACAGCCGTCCCGTGGCCGCCCCGACCTGGTTGTATGTCGTATGGATGCGTCCGTCCCGGCCCACCAGGGGTGGAAGCGCGTCGAGGTAGGTGGACTTGAGCTTGGACAGTTCGCGGTAGCTGAGGATGGCCTCGACGATGGGGTGGTCGTCCCGGAGCTTCTCCAGGACGTCGGCGTCGGTGGACAGCGCGCCCTTGGACGTCTTCTTCCCCGACGCCAGTCCGAGCTTGCCATACAGGATCACCCGAAGCTGGGGCGGCGAGCCGATGTTGAACGGCTCCCCCGCCAGTTGGTAGATGTCCGCCTCGATCGTCGCCATGCGGTCGCCCAGGGTCTCGGACATGTCCTTCAGGTAGCCGACGTCCAGGGCCACGCCCGCCGCCTGCATCCCGGCCAGCACCGCCGACAGCGGCATCTCCACGTCGTTCAGCAGCGGTTCGAGTTCGGCTCGTCGAACGCGCTCCTGGAGCACCGGAGCCAGCAGCCCCACCGCCGCCGCTCCCCCCGCGATACGGCGCGAGGGGTCGTCGAACAGGTCGCCCTGCACTCCTTCCTCCGCCTCCACCTCGGCCAGGACGTCGAGCCCCAGGTAGCGCTGGCAGAGCGCGCCCAGTGGGTAGTTCGCCTCGGCCGGGTCCAGGAGGTAGCCCGCCAGCAGCGTGTCGAACCTCACCCCTTCCAGCCGGTGGCCCGCCCGGAGCAGCGCGGACTGGAGGTCCTTGGCGTCGTGCACCCACTTCGGCGCGTCCGGATCCGCCAGCCACGCCGACACCTCGGGGGGTGTTCGTTCGAACGACACGAACATGGCCTCGCCGCCCCCGGCCGAGACCGCCAGGCCGGTCACGCCGTCGGCGCGGACGTTCGGATGCACGGCCAACGGCCCGCCCGTGCCGAGAGCGCGAACGAGCCCCTCCAGCTCACCCGTGACCAGGTCCAGCGAGGCCTTCTCCACGATGGGTTTCTTGGTCGCCTCCACGTCCTCCAGGCGTTCGAGGAGCGTTCGGAACTCCAGCGAGTTGAACAGCCGCCGAACGGCGTCGGGGTCCCACGAACCCATCACGCAGTCTTCCGGCGCCACCGACAGCTCGAGGTCGGTCTCCAGTCGGGCCAGGTCCTTGTTCCGGATGAGGTCCGGGCCGGCCGCCTCGATGGCGTCGCGGAGCTTGGGCTTGAGCTCCGCCGTTCGCTGCAGGAGCTCCTCCACGGACCCGTGATCCTGGATGAGCTTCGACGCCGTCTTCTCCCCCACCCCCGGGACGCCGGGGATATTGTCGGACGGATCGCCCTTCAGCGCCACGTAGTCCAGGTACTTCTCAGGGGGGAGGCCGAACCGTTCGGTTACGGCGGCCACGTCGTAGAGAACGATGTCGGAGATCCCCCGGCGGTTGAACATGACGCTGATGCCGGGCCGAACGAGCTGGAAGAAGTCGCGGTCGGCGGTGACGATGACCGCCTCCAGCCCGAGTGCCACCGAGCGGATCGCCAGCGTGGCCAGGGCGTCATCCGCCTCGTAGTCCACCACCTCCACGATGGGGACGCGAAGCGTCTCCAGGACCTCCCGGATCAGCCCGAGCTGCTGGCGGAACTCGTCCGGCGCCTCGGCCCGCCCGGCCTTGTACTCCGGGTAGGCGGCCAGCCGGAAGGTGGGACGTCCCTTGTCGAACGCCACCGCCAGGTAGTCGGGATGTTCGTCGCCCAGCAGCTTGATGAGCATGGAGGTGAAGCCGTAGACGGCGTTCGTGAGCTGCCCGCTGGTCGTGGCCAGGGTGGTGGGCAGGGCGAAGAACGCCCGGTAGGAGAGGCTGTGCCCGTCGAGGAGGAAGATCCGTTGGGGCGGCTCGGCAGGGCCGCCTTCGCTCGGCGTTCGCGCGGTGGCCAC
>DAIMKN010000188.1:0-3930 GCA_036721725.1 Actinomycetota bacterium
CGGAGTTGAGCTCGGTCTCCAGCGGGTTGTAGCCGCTGCGGGCGCCGTCGAACCCGTACGTGGTCCAGTCGTAGGGGGTTCCGCCGGTCCGCGCGCGTGAGGTGCGGGTCGTCCGGGGGAAGGCCCCCGCGTGCGAGGCCTCCGCCCAAGACACGAGCTGGGAGGCCACGAGCGCCAACAGGACGATGGTGAGCGGCAGCCGAAGGTACGACCGCGACCGGCGGGGCTCGGACCGACGAGGCATGATCATCTCCTCACTCTCTGGCAGTCGTGGTCGACGATCAGAACCGATGCCGGAACACGTCGGCGACGCCGTTCGTGTCACCAGGGACCAGGTTCGTCGCGACCGACTTGAATGCGACGTAGGTGCCCCCCGCCGAGCCGACCGCGCAGCCGGAGCTGTCGCCGTTGGCGAGGTGGCCCGAGGACGAGACGCTCGCCACTCTGGTTACGCCGGCGACGATGTCCCGGACGAACATGTCGGCGTGCGCGTTCGTGTCGCCGCTCACGAGGTTGCTGGCGAACGACAGGAAACAGACGTAGTGGCCGTCGGGCGCCACCGCCGGCACGTTGCTCGAGCCGTTGCCCTGCGCTTCCGACGAGGACACGCTGGCGCGCGTGATCTTGGGCGGCGAGAGAGAAACGTCGGCCAGGAAGATGTCGCCCTTCCCGTTCGAGTCGCCGGAGACGAGGTTGGACGCGCCCGAGGCGAACGTCACGTAGCGGCCGTCGTCGGAGATCCAGGGCTCGTAGCTCTCCCCGTTGGACTGTCCTCCACTGGGGGTCAGGCTGATCCTCCTGGTGACCCCGTTCACCGTGTCGCGGAGGAATTCGTCGCGGTGGTGGTTCGTGTCGTTCAGCACGAGGTTCGTCTGGTCCGAATAGAAGACCATCCACCTGCCGTCGGAGGACATGTGCGGGTCATGGGTCCCGACGGTCCCGCCCAGTGCTTGGATCCCCCCGGGCCCGAGATTCTCCCGCGTGGTCACGCCGGTCGTGAGATTGCGGAGAAATGCGTCCTGGGACTGGTTGGTGTCGTTCGGCACGAGGTTCGTGGCCTCCGACTCCCAGGCCACCCAGTTGCCGTCGGCGCTGATCGTGGGATCGTGGCTGCCGACGCTTCCGCCGGTGCCCTGCTGGCCCGACGACGAGACGCTTACCCGCCGGATCGTGTTCGGCGCGGATCGCCGCCACAGGAAGCAGTCGAACTCCCCGTTCGTATCGCCGGGCACCAGGTTCGTCGCGACCGAGTAGAACACGATCTCACTGCCGTCGGGCGTGATGCTGGGTTTGAAGCTGTCCCCGTTCGACTGTCCTCCCGTCGAGGTGATGCTGATGCGGGAGGTCACGTGGGTCGCGAGGTCACGTACGAACACGTCGTATCTGCCGTTCGTGTCTCCGGCGACCAGGTTCGTCGCGCGGGAGGCGAACACCACGTAGCGCCCGTCATCGGAGATGGCGGGGCGGTAGTCGTCACTTGCGCCGTTCCCCTGCTGGCTGCTGGAGCTCACGCTGGCGCGCCAGGTTGCGCTGGTGCTGACTGCGGCTGGCCGCCTCGGAGCGCCGGCCGCACCAGCCGAGGTGCAACCCAGACCCAAGTACAGAACCACAGCGGCCGCGCAGAGCCTTCGGCTCAGCCGGTTGTGCAAGGTATCAGCGTCCATGATGACCTCTCTCGTCGCGGGCCCGCGACCCCGTCGGACGCGTACCGTACACCATCTACTCCCGGCGTAGAAGGCCTGGAGCGAAGAAATCCAAGTATTTCCCGGTCGTCGCGAGAGCCCGATCGATGACATCCTAGGCTTAGCGAACGGAAGGAGCGCGGCCCCGAAGGGATCGCTTTACCGAAGCCGCCGGTCACGTTTTGGTGGTTGCTGCGCTGCGACGTCGAGTGGGATGCTCCACCGGGCATGAGCACCGCTGCGGCGGACCACGGCGAACCACCACCACGACCCGCCACTGGATCGAAGGTCGGGCCGCGCCGATGGCGTCTGCTTGCCCGGATCCCGCTCGGACCCGCCCTGATCATCCTCTCTGTATTGTTCCTGTTCCGCGATTATGCCTTTCGCGGCCTGGTCACCAGCCAGCACGGCGACATCCTCCAGCAGTGGTTGCCGTTCTTCTGCCATCTGGGTGGGACCCTGCGCTCCGGACACATCCCGACGTTCAATCCGTACATGATGGGCGGTGTCCCGTTCGGGGCCGATCCGCAGACCGGCTGGATGTACCTGCCGGCCATGTTGCTCTTCACCATCCTGCCATGTGCGCTGGCTGTCCGGTGGTTCATCGTCATCCAGCCCATCCTGGCCGGCCTCGGCGTGTACTGGTTCCTGCGTGGCGAAGGGACGAACCGTCCGGCCGCGACAGCGGGAGGCCTTGTCCTGGCGCTCATGATGGCCGACTCGCACATCGGCTTGGAGCTCCCGTTCGCGGGAACGCTCGCCTGGACGTCGCTGTCGCTCGCCGCGGCGGGCAGGTTCACTCGGGCCCAGCGCATCACCCCACGCGTTGCCTGGCTTGCTCTGATGGCCCTGGCGTGGGGACAGATCGCCGCCGCGCATCTCAGCCATGGGCTGGTCATCGGGACCGGACTCCTCATTTTCTACCTCGCCTACCGCAGCGTGGCCCTGGTCAGGTCTGGGGCGAGCGGCGCGCTGTTCGCCTCGGGGCTGTTCGTCCTGGCCCTCGCTGCGCTCCCCATGGTCAACCTGGCGGGCCTCCTGCCGCGCCTCGCGTATCTTCCGCACACGACCCTCGGGCTCGGATACAAGAAGCTCAGCGAGCTCGATGCGCAGGTGAGCGGCAGACCTCTTCGGCCGGTCCTTCGGGAGTCCGCGAGATTCGACTGGTACTGGATCCTTGGTCTGGCGTCCTCGCCCGGCGCCTACCTCGGCGCTGTGGCGATGGCGCTCTCCTTCGCGGGGCTGTGGTTGAAGCGTCTGCGTGGCCTCACGATCACCCTGCTGGTGTTCGGCGCCCTCTCGTACCTCCTGTCATTGCCAGCGCTCGCCACGCGCCTGTCACCGCATATCGAAAGCTTGCCCTTCGCCGACTTCTACGTTCACGTCCCGGCGCGATTCCGTTACGGGGTGGTGGCGGTACTACCCCTCTTGGTCGGGCTCGGAGTGCACGCCTGGTGCCACGGGGGCTCGTGGCGACGGCGCATAGCCATGCTCGTGCCCGGCGTGGCGTTGTGGTGGGTGTGGAATGGGGTGGTGGGCCGCCCGTTCACCTTCCCCAAGCTGCTCATCCTGGGTTCCGTCCTCGCAGCGGCGGCGCTGGTCGCAACGGCGTGGCGTCCGTCGCTGGCGTGGATCCTCCCGGGTGTCGTTCTGGTGGAACTCCTGGCCAACGGGATCATCGGGGCGAGTCTCCCGCCCCGTCACACCGGCTCTCCGTGGAGCCCGAGTCTCCCGCCGAGGATCCCAGCCGCCGACTACATGAAGGAGGGAGGACTCGCGCGTCGGATCTCGAGCGGGGACGGAAGGTACGTGACGCTGAGCCCGAAGGGCCAGAACGTGCCCGGTCGTCGGGTACTCCTGGTGAACAGGGGGGACTGGAGCGCGCTCGGCGACGACCGCGGAACCCTGTTCGGGCTGCAGGACGCGGGCGGATACAACCCCACCCAGCTCGTGCGCTACTGGGAGTTCATCCGAGCAGTGGACGATCATCGGGTCACGTACAACGCGGGGTTCCTGACGCGTCCGCCGTCCGTGCTGGCGCTCGACCTCCTCCAGGTCAGGTGGCTGGTGGCGCCGAGTGACATCGGCCCGGGCGCGCCGGATGCCAAGCTCGTGGCGCAGGAGAACGGTTGGGGACTCTATGACTGGCAGCTCGTCCCCTCACGAGCGACGCTCCTCGGATCCTGGCAGGTGGTCCAGTCCGCCGGCGCCGCCCTTCGCCAGGTCACCGCGAGCGGGTTCGACCCGA
>DAIMKN010000189.1:0-3919 GCA_036721725.1 Actinomycetota bacterium
GTACGCCCGAAACCGCAACCGCGATCCACAGCAGCGCCTCCTCGCCGCACGCCGCGATGAGCGGAACGAACCACGCCGCGTACCACGGCAGGAGATAGGGAGCAGCCAGGGCGAACAACAACAGCGCCGGACCCCACGTTCGAGCCGCGAACGCTCCCGCGTCCGTGGAGGTGGCCAGGATCCGCCGCCATACAAGGACCGCGGCGATGCCAAGGAAGGCGACGTAGAGCACCGCCGCCACGACGCCCGCGGCGCCGGAGCCGGCCCAGGGCTTGACCGCCGCCTCCGCTCCTCGCGCCACGAGCCGGGCGGGGCTGGCCCACCCCTGTCGTGAGGCCAGATTCGCGAGCGCCGAGACCGTTCGCCATCCCGCGGCGAAGGGCGCGGTGAAGACCGCGGTCAAGCCCACCGCGACCGCGAGGTGGATGAGCGCCGTGCGCCGGCCCTCCCTCCACAACTCCCACAGCCACAACGCCAGCGGGATGGCCGCGACCACCTTGACCAGCGCGGCCAGCGTCAGGACCGCGGTCACCGCGAACGCCGTCAGGTCATGCCGCCGTTTCGGTCCGCGTCGAGCGACCAGCCACAGCGCCAGGGCCACGCCCAACCCCACAAGCGCGTCGTTGTGGCCACCGCCCACCGTGTGAAGGACGATCACCGGATTCGCACCAGCCAGACAGAGCGCCGCCCGCTCCCGGCCGGGCGCAAGACGCCGGGTGGCCGCCGCGCCGAACACCGCAGCGCCCGCCGCCGAGAGCCCGGCCACCACCTTGAATGCCTCCACGGTGGCGCCGGGTGAACCGAACCACACCCTGGCCAGCGCGGCGCTCACCACCGTGAACACCGGCCCGTACACCGAACGCGTTCGGACCCACGTTCGGGAGATCACCGGGGTGAACACGTCGTGAGGGAACGCGGCGGGCGCGGTGCGGTAGGGGTTCGCGCCGTAGCGGGCGACCATGCGGCCGTACGACGCGTAGCTGTACACATCGCGCGAGAGCAGCAGCGGCCCGACCATGGCGAGGACCAGCCCCGCGGCCGTGGCGCATCCCAGCAAGGCCCAGCTCGCGCGACGGTTCCAGGCCTCCCGGACCAGCAGGACGAACGCCCCCACCGCCGCCGCCACCACCATCAGCGACAGCAGGGTGAGCGCACCCCGGCTCAGGCCGTCGAGCCCCAGGGCCCGGGCCGTTCGAACTCCCCACGCCGGCACGCCCACCCCGGCCGGGAGCGGCGGCCGGAGCGGCGACTCGGTGGCTGAGGCGACCACGGTGAGCAGCGCGTAGCCGGCGACGAGCACGGCGGCGGCCAGCCGTGCGGTCCACGAGCTCGAACGCGCGCCCATGCGGGGCCGATGCTACCCGGACCGGAGCTCAGCACGGGCGGGTGCGTAGGCCGAGTTCGCCCTGGGCAAGAACCCTCCATGGAAACCACAGGCGCCACCCCACCCGGCGCCGTGACCGCCTCCGACCTGGCCGAGCTGGCCAAGGTCGAGGGGCCGTCCGTCACGGTGTACCTCACCACCGAGCAGAACGTACCGAACGCCGGCCCGCTCTCCGAGCAACGCTGGAAGTCGCTGCGGAGCGAGCTCGGCGACCAGGGCGCTCCCGAGGAGATCCTCGCCGACATCGACCCTCTCGTCGAGGGCGCCCACCAGCACGGAGCATGCCTCGCCGTCGTGGCGAACGCGGACGGGGTCATCCACGTCGAACACGGCCCCGCCGAGCCGGGCCGCGACCTGGGCGTGTGGGGGCCGCTACCGGCGCTCACCCAGATCATCGAGTGGCGGCAGTCCGCCCCGACCTACATCGCGGTCCTGGCCGACCGGAAGGGCGCGGACATCAGCGTGTTCCGGTACGGCCTGCCCGAGAAGTCGAGCGTGGTCGAAGGGGACGACTACCCGATGACGAAGTCCAGTCCGGGCGGCTGGTCGCAGCAGCGGTACCAGCGCCGGGCCGAGAACACCTGGGAGCAGAACGCCGCCGAGGTGGCCGAGGAGCTGGCGGACCTGGTCGAGAAGTACGGCCCTCGGGTCGTGGTCGCGGCGGGGGACGTTCGGGCTCTCGGATTCCTGTCGGAGCACCTGTCTCACGAGATTCAGGAGATCTATCGAACGGTGGAGGGTGGCGCCCGGAGCGAGGGCGGCTCCGAAGAGGCGCTCCTCGACCACGTCCGTGAGGTCGTCGACGAACTCGTGGCCCAGGACGGCGCCGCGTTGCTGGACGCGTTCGGCGCAGGGGCCGGTCAGCATCATCTGGCGGCGTCGGGACCCCAGGAGACGGCGAAGGCGCTGGCCATGGCCCAGGTGGACGTGCTCCTCGTCCACAACGACTCGGGCGACGAACGGACCGCGTGGTTCGGTCCCGACCCTTCCCAGGTCGCGCTGTCGCCGGTGGCGCTGAAGGACCTGGGCGTGACCGAGCCCGTTGAGGCCAAGCTCATCGACGTGTTCGTTCGAGCCGCGCTCGGGACCGGCGCGGGCATCCGCGTCATCCCGGGCGAGGGCGGTTCAAGGGAGGGGGTCGGTGCGCTCCTAAGGTGGGCAACGCCCGACCCTTCGGAGTCGAACACCGGCTGAAGCGATCCACCGCCAGCATGCGCAGGGTAGTCCGGCGACGGCTCATGGGACGATGAGGGAGATGGGGGGCGACCATCCCGACGCAGCGCCACCCTTCACTCTGCGGAACCGGGCCCGGAAGCGATAGACCCCTCCGCCGGCGTCCGGCGTCCACTCGATCCGGCCGGGCCGCGGCGGCGCGTCGAACGCCGACCACTTGGTGGCGTTCGGCCTCATCACCTGGACGTCCGCCGAGAACTCCGGCGGGAAGGTGTCGAACGCCCACTGCACGCGGGAGGTCCCGGTGGTGGCGGTGAGGTCATGGGTGACGATCATCGGCACGACCACCTGCGACCGCCGGCCATCGGTCGGGTCCAGGAGCGGATAGGTGCCGGCGCCGAAGAATCGGAACGAGTAGCCGCGCGGTTCGAGGTCACCGGAGTCGAACGACCCCCCGTAGACGTTCGACGCGTCCTTCACCTCGTGGTGCTGGCCGGCCGGCGTCGTCCACGCCATGGCGAACCCCTGGGTGACCTCGACGCTCTCCGGCTGGAAGCCGGCGTCGCTCACGGTGACCGGGACGACGACCGAGCCGATCATCTGGTCCGGATGGAGGTCGCAGTGGAACGTCGAGAGGCCCGCCGACAACGCCGGGATCCGATAAACGACCGTTCGAGGTCCGTTGATGATGCGGCCCAAGAACAGCGTCGGAGGGTTGAAGCTGTACATCCTCGGGCCGCGCACGATGTGGACGTTGTGGTGGACGCCGCCGTCGAGGTTGCGGAACGTAAGCGTCGTGGGTTGTCCCGGCTCGAACGCAAGACAGGCCACCGGGCCGAGGTTGTTCGCGGAGTGGTACTCGATGCCGCCGGCGGTCAGGCTGAGCGCGGCGCCGGGGGTGGGCAGGCACTGCGGCGTCGAACCGCTGAACGGCAGCGCCATGAAGCTGGCCGAGGCCTTGGGCCGGCGGGGGTTCGAACCGAACCACGTCCCCACCGCCACCGCCAGCAGCGGCAGCACGATCACTGCGGCCAGCACGACCAGCAGCGTTCGCCGCTTCACGACGCGGCGGCGGCGCGGACGGAACGCGAGATAGGCGGCGACGATCAGTCCCGTCACCACGAAGTTGTACACGGTGTGCAGCACGAACAGGTTGAACGGCCCGGTGCCGTGGAAGGCGGTGTGCCCGAGGATGCCGGGAGCCGGGTTCCACCCGTAGCGCAGGTACTGGGAGAGCCGGGCGACGTGTTCGGGGACGTGCAGGCCGTCCTCGATCAGCAGCGCGCCGACGAACGCCCCCCACCCCAGCGGCGAGTAGCGACGCCACGCGGGCTCGTCCATCCGGCATCCCACGAACAACAC
>DAIMKN010000190.1:0-3908 GCA_036721725.1 Actinomycetota bacterium
CTCGTCGGGCCCGTACATGATCCTCGGAGCTGACCAGGTCGATGCCTCCTCATGTTCGACCATCAAGCCGGAGACCGGGTTCGACCCGACCAAGTTCATTAAGTTCGTCCGCAACCCGAACTACGACGCGTCCACGGACAGCCCCGACGCCCGTTCGAACTACCTGGACGGCGTGGACATCGAGATCAACTCGAACACGGACGACATCTTCAACCAGATCGACGCCGGCACGCTCGACGGTTCCCTGGCGAGCACGCCGCCGACCACCGTGATCCAGAAGTACGAGACCGATCCGACCCTCAAGAAGCGGTTGCACGCGGACTCCGGTGACCGGACGCGCTACATCACGATGAACGTCCTGACCCCGCCGTTCGACGACCTGCACGTTCGCCGCGCGGTGAACTTCGTGATGAACAAGGCGGCCTTCCTCAAGGCCGCCGGCGGCTCGATCAACGGTGACATCGCCACGCACATCCTGCCTCCCTCGGTGCTGGACTTCGGGTCCGACTCGGCGTATGACCCCTACCCGAGCACGAACCACGAGGGCGACCTGGCCGCGGCGATGGCCGAGATGAAGCAGTCCAAGTACGACAGCAACGGCGATGGGCTCTGCGACAGCGACGTGTGCAAGAACGTGCTGTTCATCAACCGCACGTCCCCGCCCTACGTCAACATGTCGCCGACCATGGTGTCGAATCTGGCCTCCATCGGGATCTCGGTGAAGCTCCGTGAGCTCGACACCGGCACCGCCTACACCACGATCCAGACGGTGAGCAACCTGGTGCCGATCGCCGCGAACGCCGGTTGGGGCAAGGACTACGCCGACCCCAGCACGTTCGCCGTGCTGTTCGACTCCAGCGGCATCAGCTGCTCGGGACAGATCAACTACTCCGAGCTGGGCATGACGGCCGCCAAGGCGAAGGCCTGCGGTCCGGCTGTCCTCGCCGCCTACAACAAGGTCGCGGCGAGCGTGCCGAACGTCGACGCCGACATCGTGAACTGCAACAAGCAGCTCGCGGCGGCTCGGACGAGCTGCTGGGTGGCGTTCGACAAGAAGCTCATGGAGCAGGTCGTTCCGTGGGTGCCCTACCAGTGGGTGAACGCGATCACGCTGATCGGATCGGACGTGCAGAACTACACGTTCGACCAGTTCTCCGGGATCCTCTCGCTCGCGCACATCGCAGTGACGAACACGAACACGATCACGGGCTAAAAGCGGCTCGGATCGTCGCCGGCACGACCGGTGTTGGAACGGTGGGGCCGCCCGAATAGGGCGGCCCCACCCCATCCGGGGGAACGTATACTTAGCGACACTTCATCCATAGGACCGGCAGGAGGAGCCAATGGGCCGTTACATCATCCGCCGCCTCATCTGGGTCGTGTTCGTCCTGCTGGTCATCACCCTGATCACCTTCGTCGTCTTCTTCATCATGCCCCCGACCGACCCGGCGGTGAACTTCGCCGGCAAGCAGCCGACGCCCGAGGCGATCGCCGAGGTCCGCCACCAGTTCGGCCTGGACAAGCCGCGGGTCGAACAGTACGCCCTGTTCGTCAAGCGCGTGTTCCTGGGTGACCAGTGGGGATGGCCCGGCATGGGGTTCTCGTTCAACACTCGTTCGGCGCTCAAGCCGATCATCCTGGACCGCCTCGGGATCACCGCGCAGCTCGCCGTGGGCGCCGCGCTGGTGTGGCTCGTCATCGGCATCCCGATCGGCATCCTGTCGGCCCTGCGACCTCGCTCGCTGTTCGACCGGCTGGCCATGGGCTTCGCCTTATTCGGTGTGTCCGCCCCCGTCTTCTGGCTCGGCCTCATCTTCCTGTACTTCTTCTGGTTCAAGCTCCGAATAGCCGCCGGCACCGGCTACGTCCCCTTAGGGCAGAACTTCCTGACCTGGCTCAACCACATGATCATGCCGTGGATAGTCTTGGCGCTGCTGTTCGCCGCCTTCTACGCCCGGATGAGCCGCGGCAACCTCATCGAGACGATGGGGGAGGACTACATCCGCACGGCGCGGGCCAAGGGTCTGTCCGAACGCCGCGTGGTGGTGAAGCATGGCCTCCGCGCCTCCCTCACGCCGGTCATCACGATGTTCGGCATGGACCTGGCCTCGCTGCTGGGCGGGGCGGTGATCACGGAGTCCGTGTTCAACCTTCAGGGCTTGGGGCGGCTTGCCGTGCAATCGATCCGCTCGGCCGACCTGTACGCCATCGTGGACGTGACGCTGATCGCGGCGTTCTTCGTCACCCTGATGAACCTGCTCGTCGACATCGTGTACGCCTTCCTGGACCCCCGGGTCCGCTACTCCTGACGCGAAAGAGGTTCGTCCGTGGCTGAGCCGCTTCTGGAAGTTCGCGACCTGAAGGTCCATTTCCCCACCGACGACGGGTTGGTCAAGGCGGTGGACGGCGTCTCGTTCACCCTCGAACGGGGTGAGACGCTCGGCATCGTCGGCGAGTCGGGCTCGGGCAAGAGCGTGTCCATGCTCACCACGATGGGCCTGACGAACAGGAAGTCCGCCAAGGTGTCGGGCGAGATCATCTTCCAGGGCCAGGACCTGCTGAAGCTCCCGACCGAGGAGATGCGAAACATCCGAGGTTCGAAGATCGCCATGATCTTCCAGGATCCGCTGACGTCGATGCACCCCTTCTACAAGGTCGGCGACCAGATCGTCGAGGCCATCCGGACGCACCAGAAGGTGTCGAAGAAGGAAGCGTTCGACATGGCCGTCGACATGCTGCGCCGGGTGAACATCCCGAAGCCGGAGGAGCGCGCCAAGCAGTACCCGCACGAGTACTCCGGCGGGATGCGCCAGCGGGCCATGATCGCCATGGCGCTGGTGCTGAACCCGGACCTGCTGATCGCGGACGAACCCACCACCGCCCTCGACGTGACGGTGCAGGCCCAGATCCTGGAGCTCATCGACCGCCTGAAGGAGGAGTTCAACGCGGCCGTCGTCATCATCACCCACGACCTCGGGGTCGTGGCCGAACACTGCGACAACATCCAGGTGATGTACGCCGGCAAGGCCGTGGAGTACGGCGACGCCCGGGACATCTACTACCAGGCGGAGATGCCGTACACGTGGGGATTGCTGCAGTCGATCACGCGTCTCGATCTCGAACGCCAGGATCGGCTGAAGCCCATCACGGGGTCGCCACCGTCGCTGATCAACATGCCGGCCGGGTGTTCGTTCCACCCGAGGTGTCCCTACGTGATGGACATCTGCAAGCGTGAGGCCCCCGAGCTGCTTCCGTCGAACAGCCACCACGCGTCCGCGTGCCATCTGTCGCAGGCCGAGAAGGAACGCATCTTCAAGGAGGAGGTGGCGATCACCATATGAGTGTCGAGGTGAATGCCCAGAGCGCCCCGCCGCCGCGCGTGGACCGTCAGGGACAGACCCCGCTCATCAAGCTGGTCGGGGTGAAGAAGTACTTCCCCATCCGCCGCGGCATCCTCATCCAGAAGACCGTCGGCAACGTCCACGCCGTCGACGGGATCGACCTGGAGGTCTACCCGGGCGAGACGGTCGGACTGGTCGGGGAGACGGGGTGCGGCAAGTCGACGTTGGCCCGGGTCATCCTCAAGCTCTACGACGCCACGCAGGGGAACCTGTACTTCGACGGCCAGGACTACACGGACTTCGGCCGCCGCCGGATGAATCCTCTGCGTCGGGAGATCCAGATGATCTTCCAGGACCCGTATTCGTCGCTGAACTCCCGCAAGACGATCGGTTCGATCATCGGCGACCCCTACCAGATCCACAAGACCGTCCCCAAGAACAAGGTGAAGAGCGAGGTCCAGCAGCTCATGGAGCTGGTCGGCCTCAACCCCGAGCACTACAACCGGTATCCGCACGAGTTCTCCGGCGGCCAGCGCCAGCGCATCGGCGTGGCCCGGGCCCTCGCCC
>DAIMKN010000191.1:0-3850 GCA_036721725.1 Actinomycetota bacterium
GGGAACGCGGCGTAGCCGAGCAGGAGCGCCCAGTGCCCAAGCAGGAGGCGTTCGTACGTGAACGGGTTCCACACGTAGAGGATGCCGGCCGCCATCCGTCCGGCCACGGTCCGCGCGGGGACCAGCCGGGCCGCTCCGTAGGCTCCCCCGGCGAAGATGGCCAGCAGGAGCAGCTTCTGGACAACCTGGCCCGTCAGCAAGCGCGACAAGGTGGTCACCACGAGCGCGATGGGCACTTCCCGCGGCAGCAGCCTCGATACCCCGAGGAGGCCGAGCGAGAACCCCTGGTGCGGGACGAACACCATGTCGTAGGCGAGCACGAAGCCCGGCAGGAGCAGCGGCGCCACGACGACCAGGCCGAGCGCCAGCGAGAGGATCCGGACGCGGCGGGCAGCGGCGGGGCCCGACTGGAACGGTCCTCCGGCGGTCACCCCTCAGGCTGTGGCGGGTACCGCTTGTGTCTTCGGCTCGCCGGCCTTCGGGCGCCGAAGGAGCAGGAATCCGACGACGATCAGCACGATGCCGGCGATCGGCCCGAACACGGGGACGCTCTTGCTGGCCAGGAGCAACTGGCTGCTCTTCTTCCGGATGACCTTGGCGACGGTCTCCACGCTGGTCGGGGAGTTGATGAAGTTCGTGTCGGAGAGCGTGGTGACGAAGTTTCCCTGGTAGGTGACCCACTGCACGGCGTGCTGGCCGGCGTCGATGATGGCGCCGGTCACGGGTTCGACCCAGAGCGTCGTCTGCGCCGTGTAGTGCTTGTCCGTCGTGATGCTCGGCTGGTCCGGGAGGCCGGCAAGCAAGCCCGGGACGGCGATGGTGCCGATCGAGACGTTCGTCGGGTCGGACTCGAACACGTAGGTGTCGAGCCCGTTCATGGTCTGCGTCCGCAGGTACTTGGCGGGGAAGGCCTTGTTCGCCGTGACGTCGTAGAACTGATACGTCTGCTTCTTCGTGTTGAACGGGAACTTCAGCGTCAGCCCGTCGCGGAACGGTTTTGCGTTGGGGGCGGAGTACCCGGAGTCGCGGTCGAACTTGTAGACGTCGTTCTTGTAGTCGATGTCGACGCTGTTCCGCAGGTCTGTGGTGCGCTGGAAGATGGTCACCACGGCGTACGTGTGGTCGCTGGCAGCCGGATCGCCCTTGGCCAGCGTGATGTTCTGCATCGGCACCACGGGCGTCATGGAGACGGACTTCACGCTGAAGTAGCGGCCGGCTCCCTGGTTGACGGTCTTCTGATAGGTGTCGAGCGGGGCCTTGTCGATCCTGGGCACCGCATACCATTTCAACAGCGGCGCCAGGAACAGGAACACGAAACCCGTGATGAAGGCGATGTAGCCCAGCGTTCGCCGCAAGCTATCTCTCCCTCCCTAGACCCCCAGGTCCGCTCCGGACGCGTACACGTTAAGGGTTCGGTGCACGGCCCGCAAGCAGGGCGGTGACGAGGTCTTTCGGTGTGCGGCGGCGGCGACCACTCAGCGGTCGGTATCATCGATCGCCGTATGGGGGGAAACCGCGACGCCACTCCTCCCGCCGCCCCGTTCGGCGTCCGGCGCGCGTGGCGCATCCTGCGCCTCTCGTTCGGTTTCCGCCGCGACCCGGCGTCCTTCTACCGGGCCACCTCCGCTGCGCTGGCCGACGTGCTGGCGGGCTTCGGCATGGTTCGGCCCGGGACGAGGGTCTTGGACGCGGGGTCGGGGACCGGGGCGCTCTCGGAGGTCCTGGCCTCGCGCGCCTTGCGGGTCGTGGCGCTGGACGTCGCCGATCACCGGGCTCGCGAGATCGCGCGAACGCCGTTCGTTCTTGGCTTGGCCGAACGGCTGCCGTTCGCCGATGGGGCGTTCGACGGAGTGATCTCTTCGAACGTGCTGGAGCACGTTCGCGATCCCGAGTCGATGCTGCTGGAGCTGGCCAGGGCGTGCCGCCCCGGCGGCTTCGTGTGCGTGTCCTGGACGAACTGGCTCTCGCCGTGGGGCGGGCACGAGATGGCGCCGCTGCACTACCTGGGCCCTCGGCTCGGGATGCGGGCGTACCGGGTGCTGCACGGCGGCAAGGGGCCGCAGGAGAACGTGCCGGGGAGAACGCTGTTCGTCACCCACATCGGCCGGTTCCTGCGGTGGCTGCGGCGAGGGGACAGCGGCCTTCGCGTGGTGCACGTCGTGCCTCGGTACTGGCCGGGGCTCGCGTTCCTCGCGCGGATCCCGGGCGTTCGCGAGGTGGCGCTGTGGAACTGCGTGATCGTCCTGGAGCGCGGTGCTACCGGGGCGGCCGGCGGGCCAGGATCAGACCGTCGTCCTCCCGGACGCGTTCGACCTCCAGCCCGGCGGCCCGGTACCAGGGTTCGACCTCCGCCCAGACGTAGCGCCGTTCCAGCGGTGCCTTCAGCACGTCGAACACGTTGTGCCACAGGCTCCACGGGACCAGACGGCGGTACATCCGCAGGGGCAGCGCGGCGAGGGGTTCGATGCCGAACGCCTCCCCCAGCCGGCCGGGAAGGACGAGACCCACGTAGAGCGCGGCGGCGATTAGCAGGCTGAGGGCCTGCACAACCGCGCCGGGGAGGTGGAGGGTGAGCCTGCGGAGTGTGGTGCTGGCGTCGACGACCGCCGCCCGGAGGGTCCCTCGCGGCGGACGGCTGTACAGGAACACCAGCAGCCGGCCGCCCGGGGCGAGCAGGCGGACCAGCGCGTCGAACGCCTGACGCGGCGCTTCGAGGTGGTGCAGCACCCCGATGCAGCAGATGAAGTCGAAGCTCTCCGGGGCGAGCGGGGCCGAACGGAAGTCCGCCCGGACCACGCTCACGTTCGCGTGGGCCTCCAGGTTCCGGGCCGCCGCCAACACTCCCTCCGAGCCGTCCAGCGCGACCACCGCGGCCATCCGTTCGGCCAGGAACCTCGAGAACCGCCCTGTCCCGCAGCCGGCGTCGAGGGCGACCCCCTCCCGGAGCTCGTCGAACGGAACGTCGCCGAAGTAGCGGCGCCACACGAGTTCGTCCTCCGGGGGGAGGCGGTCGAACCGAACGTGTTCGTAGCCGAAGCTCGCGAACAGCCGCGCGGTCTCCCGGTCCGGGGGGGTGTTGGACGCGTCGAGGTAGCCGTCTCGAACGGGGACGGCGTGTCCTTGTTCGCACACCAGACCGTCGGGCGCAGGTTGGTGGAGCCCGGCGCCGCACTTCGGGCAACGCAGCCGACTCAGGACGGCGGGTGGGAACACTCAGTTCCGCCGCTTCGAACGGCTGCGGGACTTGCCCGACGGCGGGCGAGCCCGCGGCCGGTCCGCTGAGCTCTCTTGTTCGGCGCTCCCCGCGGATGGTTCCGGAAGGGGGGTTCCCGCATCGGCGGCGATCGGTTCATGCGCCGCCAGCCCCTCCATGATCTCCGTCAGCGCGGCGAACCCTGCCGTGGCCATGGCCAAGCCGACCAGGACGTGGGCGACCAGATGGGAGGTGGCGAACGTGGGGTCCACACCGGACGCGGGGGGCAGCCCCTGGGCCATGAGTGCGACCGGGGCAGCCGCGAGCAATCCGACGGACGCGGCCCACAGGAACGGCCGCGGCAGCCCGAACCACCACGCCGCGCAGATCACCACTCCGGCGATCAGGCCGTTCCTGCCCCCGAAGAACCACGTCAGCGCGACGTAGGCCACGACCAGGGCGATCCGGCCCACCCGCGGCCGGTTCACTCGTCGCTCCCCGCCCGGGCGGCCGGCGCTCGCTGCTTTCCGCTGCGTGTTCGCCTCCACCTCCGTCTCCGTCGGATCAGCGGCACGAGCAGCACCGCCGCCGTGCCCACCAACGCCGCGGCCGAGATCCCCAGGAGTGCGGTGTACTTCGCCTGGGGCGCGTAGCGGA
>DAIMKN010000192.1:0-3753 GCA_036721725.1 Actinomycetota bacterium
CGCGCCTTGGCCAGGACCTCGAACGCCGACTCGGTGCCCATTCGGGAGATGCGGTCGGCCAGACGCGGGGAAGCAGAAGTGTTGGTCATGCCCCAGAAGCTACGGCCCGCAGCCGAACCGGTCAACTTCTCGGGCAAGGGCAGCCGTGGCCGGAGTGGTGCTCAGGAGTATCGAACGCGCGGATCGAGGAAGGCGTAGACGATGTCGACGATGAGATTGGCCACCACCACGAAGAACGCCGCGATCAGCGTGACGTCGACGATGGCGTAGAGGTCGCCGTTGAACACCGCCTGGACCGCGTAGTGGCCCATCCCGGGCAGGTTGAACACCGTCTCGGTGATCACCGCCCCGCCCAGCAGGTCCGCCAGGTCCATCCCGAACATCGTGATGACGGGGGTCAGGCTGGCCCGCAGACCGTGGTGCATGACCACCTTGCGTTCGGACAGACCTTTGGCCCGGGCCGTTCGGATGTAATCCTCGCTCATGGTCTCGATGAGGTTGCCTCGAACCATGCGCGCGTAGAACGCGGCGGCCAGGAACGCCAGCACGAACCAGGGCATGATGAAGTGGTTCACCCACGGGAAGAAGCCCTGGTAGATCGGGACGTAGCCGGTGCCCGAGGCGATGCGCAACCGGAACCAGAACGCGTAGAGCATCAGCAGGCCCAGCCAGAAGGCCGGCGCGGACACCCCCACCAGCGCGAATCCCATGGCCGCCCGGTCGAACGCCGACCGCGGCTTGAGCGCGGACAGGATGCCGATCGGCACTCCCAGCGCGATCCACACGACCGCGGCGCCCATGGCGAGCTGGGCGGTCACGATGAGCCGCCCCAGCAGGATCGGCTTCAGCGCCGAACGCGTGACGAACGAGAACCCCATCCCCGGCCACCCGTACTCATCGCCCAGGAAGATCCGCTTGACGAACAGTCCGAACTGTATCCACGGTGGATGGTTCAGCCCGAACTGTCGACGGACCTCCGCGATGAGCTCGGGCGTCGGCATCCGGCCGGCGAAGTGCACCGCCGGGTCGGTCGGCGGCATGATGAAGAAGATCAGATAGGTGAGAAGCGTGATGAACAGCAGGACGAAGACGACCCACAGGATGCGCCTGATGATGTAGCGGCCCACCTACGCGGCTCCCCTCCGGATCCGAACGCTGGCGAACGCTTCGAAGCGCGATTCTACAGGGGGGTCGGATCCGGATGAGGCTACGTGTAGCGAACCCGGGGGTCCAGGAACGCGTACAGGACGTCCACCACCAGGTTCGCCAGGATCACGAAGAACGCCGCGACGAGGGTGACGTCGACGATGGCGTAGAGGTCGGCCGAACGGATCGATTGCACGGCCAGCCGGCCCAAGCCCTGGAGGTTGAACACCGACTCGGTGATGACGGCGCCGCCCAGCAGCCCGGCCAGGTCCAACCCGAAGATCGTCACCAGCGGGGTGAGGCCTCCCCGGAACCCGTGCTTCATCACGACGCGGCGTTCGGACAAGCCCTTGGCCCGAGCCGTTCGGATGTAGTCCTCGGTCATCGTCTCGATGAGGTTGGCCCGCGTGTACCTCGTGTAGCCGGCGGCGTACAGCAGTGCCAGCACGATCCACGGCAGCGCCAGGTGATTGGCCCACGTGAAGAAGTTCGTGCCCAAGGCGACGTAGCCGGTTCCGGCGGCGATATGCAACTTGAACCAGAACACGTAGAGGAACACCAGGCCGAGCCAGAACACCGGCGCGGACACGCCGAACAGCACGAACCCGAGCGCCAGCCGGTCCGCCAGCGAGCGAGGCTTCAGCGCGGACAGGATGCCGATGGGGATCCCCACCAGCAGCCACACCAGGGCGGCGCCGATGGCCAGCTGCATGGTCACGCCGAGCCGGTCGATGATGATCGGCTTGAGGGCCGAACGCGTGTTGAAGGAGAAGCCCATGCCCGGCCAGCCGTACTGGTCCCCCAGGAAGATGCGCTTGGCGAACAGCCCGTACTGCACGTAGAACGGCTTGTCCAGACCGAACTGGCGCCGGAGTTCGACGATGCACCCCTGGGTGGGCTGGCGACCGCAGAAGTTGACGGCGGGATCGGTGGGGGGCGCCACGAAGAAGATGAGGTAGGTGAGGAACGTGACCACGAGCAGTACGAGCACGACCCAAGCCAAGCGTCGAACGATGTAGCGGCCCACGGCAGCCCTCCTGGTCTTCGAGTTCGAACGGTCCCTGCCACCTGTCCGGCGGCGGGACGGGTTCGTTACCGGAGTTCTACGTTGTGTGCCGGGACCGCGGGTTGCGGTCCTTGGTTCATTCCTCGGCGGCGGAGGCTGCCTGGATGGTCCTCTTGACCTCTCGGGCTCGTTCGGGGTCGATGCCGGCGATGGCGGCGGTGGCCGCCTCCTCCTCGTTCAGGACTCCGGCCGGAGCTGCGCCGATCCCGCGGCGCGCGTCGAGGTCGCGGGCGATCTCCTCGTCGGCCGCCGAGAGGTCGTCCGGGTCCACGTCCTGGAAGTCCAGGACGCCCATCTCCGCGAACGCCTCCTGCACCTTGCCGCCGAACAGGCCGAGGTCCTTGACCGTGGGCACGATCCGGGAGAACAGCATCTTGCGGAAGATCTGCATCATCTCCGAGGTCTTCACGTACTCGACGCACTCGTTCGTGTTCAGGCCGACGTTCCCCCACACCTCCTCGGCCAGGAAGCGGTCGCGCATCAGGTAGCAGGCGTAGACGACGAACTCCTCGCGTTCGTCCCGCTCCTTCTGCGTGATCTGCGGGTAGTACTCGCGCAGGGCGAGCCGGCCGAATGCCACGTGGCGCGCCTCGTCCTGCATGACGTAGGTGTTGATGGCCTTGGCCAGCGGCTCATCGGTGTAGTCGCGGATCATCGAGAACGCGGCGAGCGCCAGACCTTCGATCAGGACCTGCATGCCGAGGTACGTCATGTCCCACCGGGAGTCCGAGATGACGTCGTTCAGCAGCGCCTTGAGGTGGGCGTTGATGGGGTAGACCATCTCGATCTTCTCGCGGAGGTAGCGCGAATACGTCTCGACGTGGCGGGCCTCGTCCATCACCTGCGTCGCCGCGTAGAACTTCGCATCGATGTCGGGGACGGTCTGGACGATCTTCGACGCGCAGATGAGCGCACCCTGTTCGCCGTGGAGGAACTGGGAGTTGAGCCACGCGCCCATGTGCTGGCGGAGGTCCTCCCGGCCGGCCTCACTCATGTGCTCCCAGATGTCCGACCCGTAGATCGGGATGTAGTGGTCGGGAGCGTTCGCCTGGGACCGGGGGTCGACGTCGATGGACCAGTCGAGGCGGGTGTTCGTGTTCCACTGCTTCTCCTTGCCCTTCTCGTACAGGGTGAGGAGTTGGTCGCGGCCCTGGTCGTACTCCCAGTTGAAGATGGTGGTCGAACCGGAGGGGACCTCCCACTTGGTCTGTTCGACCGGCAGGGCGTAGTAGCGCGTGCTCATCGGCGTGGGTCCTCCTTGCCGGTCAGGGCGATCGTGACGATACGGGCCAGGTCGGCGGCCACAGCGTGGGGCGGCCGTTCGGAGGGTTTCAGGGCGTAGGAGATGAGGACCCTGGTGAGCAGGTCGGCCGCCTCGGTGGCCAGGCTCGCGTTCAGCCACGCCTTCTCCGACAGCAGACGGAACATCGTGTCCCGGGCCCGGGCGATGACCGGTCCCGAACGCGTGGTCAGGAACGGCAGCAGCGTCTCGGCGTCGGTCTCCAGGAGGCGGTCGAGCAGCGGATGCTGGCGGGCGTATC
>DAIMKN010000193.1:0-3713 GCA_036721725.1 Actinomycetota bacterium
CCACGGCGGCGGCTCGTTCTGCTCGAGCGGGCAGGGGGGATCGAGGACGTCGACATTGGGAGACGAGCGACGGACCAATGCCCTGCTGCGCATCGACGACGAAGACGAGTTCGCTTCGTGGTTCCCGACAACGTTCCCGGCCGTTCCCAGCTACTTCCCGAGGATGCGGGCCGTCAACCGGTCCGGCCCGCGCCTGCGCCGCGACATCGCTCCGCCACCGGCGCTCGAGCCAGACGCCTTCGAGGAGACGATCGCGGATGGCGCGCTCGTCGTCGATGTCCGATCGTTCGAGTCGTTCGCCCGTGCCCACGTACCGGGAGCCCTCTCCGACCCGTTCCGGCCGGCGTTCGCGGTATGGCTCGGCTGGCTCGCGCATGAGGGCAGCAGGCTCGCCTTCGTGGTTGACGAGCGGGTCTCGCTCACCGACGTGGGGGATGAGGCACTCCTGGTCGGGCAGGAGAACTTCGCCGGATGGCTCGAGGGCGGGATGGAAGCTTGGGAGGTGTCGGGGAGGCCGACCGCGCGGTTGGAGCTCGTCGGCCCAAAAGAAGCGCGGACCCTCCTCGCGAACGAGGCGCTCGCGCTCGACGTCCGGGAGCCGGACGAGTTCGCTCGGGGCCACGTGCCGAGTGCGCTGAACGTGCCCGTCGGCGAGATCGAGGCGAGGGCTGGAGAGATCCCGCGGGGCGTGCCGGTCGTCGCCTACTGCGGACATGGCGAGCGATCCAGCTCCGCGCTGTCGATCCTGGAGCGCCTCGGATTCGGGCCGCTCTACAACCTGGATGGTGGGTTCGGCGCATGGAAGGAGGTCGAACGGGGTGTGCACTGAGACGGCTCATAGAACGACCAGACGAACTGCCGATCGACGGGAAGGAGCGGTAGATGCAGAGATACCTGAGGCCTGAGAATGGTGCCCAGCACGGCGTGATGATCCTCGCGACTGCGTGCTCCCAGGTGAACACATCATGAACGTGATCGTGGAGTCCGATGAGGACGCGAAGGTGGAGCAGTTCGTCGCTCCGTTCGGCATGGGGGGAAGCCTCGAGATCAAGCCGGTCGTCACGTGCGAGATCGTCGCGGCGAACGCGCGCGACTAGGCGCGTCGGGCCCCGGGCCGGGCGCGCAGACCGAGGCGCCACGCCTGGGCCTCGCCGCCAACCTCGGGCAGTTCTCGCTGCTCGTCGGGGTCAACGCCCTGGTGGGCGGCATGGTCGGCCAGGAGCGGACCATGCTCCCGCTCCTTGCCTCCCGAGTGTTCCATCTGCGAGCGTTCACCGCGGTCCTGACCTTCCTCGTCGCGTTCGGGGCGGTGAAGGCGGCGACGAACCTCGTGGCGGGCGCCCTCGCCGATCGCCTGGGACGCAAGCCCGTGCTGGTGACGGGATGGCTGGTCGGGCTCCCGGTACCGCTGCTGCTGATCTGGGCTCCATCGTGGGGGTGGATCATCGCGGCGAACGTGCTGCTCGGGGTGAACCAGGGTCTCACTTGGTCCACGACGGTCATCATGAAGATCGACCTCGCCGGACCGGAGCGCCGCGGACTCGCCATGGGTCTCAACGAGGCCGCGGGCTACGGCGCCGTAGCGATCACGGCGCTCGTCACCGGCTACATCGCCGCGAGAACCGGCCTTCGACCCGAGCCGTTCTTCCTGGGTCTGGCGTTCGCGGGGCTGGGGCTCGGTCTGTCGGCCGCCTTCGTGCGCGAGACCCGTGGCCACGCCGCGCGCGACGCTGAGCTGGGAGCCGCCAGCTGGCCTTCGGGGGACGTAATGCTCTCGACGAAGGAGGTCTTCGTCCTCACGAGCTTCCGCGAGCGCGCCCTGTCGGCCTGCAGTCAAGCGGGCCTCGTGAACAATCTGAACGACGGCGTGGCGTGGGGCCTGTTCCCGATCTTCTTCGCACGGGCCGGGCTCTCGGTAGCGAAGATCGGGGCGCTCGTCGCCGTCTACCCGGCGGTGTGGGGCGTCGGCCAGCTCCTGACCGGGGCGCTCTCCGACCGGGTCGGACGGAAGTGGCTCATCGTCGGAGGGATGTGGACGCAGGCGCTGGCGATCGCGATGATCGCATCCGGCCACGCGTTCGCCCTCTGGATGCTCGGCTCGGTGCTGCTCGGGGCGGGTACGGCTATGGTCTACCCCACGCTCCTCGCAGCCATCGGCGACGTCGCGCATCCCAGTTGGCGGGCATCATCCGTCGGCGTCTACCGGATGTGGCGTGACGCCGGGTACGTGGCGGGCGCTCTCGTGGCAGGAGTGGTGGCCGACTGGCTCGGCCTTTCGGCCGCGATCTGGGTGGTGGCGATCCTGACCTTTGGCTCGGGCATCGTCGTGGCCTTGAGGATGTACGAGACGTCCCTAAGGGGTCGCGTATGAGATGAGGCGCCGACACGCTGCCGGCATCGGGCTGGGAACCACCGTATCCGCGTGTGCGGGAAGGAGGGGGGCATGAAGGACGTAACGGTCGACGTAGTGCGGCTCCGCGAAGAGGTCCAGGAGAAGTACCGGGAGGTGGTGGAGCACCCCGACGCCACGTTCCACTTCCATACCGGTCAGCGGGCCGCGACGAACGCAGGCTATCGCGACGAGTGGCTGGACGGGCTCCCTGAGCAGGCCGTCGCTTCGTTCGCCGGCGTCTCCAACCCATTCCACTGGGGACTCCCGTCGGTGGGCGAGCGGGTCGTCGACATAGGGTCGGGGGCGGGCATGGACTCCCTGATCGCAGCGCGAGCTGTCGGTCCTGATGGGGCGGTTGTCGGGGTGGACATGACGCCCGCGATGCTCGAGAAGGCGCGCCAGGCGGCGAGCGATTCCCTGCTGTCGAACGTGGAGTTCCGCGAGGGGCTGGCAGAAGCTCTCCCGATACCCGACGGCTGGGCGGATGTGGTGATCTCGAACGGGGTGATCAACCTGGTGCCCGACAAGCTCGGGGCGTACCGCGAGATCGCGCGGGTGCTGCGTCCTGGAGGCCGCGTCCAGATCGCCGACATCTGCGTGGAGCGACCGGTCCCGGAGTCCGCCCTGCAGGACATCGACCTGTGGACCGGTTGAATCGCCGGCGCCCTGCCGTGCGCAGGCTGGACAACGATCATCGAAGGCGCAGGCCTGGTCGAGGTCGAATTCGGACCGGTCACGGACACCTTCGGCGGCGCAGGGGGTGAGGAGAAGGCTCGTCAGTTCGGGACGTACGGGCACCCGATCCGAGCAAGGAAGCCGTAACTGAGAAAGCCCACCACAGGATGGAGCGCAACCGGATGCTGCAAGCGACGGTTGACCGTCCATGGATCAAGAGGAGGAAGCGATGGCGTTTGTGCAGACGATCTCCTTCACCACGTCGCGGATCGACGAGATCTCAGCGATGTGAACCGAGTACGAGCAGGAGCAGGGAGGACAGGCGCCTGGCCACCGGAGCACCAGGGTCCTCAAGGACCGCGATCGGGAGAACGCCTACATGGTGGTGGCAGAGTTCAACTCCTATGAACTCGCAATGGAGAACTCCGGACGGCCCGAGACGGACGCGTTCGCCCGCAAGACGCCACGAACGAGCGCGGGGACGGCCCCGGCGGCGCTCAGCATGTCGTCGCCGCGGAGCGGCTCTGGTGGCACCCTCGGCGTAGGATCAGAATAGAGCCCTGGGCGAAACGGGGGTGAGCGGGTTCGATGGGTCTCGAGGTTGATCTCCTGGGCGGGTTCGCCGTGCGCGTGGACGGCCGCGTGG
>DAIMKN010000194.1:0-3699 GCA_036721725.1 Actinomycetota bacterium
ACCGGCTGACCGCGCCGCTCCTGACGTTCTCCGCCACCACGCTGATCCTCGTTCGATTCCCCCCGTGGTTGTTGGGACAGGTGGCCCAGACGCTGATCCGCTATGTGCCGCCCGTGTTCCTGTTCTTGCGCAAACGCGACCTGCCCCTGATCCAGCCGATCCCCCAACTCCTCCGGATGCCCCCGCCGAAGCCCCGCCATCCCCGCCAAGCCGTCCACGAAGCCGGCCGCTTCGTCACCATGATCTGAAGACGAACGAGGCCCGGTCGTCCTCGTAGACTCGGCGGTCGATGGAACTGGCCGAGCTGCAGCGTTCGATCCGCGAGACGTATGGGGAACGTGACGCCGCGCGGGGTGTCGACGGGACCTTCCGCTGGTTCATCGAGGAGGTCGGCGAACTGGCCCGGACCGTTCGGCATGACGACCCGGCGGCCCGGCGGCACGAGGTGAGCGACGTGCTGGCGTGGCTGTGCTCGGTGGCCGACCTGCTGCGAGTGGACGTGGACGAGGCCGCCTCGCGCTACGCGAACGGGTGCCCCAAGTGCGGCGGGAAGCCGTGCCGGTGCGCGATCCGATGAAGCGCGTCGAGGATCTCGTCATCCGGGACGCCACCGATGCCGACATCGAACGCGTCGGCCAACTGTCGCGCATCTCGTTCAACATCCCGACCTCCGCGGTCAAGTCGCTCCCGCAGCGCTACCGCGCCTCGAGGTACCTGGTCGCCGAGGACGCCGGGCGCATCGTTGCCACGACCCTCAGCCACCCGATGCACCAGTGGTTCGGCGGCAGCCCGGTGCCCACGTCCGGCATCGCCGGGGTGACCGTCGATCCCGTGTACCGGGGGACCGGGGTCGGTTCGCGCCTGATCGGCGCGATGATCCGCAAGCAGCGCGACGCGGGGATGGTGTTCTCCTCGCTCTATCCGGCCACGGTGCCGGTCTACCGGCGTCTCGGCTACGAGTACGGCGGCATCCAGACGAAGTACCGCGTTCCGATCGCCGCGCTGCCTTCCGGCTCGCCGCCGCTCGAGGCCCGGGAGCTGACCGAACACGACGACCTCGAACCGATGAAGGCCTGCTTCCGCCGCATCGCCGCGACCGAGAACGGCCTGGTGGAGGGGACGGAGGACGACTGGTGGCCGAACCGTGTCCTGAGCGTCATGCAGGAGGAGGCCCGCGGCGCGGTGACGGTCGGCTCCGGCTCTGGCTCCGACGCGGCCGAGGGCTACGCCGCCTACGTCCTGGAGGACATCCCCGACCGGTGGGGGTACCGGGTCTCCTGCACCCATCTCATGGCCGAGACCCCCGACGCGGCCCGTTCGCTCCTGGCGTTCTTCCGCCGTTTCCGCGGCGTGGGGATGGACCTCGACTGGCACGGACCGCCCGCCGAGCCCCTGGCGACGTTGTTCGGCGAACAGGTCGTGAAGCCGGTGTTCAGCTTCCGGATGATGGCCCGGATCCTGGACGTGGCCGGCGCGCTGGAGGCTCGCGGCTACCCTTCGGGGACGGAGGGTGAGGCCACGTTCGCGGTGGAGGATCCGCTGCTGACCGAGAACCGCGGCAGGTACCGATTGGAGGCGAGCGACGGAAAGGTCCGGGTCGAACGTCTCGACGACGATCACGCCGAGGGCGCGCTCGCCATCGGCGCGTTGTCCACGCTCTACACCGGCTATCTGAGCGTTCCTGCCGCGGCGCGGGTCGGTCTGATCGGCGGCGACGAGCCCGGCCTGGATCTCCTGGGGCGCCTGTTCGCCGGCCCGGCGCCATGGCTCCCCGACTGGTTCTAGAGAGAGGGGGTTCGCGTCATGAGGGTGTTCGTCTCGATCGACATGGAGGGCATCGCGGGCATCGCCCACATGCGCCAGGTGTGGCGGGGCAGCGACGACTACCCGGCGTGCCGGGAGCTCATGACCCGAGAGGCGAACGCGGCCGTGGAGGGGGCGTTCGACGGAGGAGCGACGTCGGTGGTGGTGAACGACTCGCACGGCGACATGGCGAACCTCCTGCCGGAGGTGATGGACCAGCGAGCCGAACTCCTGATCGGCTCGCCCAAGCCGGCGTCGATGATGCAGGGGCTGACCGGCGAGACGGGCGTGATCCTGTGCATCGGTTACCACGCCCGGGCCGGGACCGAAGCCGCGGTTCTGGACCACACGTACGCCGGCCGGATCTTCTACGACGTCAGGGTGGGCGGCGAGTCGTGGACGGAGGCCGACCTCAACGCCGCGTACGCGGGGATGTTCGGCGTCCCCATCGGCATGGTGACGGGCGACGACAAGGCTTGCAGCCAGGCCGAGGAGCGGCTGGGAGGAGTTCGAACGGTCGTGGTCAAGGAGGGCTTGGGCAAGGGCGTGGCGCTGAGCGTGCATCCGGCCGCCGCGCGCGAGGCCATCCGGCGGACCGCCGCTGAGACGGTCCGCACCGCGATCGGTGGGGGGTTCGAACCGTTCCGGCCGGAGCCACCGTTCGCGCTGGAAGCCGACGTGTTGAACACGGGCATCGCGGACCTCTGCGCGCTGGTGCCGGGCGTCGAACGGATCGGCGCGCGAACGCTGCGGTTCGACACGGATGATTTCCTGGACGCGTGGCGCTGCCTGATGACGTGGACGTACCTCGGGATGAGCGAGGCGCCGCGCTACGCGGGCACCTAAGAGGCCTCAGCCCGAACCCGAACTCCCGCCGACCGAGCCCGAGGTCGGGGGCACGTGCAGGTTCGGCGGAGCCCCGCCCGGCGCGAAGCTCCCGCACTCTTGGGTCTCGTCCGGGAGCCAACCTCCGTCCTGAGCCGCGGTCCACCGCACGACGGCGATCACCTTTCCGTCGCGCACCACCCGCACCTTGGCGTTGACCGTGTCCGGGTAGCCCGCGTGTTCGACGTTGTCGCCGGATCGCAATTGCGCGGCCAGCAGCGTCCGAGTCAGGTCGACCGGATCCCCTTGCTGACCCGTAGCGTCGCTGACGTGGTCCATGATGCCGATGGTGGCCCCGTCGCCCGGCGCGCATTCCACCGAGGCAGGTAGATAGATCTTCTGCGGGTCGCTGATCGTAAGAGCCTGCCACCCTTGGTCCGAGCCGGCATCTTGCGACGGCGCCAGGCATCGAACGTGCACCGCCCCGGGCGGGACTGCCCAATCCGCCCCTTCGGTGTCCGGCGGGTTGATCGTACGCACGCCCACCGGCGCGTTACCCCCGCCGAAGTTCTCGATCTCGAAGCTGAGGGCGGCGTTCGAACGGTTGTCCACCTCGAACCCGACTCCGTCGGGCTGCGGACGGATCTCGGGCGTGAGGACGGTGGTGGTGGTGCCGTCGCACACGATGCGCGCCACTTGGGGCAGCGCCTCGCCGCCCGATGCCTGGCCGAGGATCCGCGGCGTGACCGGATGACGAAGCGATGACAGCAGCGTCAACGGGACCGCGACGCCGGCAGCCACCACGGCGGCCACCACGGTGGCTGTAAGCCCGCGCTTGGCCCGCAGCCGCCTGGCCCGGCGTCGAACGGGTTCGAGGTCCGGCGGCGCCGACGAAGGGATGTCGTGAAGCGTGGAGGTGATGCCCGTTCGGAACCGTTCGTCATCCAACCCGCTCGCCTCCCAGCTGACCTCGCAACGCCTCGCGCGCCCGGAACAGGTGCGCCTTGACCGTCCCCTCCTCGCATCCCATCGCCGCCGCCGTGTCGCCCACGGTCAGGTCGGCCACGTAAT
>DAIMKN010000195.1:0-3672 GCA_036721725.1 Actinomycetota bacterium
GGCGGAACTACAACACCGTCAAGAACCGCCAGAACGACCGCGACCGCATCGAGCTCAAGAAGTACTGCCGGTGGTGCCGCGGCCACACCGTGCACCGCGAGACCCGCTAGCCCGCCCGGCCGCCCGTCTCGCTCGTCCGGCTCGTCCGGCTCGGTCCCTCCGTGCCGATCGACACCCTTCCCTGACGAACGGCAACCGCCACGGCCTCGAGCTTCGTGTGCACGGCGAGCCGAGTCAGGATGTTCTGGACGTGCGTTCGCATGGTCAGCGGGCTCATGGCCAACCTCTCCGAGATCTCCCCGGTGGTCAGGCCGTCCGCGATCAGCTGCAGGATCGTCGCCTGGCGGGGCGTGAGCCGGTCGGCCCGTTCCCGTTCCTCCGAGTCGTGCCGGCGGTGCAGCCGGAGCTCCCGGAGGAGATGGTGTGCCTCGTCCAGGTCCATCAGCAGCTCGCCGTCGTTCGTACGCCGAACGACCTTCATCAGCTCGGGGAGCGACTGGAGCTTTGACACGTAAGCCAGCGCGCCGGCCTCCAGGGCCTCCGCCTTGAACAGCATCTCGTCGTGGGCCGACAGGACCAGCACCTTGATCTTCGGGTCGATGCGCCGGATCTGGGCGATGGCCTCGATCCCCGACATGCCGGGCATCTCCACATCCATCAACACCACTTCAGGGTGTTCACGGGCCACGATCTCCACGGCCTCCTCGCCGCTCGACGCGGTGAGCACCGCGAAGTCGCGCTCCAGCCCCATGGCGATGGCGAGGGCGTCGGCGAAGGTCCGCTGGTCGTCCACGATCAGCACGCCGATCGGCGGCGGCTGGCGAGTTCGATGTGGCTTCCGCGTGGAGTCCTTGCGGGCGGGCCCGCGGGGCGGAGTGGGGGAGGGCATGTCCTGGGTATGCTGGCACACCTAGCAGCACATCGCCGCATCCGACCGCGACGTAAGGAGGAACGAACGTGGGCCGACTGGATGGGAAGGTCGCCGTCATCACCGGCTCGGGCCGCGGCATCGGCCGCGCCACCGCCGAACTGTTCGCCCGGGAGGGCGCCTCGGTCGTCATCAACGACGTGGACGCCGACGTGGTGGACGAGGCCGTCCAGGCCATCAAGAACGCCGGAGGTCAGGCGGTGGGCTCCACCGACAACACGGTGCAGCGGGAGGAGGCCGACCGGTTGCTCCAGACCGCCGCGGAGACGTTCGGCAAGGTCGACATCGTGGTGAACAACGCCGGCATCACCCGCGACAAGACGTTCCACAACATGGACGACGAGACGTGGGACTTCGTGCTGAACATCAACCTGAAGACCGCCCTGCACACCACGCAGGCCGCCATGCCCTATCTCCGCGAGACCGCCAAGCAGGAGATGAAGTCGGAGGGTAAGCCGGCCTACCACCGGAAGGTCACGTTCACCTCCTCCACGGCGGCGCTCCTCGGCAACGCCGGCCAGGCGAACTACACCGCGGCCAAGGGCGCCATCATCGCGCTGACCCGAACGCTGGCCCGCGAGCTTGGGCCGTTCCACATCAACGTGAACGCGGTCGCGCCCGGCTTCATCGAGACCCGTCTGACCGCCTCCAAGCAGGAAGGACAGGATCTCGGAGTGCCGGAGGCCAGCCGGCAGATGGCGCTGCTCCTCATCGCGCTGGGCTATTACGGCCAGCCCGAGGACGTGGCCAAGGCCCACCTGTTCCTGGCCTCGGAGGACTCGGACTACATCTCGGGCGTCATCGTGCCGGTGGCCGGCGCCATGCTGGGAGCGTGACCCGATGCCGATGAACCAGTCGCTCAAGGGCAAGGAGTATCAGGAGGTCTCGTTCCCGGTCGAACGCGACCGCGTGGTCCAGTTCGCCGACGCCATCGGCGAGCGAAACCCGCTGTACCGCGACGCCGAGGCGGCCAAGGCGGCGGGCTACGGCGAACAGCTCGCGCCGCCCACGTTCGTCACGGTCATGCAGATCATGACGAGCGGTCAGGTGGTGCTGGACCAGGAGCTCGGACTCAACTACATGATGGTCGTCCACGGCGAGCAGGAATACGAATGGCGGCGGCCGGTGGTGGTTGGTGACGTCCTGAAGGCGGTGCCGCGCATCGCGGACATCTACGCCAAGGGGCCGAACGAGTTCCTGGTCATCGAGGCGGACATCAAGGACGCGTCCGGCGAGACGGTGGTGGTCGCGCGTTCGACCCTGCTGTCTCGCGGCACGGCATCATCGGGAGGGTAGAGGAGATGACGGCGAACGTGCGGTTCGAAGACGTCAAGGTCGGCGACGAGATCCCGGCCCTGGAGAAGGCTGTGAAGCGCGAACAGATCAAGGCGTACGCGGACGCCTCCGGCGATCAGAACCCGCTCCACCAGGACGACAGCTTCGCCCGGAGCGTGGGGTTCCCGGGCATCATCGGCCACGGGATGTTCTCCATGGCCCACCTCACGACGGCCGTGACGAACTGGCTCGGCGATCCGGCGGCGCTCAAGCAGATCGAGGTTCAGTTCCGGGCGGTGGTTTTCATGGACGAGACCCTCGTGGCCCGGGGGAGGGTGGAATCCCTCGACCCGGGGACGAGACAGGCCACGCTGAACGTCTGGGCGGAGGTGGACCGGGCCGGAGACACCCAGATGGTGATCAAGAACAGCCGGGCCGTGGTCCAGTTGGCCTGAACGCCACGCCGCCCCCTCCGTCTCGCCGTTCGGACGGCGAAGATCGGTGCCTCGACGCCGTAACCTACCGGCCGGTAACGCGGTCTGAACGGGCGGTGTGGTCTCCGTGGTGAGCCGCGAGCTTCTCGCGGCCGTCCGGCGAGGAGATCCCAAGGCGTTCGAGGAGGTCGTACGGACCACTCACCGGCAGGTGTACACGCAGGCGCTCCGGCTGGTCGGCGACCCGCAAGAGGCCGAGGACGTGACGCAGGACGCGTACCTCCGCGTCTTCCGCGGCCTGTCGGGCTTCCGGGGGGACGCCAAGTTCGAGACGTGGCTCTACCGGATCGTGGCGAACGCCGCCATCAACCATCTGCGCAAGCGCGGCCGGTTCGGCGAACTGCTCTGGGAGCTGCCCGAGGAATCTCCCAAGGAGCCGGCGTCGCCCCAGCGGCTGGACGAGCAGACCGTGGACCGGGACGAACTCCTCCGCGCACTGGACGGCCTGCCGCTCGGGATGAAGACGGTGGTCGTTCTGAAGGACGTCTACGACCTGTCGTGCGCGGAGATCGGCGAGGAGCTGGGCATCTCCGAGGGCGCGGTCAAGGTTCGTCTGCACCGCGCACGGCGGCGGCTGCAGGAGGTTCTGTTCGACCGGAGCGATCCCGATGACGATCGATGAGCTGGGCCGCTACCGGCTGGTGCTGGGCGAGCTGAGCGCGCTCCGCGAGGTCACGGTCGAGCCGCCGCCCGAGCTGCTGGACCGCCTCCTGGCCGAGATCCCCGAGCACCAGCGGTGGACACGCCTTCGCAGGGTGGCGGATGACGAACGCGTCCAGCACGCCGCTCTGTCCGTGGGCGGGGCGTTCGTCGGCGCCACGGCCATCGGGCTGCTGTGGTGGCGCCGCAACCATCGAACGATCACCCGGGGCGGCCTGCTCGATCAGGCCGCCCCTGGCCCGCCCCTCCTGACCTCGGCTCGCCTACTCCCAGATCGACTTCGCGTCCTCGGCCGTCACCTGGCGTGAGGTCGCG
>DAIMKN010000196.1:0-3660 GCA_036721725.1 Actinomycetota bacterium
GGTCTGGCCGAACATCTCGCCGAGGCGGGAGGCCACCTGGAAGTCGCCCTCGATCTGCACCTTGCCCTCGAACCACGCCTTGGCTGCCGGCACCTCGTCGGTGACCATCCTGGCGAACGTCGGCACGGAGGTCTTGATCGTGAGGGCGGGGTTCGACGCCCGGCCCGTCATGGCCTCCGCGTGATCGAGGTCGATGACCAGGCGCCACAGCACCGTGCCCCGCCGGCCCGAGAGTTCGTACTGGAGCTCGCCGGTGAACCCGCCCGCCTTCTCCGGAAGGAACGCCCGGGCCATGCCCTGGAAGATCATCCGCTGCACCTGACGCGTTCCCACCACGCGGTCGATGGCGTCGTCGTCCCGGCCCTTGACGAACGACGCGAACGCCTGCTCGCCGCGTGCCCGAAGCTTGTCGGGGAGGTCGGCCCGGCCCAGCATCGTGGCCCACTGGTCCTTCTGGCGCTTGAGCGTGTCACGAACCGATACGTCCTGGGCGCCTGGGAGTGGGGCAGCCTTCGCGTCGGAGGACAGCGTCAGGAGCCGGGCGGGGCGGGGTTCGGCGTTCGGGGTGATGACGTAGCCGGCGTCGGCCGTTCGAGGCGGCTGCCGGCGGGCCAAGGCCCTGCCCACCGCCTCCGCGTAGCGTTCGGTCCGCGCCGCGTCGACCTCGTCCGCCTTCTCCCCGAACCGCGGCAGGATCTCCTTGCCGAACAGTTCGATGGACTCGCAGATGTGCTCGTGGCGGTTCTTCCCGGCCTGGGCGACGAAGATGATCTGATCCACCCCGGCGGCCTCGTACCTCGAGCACAGCTCGGCCACCTGCTGCGGCGTGCCGATGGCGCCGCGGAGCGAACCGAGGCCCTGCTGCAGGATGTTGATCCCGAGCTGTTCGCCGCCCGCCTCGACGATCTCCCGGGCGAAACCGTGTTCGCTGCGGTGCTCCTGGAACTCCTCCCACACGTTCGTCCGCCCCGGACGGTGCTCGCCGAACACGTAGTAATGCGCCAGCGAGTAGCCGAAGAAGTGGCCGCCGTCGATGCCGCGTTCGATGGCCGTCTCCTCGTCGGGATGGCACATGAACGGCAGCACCACCGCGACGTTCGGGTGCACGCTGAACCCGGCGGGGACGCACTCGTCGGAGGCCAGCAACGAGTAGTACTGATCCACCCACTCGCGTGCTGCCTCGGGTTCGATGAACGAAAAGCTCAGGGCCCCAAGGCCTTTGCGCGCCGCCAGCAGGATCGTGTCGCGCCGGCTGCACGCCACCCACAGCGGCGGATGGGGCTTCTGCTTCGGCTTGGGCACCAGGTTCCGCGGCGGGATGGAGACGTAGGTTCCCTCGTGTCCGGCGAACGGCTCCTCGACCATCAGGCGCGTCACGACTTCGAGCGCCTCCTCCCACTGCGCTCGCTTCAGATCCTTCGCCACGCCGAACGCTCCCAGTTCGGACTGCGAGGACGACTCGCCGGTGCCGAACTCCACCCGCCCGCCGGACACGAGGTCCAGCGTGGCGATGCGTTCGGCCACCCGGGCGGGATGGTTGAACGGCGGCGGGAGCTGCACGATGCCGTGGCCCAGGCGGATCTGCTGGGTCCGCTGGGAGGCCGCCGCCAGGAACACCTCGGGGGCCGCGGAGTGCGAGTACTCCTCCAGGAAGTGGTGTTCGACCTCCCACACCGAATGGAACCCGACCCGATCCGCCAGTTCGACCTGCTCCAGGGCGTCGCGGAGCAGTCGCTCCTCCGCGCCCTCGGCCCACGGCCGCGGCAATTGGTGCTCGTAGAACAGCCCGAACCTCATCGAACGACGCCTCCCTTGCGATCGAGCCTTCGGATCAGCTTCCGAGGTTGACGATGCCCCGCCACGCCAGCTGGACCAGGGTGTCCACGGCCAGCCGCCGCTTCTCCGGCGACGCGCCCGGGTCGCGCTGGGCCACGGTCTCCACCATGCCCACCAATGCCGCCGCAGCCACGTCGGCGTGTTCGCTGTCCAGCAATCCCCGGGACTCCCGGTTGATCAGCGCCGCCACCTCGTCCTGGATGCGGTCGCGAACGGCCTTCACCTTCTCCCGGAAGTCCTTCTCCGCGCCGACCGTCTCCTGCATCATGAGGCGGAAGCCGTCGGCCTGTTCGTCCACGAAGTCGAAGTAGACCTGGAAGGCCGTTCGGATGCGTTCGCGGTTGCCGATGGGGGAGTCGAGCGCCGTCTTCACCTGATCGTGGAGGTCGGCCAGATCGGCGTCGAGGAGTTCGAGGTAGAGATCCTTCTTGGACGGGAAGTGGTCGTACAGGATGGGCTTGGTGACGCCGGCCTCCTTGGCCACGTCGTCCATCGACACGGCGTGGAAGCCGGACGTGCCGAACACCTTGCGCGCCACATCGAGCAGTTGCGCCCTCCGTTCGGAGGCCCGCATCCGCTTCTTGGAACCGCCCTTGGATGACGTTTCGGTCCTTGCCATGCTGCGGTATATTACCGGTCGGTAACCTACCGAAAGGTAGCTTGAGGAGCCGGCCGGCACCTTCCGGCGAACCTACCACCGTTCGACAGGGGAGGTTGAGAGCGCGATGGACTTCCAGCTCACCGAGGACCAGATCACCACGAGGAAGTGGATCCACGAGTTCGCGGAGAAGGAGATCCGCCCCGTCGCCGCGGAATACGACGAGTCGGAGGAGTTCCCCTGGCCGGTCATCAAGAAGGCCGCCGAGATCGGTCTGTACTCGATGGAGTTCTACACCGACCTGGTGATGGGCGACCCCACGGGGCTGCTGCTGCCCATCGCGCAGGAGGAGACCTGCTGGGGCTGCGCCGGCATCTCGCTCGGAATCTGGGGACCAGGACTCCCGCTGTCGGCGCTTGCCTACTCCGCAACTCCCGACCAGCTGCTGAAGTTCGCGCCGATGATGTTCGGCACGCCGGAGGACCCCAAGACGGGGGCGTTCTGCGTGACCGAGCCGAACGCCGGCTCCGATGTGTCCGCGCTTCGGACGACGGCCAAGCGCGACGGTGACGAGTGGGTCCTGAACGGCCAGAAGGTGTTCATCACGAACGGCGGCATCGCCAGCGTCCACATCGTGGTGGCCACCGTCGACCACGAACTGGGCCATCGCGGGCAGGCGGCATTCATCATCGGGCCCGACACGCCAGGGATCAGTCAGGGCAAGAAGGAACGCAAGATGGGCATCCGCGCCTCGCACACCGCCGAGGTCCTGCTGAACGACTGCCGCATCCCGCTGGAGAACGTGGTGGGTGGCATGGACCGGCTGGAGTCCAAGCTCGAACGCGCCAGGTCCAAGGACCCGTCCCGAACGTCGGCGGCGCTGAAGACGTTCGAGATGACGCGGCCGTCGGTGGCGGCGCAGGCGCTGGGGATCGCGCGGGCGGCGTTCGAGTACTCGCTGGACTACGCCAAGGAGCGGCGTGCGTTCGGCCGGCCCATCGTGGAGCACCAGGGCATCGCGTTCAAGCTCGCCGACATGGCGCTGGAGATCGACGCGGCCCGCCTGCTGACGTGGCGCGCGGCATGGCTCTCGCGCAACGGGACGTTCGAACACGCCGAGGGTTCGATGTCGAAGCTCAAGGCCAGCGAGGTCGCGGTGTGGGTGACCGAACAGGCCGTGCAGATCCTGGGCGGCTACGGCTACATCAAGGACTTCCCGGTGGAGA
>DAIMKN010000197.1:0-2349 GCA_036721725.1 Actinomycetota bacterium
CACGAGGTGATGGTGGGGACGCGCGATCCGGAGGCGTCGTTGGCGAAGACGACGTCGGACTACGCGTGGGTGCCGGCGTTCGGCGTGTGGGCGAAGGAGCGGCCGGACGTCAAGGTCGGGACGTTCGAGGAGACGGCGAAGCACGGCGAGCTGCTGGTGAACGCGACCAGCGGGCAGGCGTCGCTGGAGGTGCTGGCGGCGGCCGGGGACGACAACCTCGCGGGCAAGATCCTGCTGGACGTCTCGAACCCGCTCGACTTCTCGAAGGGCATGCCGCCGACCTTGAGCGTGGTGAACGACGACTCGCTCGGGGAGCAGATCCAGCGGGCGCATCCGAACGCGAGGGTCGTGAAGACCCTCAACACCGTCTCGGCGCCGGTCATGATCGCGCCCGGCAGCATCGGCGAGGGCGACCATGCCGTGTTCGTCAGCGGGAACGACGCCGGCGCGAAGCTGGAGGCCACGCGCGTCCTCCAAGAGTGGTTCGGGTGGCGTGAGGTCATCGACCTCGGCGACATCACCACCTCGCGCGGGGCCGAGATGTACCTCGCGCTGTGGATCCGGCTGATGGGCGTGCTGGGCGGGCCGATGTTCAACGTGAGGCTCGTTCGCTGACCCGAGCCCCGTTTGACCTTTGCTGGGTGGTCACACTTGAGGCTCCAGCAGCTGCTCGGCCTGACCGCCATGCCCGATGGGTGGCTGACGCAGGTGATGGTCACGTTCGACGGTGGCGCCGGGCGGGGCAACCTGTTGCGCTGACCCCGGTCGGAGGAGTAGACAGGATCCGTCATCCGCTCACCGGGAGTCCAGGGATCCCGAGCGGCGAGTAGGTTCTGCCCGCCAGCTCAAGGAAGGGAGATCGCCGTGGCCAGGAGATTGGCGATGCGGGCCATCGTGCTCGCGGTGTCGGGCGGTCTCGCAGCGTTGGGCATGCCGGGGGAAGCGATCGCGGCCGGTGCAATCGTCGTCCATCCCGGTCAATCGATCCAGGCGGCCGTCGACCAGGCCTCGCCGGGGACCAGGATCCTCGTCGAACCCGGGACCTACACGGAGGCCGGCCGGCCGTGCCCCACGAATCCTGCGGACATGTGCGCGATCGTCATCGCCAAGGACGGCATCAGTCTGATCGGCCTCTCCAGCCGCCGCCGCCCGGTGATCCTGGAGAACCCGGGCGGGCAGGACACGGGGATCGCCGTCGGCAAGACGGGCGATCCTGCCTGCCTGGGCGATCCGACGCAGCGGATCGATGGATCGCTCGTCCGCGGGCTCACGGTCAACGACTTCGCGGGTGACGGAATCTCGCTGTTCTGCGTGGATCACTGGCGAGTGACCGAGGTCAGCGCCAACGCCGATGCCGAGTACGGGATCTTCCCCTCCCATTCGGGGCCCGGCCGCGTCGATCACTCCTTCGCCTCGGGCGCCAACGACACCGGGATCTACGTCGGGCAGTCCCACGACGTCCGGATCGACCACGACGCCGCCACGGGCAACGTCAGCGGGTTCGAGATCGAGAACAGCACCGGTGTCCGGGCCGACCACAACGTGGCGACCGGGAACACGGGGGGCATCCTCTCGTTCATCCTGCCGTTCCTCGACGTCAAGACGAACTCGGACAACCTGATCGATCACAACCTGGTGGAGGACAACAACAAGCCGAACACCTGCTCCCCCGGGGACGACGTGTGCGCCGTGCCGGTGGGGACCGGGATCCTGCTCGTGGCCGCCGATCAGAACGTCGTGGACCACAACTCGGTGTCGGGCAACGACTCGTTCGGCGTCCTGGTGGCCAACTTCTGCGTCGCGTTCAAGCTCACCCCCGCGGAGTGCGCCGGCCTGGACATCGAACCGAACGCGGACGGGAATCACGTGGAGCACAACACCGTCACCGGCAACGGCGCGTCGCCGGATCCGAGCATCGCCCCCTTCCCGGGCGCGGATCTCCTTTGGGACACCACCGGGACCGGAAACTGCTGGGAGAAGAACGTGGCGGACACGACGTTCCCCGACCCGCTTCCCACGTGTGGATGACCCCTGTGGTGGAAGCGGGACGGTGGAAGAGCCCGCCGTGCCCGGGGGCCGGGTGACCGAAGCGTCCGATCCCTAAGCCCTTTGGGGCGCTCGGTGGCGGACCAGAAGTCGGCGGCGACCACCGTTCGGCCTTGCCACGGCCCGGTGAGGACGTTCTCGAACCCGCTCAGGTCGTACGCCGCGAACAGCTGGAACGGGTCGGCCTTCTGACGGAACGACCGTCGAGCGTCCTCGGCGAACGTGAGGCCGTGGGTCGCGGCGAACCGGCGCAGTTGCTCCACCCGCCGCCGGAGTGACGGACGGGGACTGGTACCGCTTCCT
>DAIMKN010000197.1:2359-3154 GCA_036721725.1 Actinomycetota bacterium
TGCTCCACCCGCCGCGACCGCCGGTGCGCCGCGTACCGCACCGCGTTCCCAACGACCGCCGCGCCCAGGAACACGAACGCGCCGGCATGCCCCCAATCCGCCGCCGTCACGGCCCGCAGGATACGCCCGCGCGCCCGCGAGACCGAACGCAACCACAAGCGGTAGCTGGGAACGACACCCAAGGGAGGCTATCCTCTGGCCCACGCAGGCGCCTTCATGCTTGGAGGGTAGGTGCGGGCCTACATCGGAGTGACGGACGGGGACTGGTACCGCTTCCTGCTCGGGCGGCCGGACCTCGACGAGGTCAACTTCTGGCAACCCTCAGGGGCGCGAGCGTTCCGCGCGCTCCAGCCGGGCGACCTGTTCCTGTTCAAGCTCCACTACCCGGCGACCGCTGGCGGCGGACGGCCTGCGAAAGTCACAGAATGCTCCCGATGACTGTCACGATCCGACCGTACCGAGCGCAAGACCTCGGGCTCATCGTCGAGCTGCTGCGGCGATCCTCTGACGACGGCAGCAACCGGGACCTTCAGGAGGCCGTCGAGCTGCTCTCGTCCGACGACGCGACCGCCCTGGTCGCCGACGCGCAGGGCGAGATCGTCGGGATCGTCCTCGGCACCGCGTTCGGAACCGGGGGGTGGATCCATCGCCTCGCCATCGCTGCCGGTCCCGATCGGGACGCGGTCGCGGCGCGGTTGCTCGACCGGTTCGAGGCGGACCTTGCGGAGCGGGGACTCGGCCGTCTCTTCGCCCGGGCCGAACGGGGCGACGCCGGCGTTCGGGGCCTCCTCGACG
>DAIMKN010000197.1:3164-3653 GCA_036721725.1 Actinomycetota bacterium
CGGCTATCGCGAGGTCGACGATGTCGTCATGCTGGAACGCGAGCTCCCTTCCAGCATCCCGGGCTCGGTCGCGCTGGCCGACGTCGGCGGCGTGACCATCGATCCCTCGCTGTGGGACCAGCTCAAGGGCATGGACCACGCGAAGCAGATCATCGAACGTACCGTGATCCTGCCGCTGTCCGAACCGGAGCTCGCGGCGCGGCACGCGGTGCAGCCCCCGAAGGCCATCGTCCTGTTCGGGCCGCCGGGAACCGGAAAGACTACGTTCGCCAAGGGCGTCGCCTCCCGGCTGGCGTGGCCGTTCATCGAGATCCAGCCGAGCGAGCTCTCGGACGAACGCGGAGAGCAGGAGGCCAAGTTCCTCGCCGACGTGTTCGACCGGGTCCTCGAGCTTCCGGCGGCCGTCGTGTTCGTCGACGAGGTCGAGGACCTCGCGTCGATCCGCCACGACGCGCGCAAGGTCGGTCCCCGGGTCACGAACGAGTTCCT
>DAIMKN010000198.1:0-3642 GCA_036721725.1 Actinomycetota bacterium
TGCACTACTTCTACGGGTCGCTGTTCCCCGCGGTGGTGCTGGTCATCGCCCACGTCCTGGCCCGCGGCATGGACGACGAGAAGGACACGTGGAAGGTGTTCGCTGTGGCCGCGTTCTTCCTGTTCGGCCTCACGCTGCGGGCGCTGACCACCGGCCTGGGGATGGCCTGAGCCTACGGGTCGCGGTTCACCCGAAGGTCGGCGTAGGGTGCGGAGGTCTTGCCGAACTCCCACCATCCGTCGACCGCAGGACCGACCAGCGCCATGCTCCGTCCGTACGCCAGGGGGATGACCGCCACCAGGCCGGCCACGGCCAGGCGGTCGGCTTGATGGAAGAGCTCGAGCCGCGAACGGTCGTCGGTCCGGTGGCGGGCCTCCTCGATCAGCCGGTCCATCTCCGCATCGGAGAACCGGCCCTCGTTGGTGAAGGCGTCCGAGTGCACGAGGAGGCGGAGGTAGTACTCGGGATCCGGATAGCCGGGGAGCCAGCCGCTCACCACGATCGGCGCCACGTCCAGGTCTTTCCGGGGGAGGGACGGTTCCTCCACGGCGCTCCACGTCCGGATCCGCACATCCAGACCCAGGATCTCGCGCCAACTCGCCATGATGACCTCGAGCATCCCGGACCACTGTTCGTACGCGGCCAGGTCCAGACCTCCGGCCAGGGCCTGGGCCTGTCCGGATCTCTCCAGGTGCATCCGGGCCAGATCGGGGTCGAACCGAAGCACGATGTCCGGCGTGTGACCCTGCAGGGCGGGAGGGACCAGCCCGCCGGTGGCGACCAGAAGGTTCGGCGGGGCCACCGCCTGGAGGGCGTCGCGGTCCACGGCGTGCGCCAGCGCCCGCCGGAGATCGACGTTCGACAGCACCGGGTGAAGGTGATCGAACGCCAGGAAGGCGCTCCAGGCGGCCGGGCCCACGCTGGCGCCGGAGGGGATCTCGGGGAGGTGATCGGCCGTCCGGGGCGTGTAGAGCACGCGAACCAGGTCGACCTCGCCCCGCCGGAGCTTGTCGATGGCCCGGGCGATCGGCGTTCGAACGTACTCCACCCTGGCCACGTTCCCGGTCCGGGGCTGGGAGGACGTGGCGTCTCGACGCCGAAGGACCAGCAGGTCGTCCGTTCGCGAGGCCACCTCGAACGGCCCGCTCACCACCTGCCGTCCGAGTTCGGTCCACGACTCGCCGTGCCGCTCGATGGCGTGACGGGGCTGGGGTCCGCCGTCGGGCCGGTTGACCACGCTCATGAAGTACGGCGCCGGTACCGACAGGCGGAACTCGACGGTGTGGTCGTCCAGGGCGCGGACCCCGATGGCGCCGGCGTCGCCGCTCTGCCTCAGGTAGTACTCCTGCCCGTTCTCCAGCACGAAATAGATGGACACGTTGGCCCCGGGCCGGTCCGGATCGAGGACCCGCTTGACGCCGAACTCCACGTCGTGCGCGGTGAGGGGGTGGCCGTCGGACCACACCGCGCCGGGGCGCAGATGGAACACGTACCGCAGCCCGTCATCCGAGATCTCCCACCGCTCGGCCAGCGACGGGACGATGGTGCGTTCGGGCCACGCCTCCACCAGCCGGTCGAACAGCTGCATGCACAGCTCGATGTCCGGCCACCACCCGGCAGTCGCGGGATCGGCGATCCGAGGCAAGGAGGTCACGGACATGCGGAGCGTCTCGGTCGGGAAGACCTGGGGACCGGTCGGCGGCGTCCAGTGGTCGAACGCCCGCTGATACACAGCGTTCGCTTCGGCGAAGCGCATCGAGGTGTGCAGGGCGAGGGCCAGCTTGAACAGGACGAGCGCCACGGCCTGGGGGTCGCCTGAGTCCTCGAGGAGGGGAAGGAGGTTCCGGTAGTACTCGACCGCCTCGTCCAGCGCGTAGTCCTGCCGGGCCCGGTCTCCGGCCAGGGCCAGGTAGGTGATGGCCTTGCCGGTGTCCTCGCCGGCGAGCCAGTGGCGAGCCAGGAGTCCGGCCACCTCGTCCACGTTCGACCCGCGACGCTCCTCCAGCCACTCCGCCGCTCGGCGGTGCAGCCGGACCCGCTCCGCCGTCACCAGCGTTCGGTAGGCGGCCTCCTGGATGAGGGCGTGCTTGAAGCGGTACTCGGGCTCGGGCCACCGGCGGCTCTCCCGGATCAGGTCCAGCCGCTGGAGGTCGTGCAGAGGCTCCCGAACGCCGTCGCCGGGCCCGACGGCCCCCTCCAGCAGGGGAAGGCCGAACTGGCGGCCAAGGACCGAGGCGGCCATCAGTAACCGATGGCTGGGAGGCGAGAGCCGGTCGATGCGAGCCAGGATGACGTTCTCCACCGTTCGCGGGATCTCCAGTGGAACGGCGTGATCGAACCGCCATCCCTCCCCCTCGCGGACCAACGCGCCGGCGTCGATCAGCGAACGCACCAGCTCCTCCAGGTAGAACGGGTTGCCCTCGGCGTCGCGCAGGACCCGCGCTTCGACCTCGGGTGGCAACGTGTCCGGTCCGATCAGGGCGGACAGCAGTTCGCGTTCGGCCTGGCCGGAGAGTGCTTCCAGGGCAAGCTCGGTGGTCAGATGGGGAAGCAGCCGGGCCGCCGCCTCCTTGACCCGCCAGAAGGGATGGTCGCGTTCGGGCCGGCCAGTGAGGATCAGGAGGACGGCCGACTCCTCCGCCACGCCCAGCAGCCGTTCGCACAGCTGGATGGAGGTGGGGTCGGCCCAGTGGAGGTCCTCCAGCACCGCGACCACCGGCCCCTCCTGCCCCAGCCGTTCGAGCAGCGCCTGCACCACTTCGAACGTTCGGTACTGGAGGGCCTCCGGCGACAGGTCGGCGACCCGCGACGCGGCGTCGGGTTCCAGCGTAAGCCCCAGCATCGCGGCGAGATACGGATACACGCCAAGCGAGGAATCGGCGAACAACGCTTCGATCCGGCGTCGCAGCGCCACCCGGACGCGCAGGTCGGGCTCATTGAATGAGACTCCGAGCCAGCTGCGGAGGAGGTCGCGGAAGGGCCAGTACGGGATGGACTCGCCGTAGGAGACCGAACGCCCTTCGATCCACAGGGGGCCGCCCCGATCGCCGCCGGCGGCGTGGTCGGCCCGGTCCCGGAGCTCGGCGGTCAGCCGGCTCTTGCCGATGCCCGCCTCTCCGGTGATGAACACCACGCCCCCGGCACCTTCGAGGACCGCGTGGAGTGCGGCCCCGGCCGTTCGAACGTCCTGCTCTCGGCCGATCAGGCCGGTGCCCAGGCCGGGGAGACCTCGAACGCCGGTCCGGGATGGGAGCGCCGACAGAGCCGGGTAGGCCCGGACCGGTTCGCTCTTGCCCTTCAGTTCGAGATCGCGAGGTGGTCCCCACCGGAACAGCCGTTCGATGGATCGCTGCGCTGACTCGCCGACCAGGACCGTGCCGGGCTCGGCGTGCGGCTGGAGGCGTGCGGCGATGTTGACCGCATCTCCGGTCGCGCCGTACTCCACGCGGCTCCCCGCCCCGATCAGGCCGACGACGGTCGGGCCGGTGTCGACGCCGATCCTGACGCCGAACCCCTCGATGCCCCAGCCGGCCTCGACCTCGGCGGAATAGCCGGCGATCTCCTGGGCCGCCTTGAGGCCTGCACGCACCGCACGTTCGGGATCGTCCTCGTGTGCGACGGGCGCGCCGAACAACGCCAGCA
>DAIMKN010000199.1:0-3559 GCA_036721725.1 Actinomycetota bacterium
CACCTCCTCCAGGGTCTCGCCGAGGTCTCCCTCGGAGGAGAACAGGTCGTCGATGCCGGCGTGGATGCGCCCGGTGGGCGATACTCGTTCGGTCACGGGTGTGGGCCTCCTTCTGCTGAGTTGTCAGCTCTCGGGAGGAGCCTACGCCCGTGATCTATTTACACCGAGGAAGGGACGCCACCGTCCGGGCCGTCCTTGGTGAAGATGCGATCGTTCCCCGGAGATCCCGTGACCAGGTCTTCCTCGGGTCCTCCGGTGACCTTGCTTCCGGAATCGGCGCTCACGTCGATGACGCTCCCGCCTGAACCCCCGCAGATCCGGCCGAACCCGCCATTGCCCCAAATGAAGTCGATGCCACCGAGCCCGACGATGACGTCGTTGCCCGGGGTTCCTTGGAGGTTGTCGTTCCCACTCGTCCCTACGATAGTGGCCGACTGACCGAAACAGGTGGGGGCGCTGGCGCCGGAGGCCGGCGCGAAAAGCAACGGTGCTACCAAGGCAAGGACTCCCACCAGCGCCGCTCTCTTCATCAACCCACCTTACCTCGGGCGTTCGGTGGGCGCGATGAGGAAGATCCAGATGTCCCAGGCGATGTGGCTGGCGATGAGCGCGGGCATGGACATGCCGGCGGCTTCGAGGGCCGACCAGAACGCGCCCGCGGCGGTGGCGGCGCCGATCAGGGTGAGGTTGCCGGTGACGAGGTGCGCGCCGCCGTAGGTGAGCGACGCCAGGGCGGCCCCGCGCCACCGTCCCGTTCGTTCCTGCAGGCCGTGCTGGACGAACCCTCGCCAGAACAGCTCCTCGGCCGGACCGATGACGAACGCCAGCCGCGCCGCGATCTCGGCCGCGGGCTTCAATTGGCGGAGCTCATAGATGTTGCCGATGTCCTCGGCGCCCGTCGGCATGATCCTGCGAGCCATCCGGTCGCCGAACTGGAACACGCCGTACAACGCCGCCGCCGCGCCGAGCCCGCACACGACGTCGCGCGGCCTCGGTTTCAACGCGGTCCGGACGGCAGGATCGGCGGCCACCGCCAGCGTCCCCAGCGACAGGCCGGTCACGGTCATCCGCTGCCAGAACTTCGTTCGAGGTCCTCGGAAGGTCGCGGCGAACAGGCTGAACGCCCCCGCCACGCCGGCCGCGAGCAGCGCGTCGTTCCGCCTCATGCGGTGGCCGCCGCCAGCGCCAGGCCCGCCACCAGGAGGAACCCGAACGCCGCGTGGAGCTGCGCGGTCTCCAGGTCGATCATGGCGATGGCCCGCTGCTGGCCGCTCGCGCCGAGCTCCGCCGAACGAACCGCGCGGACCAGGAAGGGGAGCGACAGCATCGCCAGCAGCGCGAGCGGCGGGAGAACCTTGGTCGCGACGGTCATGGCCAGCGCCATGTACGCGCCGACCACCAGCGAGACGTAGCCGATGTGCGCCGCGCGCCGCCCCGCCCGGATGGAGAACGTGGTGATGCCGGCCCGCGCGTCGTCGGCGATGTCGCGCCATTCGTTCCCGTGCAGGATCGCCGCCACCAGCAGCCCCACGGGGATGCTCATGACCAACGCGCGCCAGTCGAACTCACCCGTCACCACGTAGTAGCCGCCGGTGACCATCAGCGGCCCCATCAACAGGAACACCAGCGGCAGTCCGAGTGCGCGGTACTTGTACTGCAGCGGCGGCGCGGTGTAGCCGATGCCGCCGAGCAGCCCCACGACGCCGAACGCCGCCACCACCCACCCTCGCGCGACGATCAGCCCGACCCCGATCCCAGCGGAGATGACGAAAGCGGCTCCCGACAGCACGAACGCCTCTCGTTCGCTCAGCCGGCCCTTGACCAGGGCCAGCGAGGCGCGCGGCGAGGTGATGGAGTCGATGCCCTTTCGAACGTCGTAGATCTCGTTGACCACGTTCGTGCCGATGTGCAGGAACAGCGCCGCGAACAGTGCCGCCACGAACAGCCCCCAGTGGAAGCGATGACCGAGCGCCGCCAGCGCGCCGGCCGCCGCGACCGGGACCGTGGAGGCGGTGAAGCTGAACGGCCGCATGATCTCGTAGTAGGCGCCTGCCCGGCGGCGGAGGCGCGACCCCACGCTCATTTGAGAGGCTTGCGTAGCTGAGGCGCCATCGGTTGCGATACGGGCGGCTGACTCGCTCGAGACAAGGATGGGAGCACCTTTGCCTTCCGTCCCGTACTCAACCCCCGCCGCCAGAAGGCGTTCGACCTGTTCGTCGATCTGCACCACCGGCTGCAGGAGCGGGAGGTCCATCCCGGCGTCGTGGTAGGCGGCGACCCGTTCGGCCACGTCCTCTCGCCGCCCGCACAACAGGAACGCGTCCAGCAGGTCGTCGGGGATGAGGGCCGCCGCGCCGTGATAGTCCTCGGCCCGCCACGCCGCATTGATGCGGTCGCGAAGCTCCAGTTCGAACCCGGCCCGTCGCATGGCCACATCGGTCTGGATGCTCATCATGTAGATGACGAACGGCTCCCGCTTGGCCCGGTTCAGCGCCTCCCGGCGCGTCTCGTCGACCAGGCCGAACAGATACCCGGCGATCCCCACCGCGTCCTCCGGACGCCCTGCCTCCACCGAGGCGGCGCGGATCTTCGGGACCATGGAGCGGAAGGACTTGAGCGACTCGAGCGGTCGGGCCAGGTAGCCGTCGCCGACCCGCCCCGCGAGCTGGAGCATGGGCGTTCGATATCCCGCGATGTAGATGGGGACGTGGTGGACGGGCGGGAACATCGGCTCGACGGGCGGGAAGCCCTCGGTGCCGGATGGCACGCGCTGGCCTGACCACAACGCGCGGAGCTTCGCTACGGTCGCCTCGACGCGTTCGGCCGCCTCCGCCGGGTTGTACGCGATGCCCATCTGAGCGAGCCGCAGCGGCAGGGCCGAACCGAGGCCCAGGATGATCCGTCCGGGCGCCATCTCGTCCAGCGCGCTGACCGTCATGGCCAGCAGCACCGGGTCTCGCGTGTACGGGTTGAGCGCGCCCGTCGCCACGCGGATACCCTCGACCTGCGAGGCGATGGCGGAGGCGTAGGTGACCGCGTCGCGTTCGAAGTAGGAGTCGTGGATCCACACCGAGTCGAACCCCGTCCGTCGCGCCCGTTCGGCCCAGTCCACGGTGTCCGACACCGACCCGCGCGCCGCCAGTCCCAACCCCACGGGTCTTACCAGCTCAGGCACGCGAACGACCTCCCGGCTTGCTCGGGTGCAAGCGACTCGCTCAGCGTAGCGTCAGGCCGCGAACGCTGGCTCCGGCGGGCCGCGTGGTCAGGCGGCGGCGTGGGGTTCGGGCAGCGCGAACGCGCCCGCGCCGGCGTTCGGGTACGGGCGTCGCGGTTCGCGACAGCCGGCGTCCGGCGGTGCGTCCCAGCCGCCGTCCCACTCGCAGCGGAGGGCCCGACGGCGCCGGATGAGCCGGAACAGCGAGGGGCGGCGGTCGCCGCACCGGCTCAAGGCGTGGCCCCGCCGGTCTGGGGCGCCGCGGGTGCCATGGCGGAACCGTCGCCGTTCCCGTGGCCGAACGCCTTCCCGGTCTGGCCGGTGACGCTCGACAGCAGGTTCGCC
>DAIMKN010000200.1:0-3547 GCA_036721725.1 Actinomycetota bacterium
CCCGCTCCAGGAACTCGAAGTCGCGTTCGCCGTCGATCTCGAACACCCGCAGCGCCGCCCACGCGTGCACCGGCGGGTTGACGTCGCCGAACGCCCATTCGTAGGCCGGCAGCTGGCCGTTCGGGTGCATGTACCACTCGCGGCACAGCAGGATGAGCTGCTGCTTGGCGAACTCCGGGTCCACGTTCGCCAGGGCCACGCAGTGGAAGGCCAGGTCCCACGCCGCGTACCACGGGTACTCCCACTTGTCCGGCATCGAGATGATGTCGTGGTTGTTGAGGGTCCGCCAGTCGGCGTTCCTTCCGTGCAAGCGTTCGGGTGGCGGAGGAGGCTGCGCGGGATCGCCGTCCAACCACCGGTCGACGTCGTAGTGGAAGAACTGCTTGGACCAGAGCATCCCGGCGAACGCCTGCCGCGCCACCATTGCCACCTCGCCCGGCGTACCGGCGGGGATGACCCCGGCGTAGAACTCGTCCGACTCGCGTTCGCGCTCTTCGAACACCGCATCGAACGGCGGCCCGAAGCTCGCCGCTGCGTCGTCCTCGGACAGGCGCAGACGGATCTCGGCCGTGCCGCCCGCGGGAATCCTCAGGCGGTACCACAGCGCGCCCTTCGTCCCGACGCCCTCGGGGTTCACCGTCGCGGCGCCGTGGACGACGTGGTCGTTGATGCCGTCCTTCGGATAGGACGGCCCGGCCGGCGAACCCCACAGGCGCTGGGAGTTCGATTCGTTGTCGCACACGAGGGCCTCCGGCGAACCGTCACCGGCCAGCACGCGAAGGCCCAACTCGTGATGTTCGGCCCGCAGCCGGCCGTCCCTCCCCTCCACCCGCGGCCGGGGCCGGTCGTCCTCCCAGCCCCACGACCACGTGTTGCGGAACCAAAGGTGGGGAAGCACGTGCAGGGTCGCCTCCTCCGGACCAGCGTTGCGCACCCGCACCCGAACGCACAGGTCCTCCGGCGTCGCCTTGGCGTGGTCCACCGTGATGTCCCAGTACCGGTCCTCGGCGAACACCCCGGTGTCCAGGAGTTCGAACTCCGGATCCTGGCGTCCCCGCCGCGCGTTCTCCTCGATCAGCCACTGATAAGGGAACTCATCCTGCGGATAGAGGTAGCGCCACCGCATGAACGAGTGCGTCGGCGTGGAGTCGAGGTACCACCAGTACTCCTTGACGTCCTCGCCGTGGTTGCCCTGCGGCCCGGTCAGGCCGAACGCCCGCTCCTTCAGGATGGGGTCGCGTTCGTTCCAGAACGCGAACGCCAGACACAGCCGCTGCTGGTCGTCGCAGATGCCCCCGAGTCCGTCCTCGCTCCACCGGAACGCCCGCGATCGCGCGTGGTCGTGGGGAAAGGAGTCCCACGCCGTGCCGTTCGGGCTGTAGTCCTCCCGAACCGTCCCCCACGCCCGTTCGCTGAGGTAGGGCCCCCACCGCTTCCACGCGGCGGGGTCGCCGTGCAGCCGCTCCAGTTCCGCATCCGTCATGAGGGGTGCAGTATGGAGGCGGTCGGAACCGTTACGCCAACACGCGCCGACCCTGCCGTGTCACGTTCGACGGGCGTCGCAGACGGGTGCACCAGGAGGGATCTCGGTCATGGCGGGCATCGGTTTCGGGCCGCAGGTGTGCGGCGACCTGGACGAGGCGCGGCAGCGCGAGTGGCTGGTCACCGACGGCCTGGGCGGGTTCGCCATGGGCACGGTGGCGGGCTTGCGAACGCGCCGCTACCACGGGCTGCTGGTGGTCGCCACCGAACCGCCCATCGGCCGGCGGCTTGGCTTGGCGTCGCTGGACGCCGCCGTGGTGTTCGGCTCGAACCGGGTCCGGCTGGCCACGCACGAGTGGGCGAGCGGCGCGGTCGATCCGCGCGGCTTCGAGCTGCTGGCGTCGTTCGACCTCTCGGGCGGCGTGCCGCGGTGGCGGTGGCAGGTCGGCGAGGTCGTGATCGAACGCGAACTCGCCATGCTCCACGGCCGCTCGGCGGTCGGCGTCATGCACCGAGTGATTCGGGCACCGGGCCCCGTTCGACTGGAGCTGGACGCCCTGGCGACGTGGCGCGACGTGCACGGCGAACGCTTCGCCGGCGGGGGCGACCCGGCCATGGAAACCACGCCGGACGGGTTCGTGTTCGAGGGCGCGTACCGGGTGCGCGGACCGGCGTTCGACCCCTCCGGGGCCGCGTGGTATCGCGACGTCCACCAGGCCGTGGAGGCCGAACGCGGCCTGAACGACCGGGAGGATCTCTTCTTCGCCGGGCGGTTCGTGGCCGAACTCGCCCCCGGCGCCTCCACCGGCGTCGTGGCCTGGGCGGGACCGGCGGACGACCCGCCGCCGCCGCCCGCCGGCGAGATCGTGGCCGAGGCCCGGGCCAGGGCCCGCCGCGTGGCAGCTCAGGCGGAGGTGAACGACGACCTCGACGCGACGCTGGCGGTCGCGGCGGACCGGTTCATCGTGGCGGGCCCGACCGTCGTGGCCGGCTATCCGTGGTTCGGCGACTGGTCTCGCGACACCATGACGTCCTACGAAGGCCTGTTCCTGTCGACCCGTCGGTGGGACGAGGGCCGGGCCGTCCTGTACCGCGCCGCGCAGAGCCTGTCCCAAAGGATGCTGGCGAACACCGCGGACGTCGGCGGCACCGAGTACAACACCGCCGACGCGGCCATGTGGTTCCTCCACGCCGTGGGCCGCCACGTGGAGGTCACCGGCGACCTGGACCTGGCGGCGGACCTGGCGCCGGCCCTGGAATCGGTCGTCGAACACCACGTCAGAGGGACGCGGTTCGGCATCCACGTCGACCGTTCGGACGGACTCATCACGCAGGGCCAGGACGGGTGGGCGCTGACGTGGATGGACGCGCGGGTGGACGAGCAGCCGGTCACGCCGCGCATGGGCAAGCCGGTCGAGATCAACGCCCTGTGGATCGACGGGCTGACCTCGATGGTCCAGGTGCAGGAGCGACTGAAGCGCGACTCCTCGCGAACGCACGTCCTGGAGCAGGCGGCGAGGCGTTCGTTCGCCGCGCGGTTCGTTCGTCGCGGACGAGTGGCCGACGTGGTGGACGGGCCGAACGGGGACTCATTCGAGCTCAGGCCGAACCAGCTGCTGGCGGTGTCGCTTCCCAACGGGCCGCTGCGCGATCCGGGGGTCGTCCGGGCGTGCGCCCAGCTGGTGACGCCGCTCGGACTGCGTTCGCTCTCGCCCACCGACCCCTCGTACCTCGGCCGCCACCGAGGCGGTCCGGCCGAACGCGACCGGGCCTACCACCAGGGGACGGTGTGGCCGTGGCTGACGGGTGCGTACGTGGAGGCGTGCGTTCGAACGGGCGTCGGCGTCGAAGGTGTGCTGAGCGGCCTGGAGGGGCACGTCGGTGACTGGGGCCTCGGCTCGGTCAGCGAGACGGCCGACGGCGACGCCCCGAACGCCGCGACGGGCTGTCCGTTCCAGGCGTGGTCGGTCGCCGAGCTGCTGCGGGCCCGGCGGCTGGTGGCCGACGCGAGATCAGGCGGGGAGCGCCGCGCCGCCGTCCACGACCAGCGTATGGCCGCGGATCA
>DAIMKN010000201.1:0-3490 GCA_036721725.1 Actinomycetota bacterium
TCGACCATCAGCCAGCTCGGGTTCATGTTCTTCGGCGCGGGCGTGAGGGCCTACGCCGCCGCCATCTTCTTGCTGGTGACCCACGCCTTCTTCAAGGCCCTGCTGTTCCTGGGGGCGGGCGCCGTGATGCACGGGCTCCCCGATGACGAGACCGACCTGATGAAGATGGGCGGTCTGCGCCGAACGATGCCGTGGGTGGCGGCGACGTGGTTGTTCGGCGCCGCCGCCATCGCCGGGATCCCGCCGTTCGCCGGGTTCTTCTCCAAGGACCAGGTGGTGGCCGCCGCCAGCAACGCGGGGCGCGTCGGACTGTGGATCGCGGTCCTGTTCGGCGCGCTGCTCACGGCCATCTACATCTCGCGAGCGACCTTCATGACGTTCTTCGGCCAGCCTCGAACGGACGCCCATCCCCACGACGCGCCTCCCCGGATGCGGGTAGCCCTGGCGGTGCTGGCGGGGGGTGCGCTGCTGTCCGGCTTCCTCCTGGGTGCGTCCGCGTCGAACGGCCTCCTGACCCGGTTCCTGCAGCCGGTCGTGGGCAGGATCGGCGAGTCCAAGGGCCACATCTCGGAGGTTGTCCTGACGCTCATCTCGGTCGGCGTGGCGCTCGTCGGCGTCGGGCTGGCGTACTTCGTGTACGGCTCAGGCCGGTTCGACTGGGTGGCGCTGCGGGTCCGCATGGCCGGTCTCAAGCGAACCGGCATGCGCGGCTTCTACCTGAACGATCTGTACTCGAACGGGATCGTGGCGCCGGCGAAGGCCGACGCCGCGTTCCTGGCGTACGTGTTCGACAAGCGGGTCATCGACGGGGCGGTGAACGGGCTGGGCCACATCACGAGCCTGGCCGCCTCGAAGGGCCGGAGGGTCCAGACGGGGCTCGTTCGAACGTACGCCCTGACCTTCCTGGCCGGCGTGGTCGGTGTCTTGCTGTTCCTGGCGGTGAGGTCCTAGATGCTGGCGGCGGCGGCACCCGCGCACTTCCCCTGGCTGACCGTGGTTACGTTCGCCCCGCTGGCCGGGGCCATCATCCTCGCCCTGTTCCCCTCGAAGGACGTCAAGCTTCATCGTCTCTTCGCCCTGGCGGTCACGGTGGTGACCTTTGCGCTGTCGGTGGGGTTGCTGTTCTCCTACCACCGCGGCGTCGCTGGTTTCCAGCTGGTGGACAGCGCCACCTGGGTGTCCGCGCTCAACTTCCGCTATCTCCTGGGCGTCGACGGCATCAGCCTGTTCATGGTCCTGCTGTCCACGTTCCTCATGCCCGCGGCGATCCTGGCCTCGTGGAAGGTCGAACACCAGGTCAAGTACTACATGGTCGCCCTGCTCATCCTGGAGACGGCCATGATCGGGTCGTTCGTCGCCCTCGACCTGCTGCTCTTCTTCATCTTCTTCGAGGGCCTGCTGTTCCCCATGTACCTGATCATCGGAGGCTGGGGAAGCGAACGCCGCGTGTACGCCGCGGTGAAGTTCTTCCTCTACACCATGGCCGGCTCCGCGTTCCTGCTGGTGGCGATCCTGTTCCTGTACTTCCGGGCGGGCTCGCAGTTCGGCCATCCGTCGTTCGACCTCACCGTCCTCCAACACTTGTCCCTGCCGAACGTGACCGCGCGGTGGCTGTTCCTTGGGTTCTTCATCGCGTTCGCCGTCAAGGTGCCGCTGTTCCCCCTGCACACGTGGCTGCCCGACGCGCATACCGAGGCGCCCACCGCCGGCTCGCTCCTCCTGGCCGCCATCCTGCTGAAGGTCGGCGCGTACGGCCTGATCCGGTTCAACCTCTCGCTGTTCCCCGAGGCCTCGATGTACTTCCGGGTGTTCGTCTCGGTGCTGGCGGTGATCGGGATCGTCTACGGCGCGGCGGTGGCCCTCATCCAGACCGACATCAAGCGGCTCGTGGCGTACTCGAGCGTCTCCCACCTCGGCTTCGTCGTGCTGGGCGTGTTCGCGTTCAACCTCCAGGGGATGACCGGCGGCGTCCTGCAGATGGTCAACCACGGGCTGTCCACGGGCGCGCTGTTCCTGCTGGTCGGCATGATGTACGAACGCACCCACACCCGTGACCTCGGGCGGATGGGCGGCCTTGCGCCCATCGTGCCCGCGTTCGCGGGCGTGTTCCTGTTCGTCGTGCTTTCTTCGATCGGGCTGCCCGGGCTGAACGGGTTCGTCGGCGAGTTCCTGGTGCTGCTGGGGGCGTTCGCCACGACCAAGGCGTTCGCCGTCATCGCCGTGGCCGGAGTCGTGCTCGCGGCGATCTACCTGCTGTGGGGCTACCAGCGGATGATGTACGGCGAGCTCAAGGTCCCCGAGTTCCGCCTCATCCCCGACCTCAAGGCCCGCGAGTACGCCATCCTCGTGCCGATCATGGCCGCCATCCTGTTCATCGGGATCTACCCCAAGCCGCTGCTCGACCGTATCGAACCCTCCGCCAACCAGAGCGTGACCTGTATCCAATTTCTAGCGGGACCCCGCAACAGATCCATCGGTCCTTTCGTCGTTCCGTGCCCTTTCAGCGGCCCTGGAATCAACCTAGGGGGGAGCAAGTAGGTGCTGGCTCTTCTGCATCTGCTCGCCGCGGCGCCGACGCATCCGCCGCTCAACTTCTGGCCGGTGCTGCCGGAGCTCATCCTGGTCGGCGCGGCGCTCCTGCTCATGCTGTACGACGCGCTGACGCCCCGGAGCGACCAGCTGGTGATGCTCGGCGGCAGCCTCGTCGCCGTGCTGGGCGCCGCGGCCGCCTCCATCTATCTGTGGACGTGGTCCACGAAAGACGGCCATCCCACCAGCGTCCTGGGCGGCATGGTCGCGGCCGACCGGTACAGCGTGTTCTTCCGCCTGGTCATCCTGGCCGTCGCGCTGCTCGGGCTGCTCCTGAGCTACCAGTACCTGACCCGGGCCGAGGAGGCCCGCGGCGAGTACTGGCCGCTGATCCTGTTCGCCACGGCCGGCATGACCCTGATCGGCGCGGCGAACGACCTCATCATCACCTTCCTGGCCCTGGAGATCCTCTCGTTCAGCCTCTACCTCCTGACCGGCTTCTCGTTCCGCCGACTGGCCAGCGCCGAGGCCTCCATGAAGTACTTCCTGCTCGGCGCGTTCTCCAGCGCCTTCTTCCTGTACGGCGTGGCCCTCATCTACGGCGCAACGGGGAGCACGAACATCCCCGCCATCGCCCACTTCCTGTCGGGCCAGACCGGCAGCGTGGGCCTGGCCCTGGCGGCTGCGGGACTGCTGGCGGTGGGGTTCGGGTTCAAGGTGGCGGCGGTGCCGTTCCACATGTGGACGCCCGACGCGTACCAGGGCGCCCCGACCTGCGTCACGGCCTTCATGAGCGCGGGCACCAAGGTGGCGGCGTTCGCCGCGATGCTCCGCGTGTTCGACGTGGCCTTCGCCCCCTTGGTGTGGGACTGGCGGCCGTTCCTGTTCGGGCTTGCCGCGCTGACGATGCTGGTGGGAAGCATCCTGGCCATCGCCCAGACCGACATCAAGCGGATGCTGG
>DAIMKN010000202.1:0-3370 GCA_036721725.1 Actinomycetota bacterium
GGAGGAAACGGTCCGAGCGCTGTTCGAAGGGATGGGCTCCTCGATCCGGCTCGATCGGCGCATCCTCACGTGGGAGTTCGGATCACTCGAAGAGATGCGTTCGGTGTTCGAGAGCCATGGCGGCTCGGTCATGGCAAAGCGGATGCTTCCTTCCGAGGTGTATGAGAGCGCGGGCCGCGAGCTGGAAGCGCTCGTCGGCGAGGTCAATGAGGGAACCCAGGGCCGCATCGTCATCAGGAACGAGTACCTACTGGTGGTGGCGCGAAAGGCCTAGGGTTCTACCGATCCGACCTCGGCCAAGCGAGGGATTCCGGGAGAACACGAAGACCGGAGGTCGCCATGTTCCGACCGGACGCCACAACGTCGCCCAACCCCGCCAAGCGCGAGGCCGCATCCGCTCCCCGAGCCGCAGCCAGCCCTCAGGCACCGGCGCGTGGCCGAGGTGCTTGAACTCGAACAGACGTTCGAGTAGGCTCTGCACGCAGGTCGAACGCCTTCGATTCGACCCACGACTTACAGGGGTGTAATTTATGTCAGACCCTCTTGCTATCGTCGCTTCTGGTTGGAACGGGATCGCCGGCAGCGGGAACGGCCACTCCGATCATCGGAAGGGCGCCGAGCGCGGCGGCATGCGGAGCGAGGAGGCATCGCGCATGGAACGGGAGAAGATGCTCGGCGTCGCGCTGAGCCAGATCGAACGGCAGTACGGCAAGGGGGCGGTCATGCGCCTCGGCGAGCACCCCATGGGCCAGGGCGTGGCGGTCATCCCCTCGGGTTCGCTGGCGCTCGACATCGCGCTCGGCATCGGCGGCATCCCCCGCGGCCGCATCATCGAGGTCTACGGGCCGGAGGGCTCGGGCAAGACCACCGTCTGCCTGCACATGATCGCGGAGGCGCAGAAGCGGGGCGGCATCGCCGTGTTCATCGACGCCGAACACGCCCTGGACCCCATCTACTCCAAGACGCTCGGCGTGAACGTGGACGAACTCCTGGTCTCCCAGCCGGACAACGGCGAACAGGCCCTGGAGATCGCGGACATGATGGTTCGGTCCGGTGCGGTGGACATCGTGGTCATCGACTCGGTGGCGGCGCTGGTCCCCCGGGCGGAGATCGAGGGCGAGATGGGCGACTCCCACGTCGGCCTCCAGGCCCGCCTGATGTCCCAGGCCATGCGGAAGCTGGCCGGCTCGCTTTCAAGGTTCGACACCACCGCCATCTTCATCAACCAGCTGCGGGAGAAGATCGGGGTCATGTTCGGCAGCCCGGAGACCACCACCGGCGGCCGCGCGTTGAAGTTCTACTCGTCGGTCCGCCTGGACGTCCGCAAGATCGACAACCTCAAGGACGGCACCGAGGCCGTGGGGTCACGGGTCCGGGTCAAGGTGGTGAAGAACAAGCTGGCCCCGCCGTTCCGCCTGGCCGAGTTCGACATCCTCTACGGCAAGGGGATCTCGAAGGAGGGCAGCCTGCTGGACATCGGGGCGGGCCTCGAGATCATCAAGAAGAGCGGCGCCTGGTACACCTACGAGGGCGACCAGCTGGGCCAGGGCAAGGAGAACGCCCGAACGTTCCTCATGGAGCACCAGGACATCGCCGAGGAGATCGACCGGCGCATCCGCGAGGCCGTGGGGATGACCGCGTTCGGCCCAGACGAGGTCATCTCGCTGGAAGCCCCGGAGGCGGAGGCCCTGGCACCGGCCTCCCCGTCGAACGGGGCCTCCAAGAACGGCGCCAAGCAGCCCGCCGGGGTGTCGGCCGGTTAAGGGGAAGGGACCGGTCGGCCCCCGGAGGGCCCTCCCTCCGGTGGGCCGGGGTCTCCCGCGGGTTGGCCTGATCTGATGGATGACGACGCCACCACGTACGGCCGGCGGTCCGGAAGCCGCGAACGCGCGACTCAGCCCAAGCTCTCCGCGAAGGACCGCGCCCTCGGCCTGCTGGCCGTTCGTTGGCGGAGCCGTCGCGAACTGCAAGACCGGCTCCGCCGCGCCGGCTACGAGTCCGAGGACATCGACCGCGCACTGACCGACCTGGAGGCTTCAGGCCTGGTGGACGACGAACGCTTCGCGCGAGAGACGGTATTGCACCAGTCCCGCCGCCGCATGGCGGGGGACCGGGCCATCCGAACCGCGCTCAGGCAGAAGGGCGTGTCGCCGGAGGTGACCGAACGCATGCTGGCCGAAGCGGATGCCGGTCCCGGCGGGACGGCGCAGGAGCGAGCCTCAGCCTTGGCCGAGGCGCGGGCACCTCGGCTCGCCGCCCTCGAACCGGAGGCGGCCTTCCGGCGACTGTTCGGCCTGCTCGTCCGGCGAGGCCATGCGCCGGGGATCGCCCGAGATGCCGCCCGACGCGCCTTGTCGGAGGTGATGTCCCCGTCAGCCCTGGACGACGGAGGCCCGCTGGGCGAGGACTGAGCAACCCGGTTCCGGTCGGGCAACGCACCTGTCGGTGCGGTAGGAGGGTTGCATGTGGTCGGGTCGGTGCGTAGATTGTGCATTTGAGAGAGCCGACAAAACCACAACACTCGGATACGACACGTGACCGTCGTCCACTCGACGCAAAGCAACAGGACCAGAACCCGGAGGCGGGCAGGATCCTGAACGCGTCCTAGCCGCTCCCTGAAACGCGTCGCCGAGCAGGTGGCCACCCGGCCCTACTCGGCGTTCGTGCTTTTTCAGGGAGGCAGCACACATGACATCGGTACTGGTAGGCATCCTCGCCGCAATCGCGGGTGGCGTGATCGTCCTCGTGGCGAGAACGAAGTTCATGTCCACGCGCGTTCGCGACGCCGAGACCCGCGCCACGAGGCTCTTGAGCGAGGCCGAGGTCGAGGTCGAGACCAAGACCCGGCAGTCGGTGCAGGAGGTACGGGACGAGATCTCGGCGATGCGGCGGGAGGCGGAGGACGACGTTCGGCTTCGCCGTGAAGAGGTCAAGCGGAGCGAGGAGCGGCTCTTTCGGCAGGAGGAGCAGGTCGACGGCAAGCTGGCGGAGCTTTCGAAGAAGGACGAGCAGCAGCGTCGAACGGAGGCCGCGCTCCTGAGGGTACGGAGTGAGCTGGAGTCCGCAGCGGACCTCCACCGCAAGGAGCTCGAACGGATCGGGCGCTTCACCGCCTCCGAGGCCAAGGAGCAGCTCATCGGCCAGGTCGTGAACGAGGCCAAGCGCGACGCCATGGCAACGGTCCGAGAGATCGAGCAGCGAGCCAGGGAGGAAGGCGACAAGCGGGCCCGCAAGATCGTGACCATCGCCATCCAGCGGATCGCCAGCGAACAGACCGCCGAGTCCACGGTCTCGGTGTTCCCCCTGCCGAGCGAGGACATGAAGGGCCGCATCATCGGCCGGGAGGGCCGCAACATCCGCACGTTCGAGG
>DAIMKN010000203.1:0-3369 GCA_036721725.1 Actinomycetota bacterium
GTCGAGACGTCCAGGTCGCCGTAGTACGTCAGGGCGAGCGTCCGGGGGATGGGCGTGGCCGTCATGATCAGCGTGTCCGCGTGCGCTCCCTTCTCCTTGAGCGTGATGCGCTGGTGGACGCCGAACCGGTGCTGTTCGTCGATCACCGCGAGCGACAGGTCGGCGAACTCCACGCCCTCCTGCACCAGCGCATGCGTCCCGATCACCAGGTCGACCGTTCCGTCCCGAACGCCCTCCAGGACCCGCTGTCGCTCCTTGCCGGTCACCGACGCCGTCAGCAGCGCGAACCGTGGCCCGCCGCCCGCCGGTGCCTCGGGCGACGGCGCCTCAAGCATGCTGGCCTGGCCGTCGTCCCTCCTCGCCGGTGACTCCGCGTTGACGTCCACGGCTCCCAGCGGCTCGAGGAGCGCAGCGATGGTTCGATGATGCTGCGCCGCAAGCACTTCCGTGGGCGCCATCATGGTGGCCTGGTGACCCGAACCGACCGCGATGAGCGCCGCGGACAGCGCGACCACGGTCTTGCCCGACCCCACGTCCCCCTGCAGCAGACGGTTCATGGGACGCGGCGCGGCCATGTCCGCCGCCACCTCCTTCATCGTTCGCCGCTGGGCCGAGGTCAGCTCGAACGGCAACGCCTCCCCCAGCCGCTGGACGAGTTCGCCGTCCACGCGATGAGCGACACCGACCGCCGTCTCCTCCACCCGGTGCTTCCGGAAGGCCACCCCCAGCTCGAGGGTGAAGAGCTCGTCGAACTTCAGCCGATCGATCGCCGCCGCCAGCGCGTCGGGGTCCTCCGGGAAGTGGATGGCCCGCAGCGCGAAGTCCTCGTCCCGGAGACGTTCGTCCCGAATGATCTCCGGCGGCAGCGGGTCCGGGATCGGATCCGGCAGGCGGGAGAGCGCCGCGTAGACCAACTCCCGGATCGTCCGGCTGGTGATGCCGTCGGCGGCCCGGTGGACGGGCGTGATGCGGCCCGTGTGGACCTGTTCGGCGTCCCCGCCTCGAAGGACCTCGATCTCGGGGGAGGCCAGCTGGCTGGTGGCACCACGGCGGATGCGGACCTCGCCGGAGACCGCCAGTTCGACGCCCTCGGCGTACTGACGCGCGGTCCAAGGCTGGTTGAAGAACAGCAGCTCGACGAACCCGGTGCCGTCGTAGAGCGTGACCGTGACCATGGTCTGGCGGCGGCGGGTGAGGCGCGAGGCCACCCGGTGGACGCGCCCGATGACGGTGACCACCTGGCCCAGTCGTAGCTCGCCCATCGGGACCGTGGCCGAACGGTCGATGTAGCGGCGCGGGTAGTGACGGAGAAGATCGCCCACCGTGGTGATGCCGAGCGAGTCCCGCAGCACCTCCCCCGCCGGCGGACCCTTCGCCTTGCCCCCGACCCGCCGCGCGGTCAACCGCGCGTCGATGTCCAGGGCGGGGCTCCCGATCCCGAACGTCGTCACTCCCGGCATCAAAACCGCAGGTCGAACGGCATATCGCAGGAGTATAGCCAGGCCGCCCCGCACCTTTCGGCACATCTCCGCGGGCCACCCGTTCGTACCTCCGGTGGCATGATGATGGTCATGAGCACCCTCGAGCCCAGGCGTCGCCGCCGGTTGCTGGCCGCGTTCGCGGCGGTGATCCTCGTGCTGGTCGTGGCGTTCGGCGCGGCCTGCAACCTGACCCCGAAGCCGGTTCGAACCGGCCCACTACTGCCCGCCAGCGCCACGGCGCTCCCCACCTACGACGCGGCCCGCTTCCACCAACTCCTGGCGTCGCTGAAGGGCAAACCGGTCCTGGTGAACGCGTGGAACTCGTTCTGCGGTCCCTGCATCAAGGAGGCCGCGCTCCTCGCCGCCGCGTCCCGCTCCCATCCGGGGATCCAGTTCATCGGCCTCGACGTCCAGGACCACATGGACCTCGGCCGGACCTTCATCCGGCGATACCACGTGCGGTACCCGAGCGTGTTCGACCCGCTGTATGCGATCGGCAGCTCCTTGGGCATGCGCGGCCAACCCTGCACCGCCTTCTACGACCGAACGGGACGCCAGGTGGCCATCGTGTACGGCGCGCTGGACCAGGCCACCCTGTCGTCGGATCTGGCCAAGATCTTTGCCTGACTTCGACGTTCGCCGGGCCTCCACGAACGCGCTCCTCGGAACGAAGGGCAGCTCGGGCTCACCGGTGTTTTGCACCTCCAGCAGCACGCTGCAGACAACGACCACCGACATCACGACCCTGGTGACGAGCACCGACATCCTGGACGACCTCCGGATCCAGGTCTACGGCCGCAACTCTGGCTCCCGGCCCTGGAAAGTGGATCTGGCAACCGTTACCGGGACCACGGCCACCACGACGTTCACCATGTACGAACGCATCGCGGTCGATGCCTCGACCGGCACCGCCCAGAGCACCCCGTGGAGCCTCTACGCGGCGGACTCCACGAGCTACTCGAGCGCCTCGAGCCTGAACACCACGTTCTCCTCCACCCGCTACCTGAAGTTCACGCTGAGCGCCGACCTCCCGACCGGCTCCAGCATCACCGCGGTCAGCCTGAACTTCGCCTACAAGTCCGCCACGTCGGGCGACACCACCTGTTACTACTTCGAGACGTACAACGGCGCAACGCTTCTGGCCACCCACGGGAGCTCGGGGTCGCCGGTCGGGTGCAACGCGACGAACGCCTTCGTGACCGACACGGTGTCACTGGCCGAGGTCACCACCGCCGCGGCGGCGGACAACCTCGTGCTCAAGATCTACGAGAGGAACTCGGGCACCAGGAAGTCCCTGACCGACATGGTGAAAGTCACCTACACGTACTCCCTGACCTGATCGGGCCGTTCGAGGCTGCCTGCTACCATCGAACGCGTTATGGCAGCGGTCTGTCAGGTGTGCGGCAAGCAGCCGGGGTTCGGGATGAAGGTCTCGCACTCCCACCGGCGCTCGCCCCGGAGATGGGATCCGAACATCCAGAAGGTCCGGGCCATGGTGAACGGTTCCCCGCGCCGTCTGCACGTCTGCACCAGCTGCATCAAGGCGAACCGGGTCACCAGGATCGCCCGCAAGCTCCGGTAGCTCTCGGAGCCCTCAGCCCAGCCGCACCGACCCCGGGACGTGGTTCAGTTCGTCCTTCAACTCACCCCTGCGCGCGGAAGGCGAGCGGAAGAACAGCACCAGCAGCCGGTTGCCGTCCTGGGCATAGACGGTTCGGGCGAATTGTCCCCCGCTGTCAGACTCGACCACCGTCGCCCGCAACCCGGCGAGCGTCGCCCCACCGGCGAGCGGCCCGGGCTTCGGGCCCAGGACCAGCCGGAGCTCCTGGGCCACCGAACCACCCTGGAAGATGAGGAACCCGTACGACGGCTGGTCGAACGGCGCGCC
>DAIMKN010000204.1:0-3299 GCA_036721725.1 Actinomycetota bacterium
GTGCGAGCTGGTCCTCGCCCCGCCCGCCGTGCACGCCGAACGCCACCAGCACCACGTCGACGTCTCCGCCCACGAGGTCGAAGGCTCCGTCCACGAACGTGGCATGCGCCGAAGGATCGGCGGCGTCGAATCCCACCGCCTCCACACGCGAAGCACCGCGCCGTCGGAGTTCCTCCACGGCGGGCTGGAACCGGTCCGGCTTGCGTCCGGCCAGCACCACCGTTCGCGCTCCACCCGCCACCAGCCGCCTCGCGGTGGCCAGAGCGATGTCGGAGCCTCCGCCCAGCACCAGGACCGACTGGACCGAACCCACCCCCGTCCTCATGAGCCGGAGAGTCCCAACCGCCGGTCGAGGTCGGAGCGCAGGACATGCTTCGGGTCGAGCATCGAACGGATCTCCCGCCACTTCTGCAGTTCGGGATACATGACGGGCAACAGGTCCGGCCGCAGGCGGGAGTCCTTGGCCAGGTACACGCGGCCCCCCGCCTCCGCCACGAGTTCGTCCAGGCCGTCCAGGAGGCGACCCAGCCCGGGTCGGGCAGCCGGGATGTCGAGCGCCAGCGTCCACCCGGGCACGGGGAACGACAGCAACCCGCCGCCCGGACCGAACCGCTTCAGGACGGCCAGGAACGACGGACATCCCGCCGCGGCCAGACGCTGAAGCGTTCGGTGCACGACGTCGTGGCGTTCGAACGGCACCACGAACTGGTACTGGACGAAGCCTCGAGGACCGTACAGCCGGTTCCATCCCGCCACGCCGTCCAGCGGGTGGAAGAACGAGGAGAGGTTGTGCAGCGCGTCGCGTTCGAGCCGGGGGCTGTGACGGAACCACGCTTTGTTGAACGCGGCCGCCACCGGAGCCGACAGGAGCCCGGACGGCAGTGTCAGCGGGACGCGCAGGCGGGTCGATGGTTCGAACCGCAACGGGTCGCGCCGCCCTGAAGGAGAGAGCCGGTCGAGCGGCGCGTGGTAGCCGCGGGTCAGCACGCCCCTCCCCAGCCGGCGGCCCCGCGACATGCAGTCCACCCACGCCACCGAGTACCGGTAGCGGTGGTCGCCCTCGTCCATGGCCGCCATCAGCTCGTCCAGCCCGTCGAAGCGTTCGGTGTCCACGGTGACCATTGACGTCGCGATCGGCAGGAGCCGCAAGGTCGCCTCCGTCACGATGCCGGTGAGTCCCATCCCGCCGGCGGTGGCCCGGAACGCGGGGTCCTCCGGCGTCACCGTGATGCGACCGGACGCGGGCGTCACCAGCTCGAACGAACGAACGTGATCGACGAAGCCTCCGTCGAGGTGATGGTTCTTCCCGTGCACGTCGCTGGCGATTGCCCCGCCCACCGTGACGAAGCGTGTCCCCGGCGTGACCCCGACGAACCAGCCCAGCGGGACGACCGTTCGAAGCAGCCGGTCGAGGCTGATCCCAGCGTCCACGGTCACCGTGCCACCCACAGGGTCCAGTTCGAGGATGCCGGCCGCACCGCCGCTCAGGTCGACCACGTCGCCGCCGGCGTTCTGCGCCGCGTCGCCGTAGCTCCGTCCGAGCCCCCGGGCCAGCACTCCCCGAGGGCCGGCGCTCGCCAGGAGATCCTCCAGAACGACGGCGGACGAACGGTGGACGGTGGCTCGGGACGGCGAGGTTCGGCCCCATCCGGTCAGCAGCCGCTCCTGCGGTCCTGCTTCCGTGCGAACGTCAGCGGCCAAGGTAGATCCCGGCCCCGTACACCGCGAGCCACAACAACACCAGGACCTGCAGCGTTCGATCGCCGTACAGCACGTCCTCGGGGGCCGCGCCGTGGCCCCACTCGATGAGCAGGGCGTAGCGCAGGACGGCCAGCACGAACGGCACCACGGACACCTCGCCCCACGCCACGCCGTGGTGGATGTGCGGTTCGGCGAACGCCCACAGGCAGTACGCCGCGATGGACACGGCGGAGGCCACCATCCACACGTACCGGAGGTAGGGGATGGTGTAGCCCTCCGTTCGGGCCGGATCCTCCGGCCCCGCCTGGGACGCGGCCAGCGCCTCGCCGTGGCGCTTGCCCGCCACCACGAACAGCGCTCCGAACGAGATCAGGATGAGGAACCACTGCGAGATCCGAACGCCCGCCGCCGTGCTCCCGCCCACCGCTCGCAGCACGAACCCGGAGGCCACCAGGGCCAGGTCGATGACCGCGACCCGCTTCAGCCAGACGGTGTAGGCGACCGTCAGGCCGACGTAGGCCGCGACCACGCCGGTGAAGGCGATGCCCAGGCTCGCCGAGACGCCGAGGCCCGCCGCCAGCCAGAGGCATCCGGCGACGACGGCCGTTCGGACCGAGATGAGGCCCGCGGCAACCGGACGGTGACGCTTGCGGGGATGCTCACGGTCCCACCTGACGTCCGAGGCGTCGTTCAGGAGATACATCCCGCCGGCCACCAGGCAGAACGCCACGAACGCCAGCCCGGTCCGAACGAGGATCGTTCGGTGCAGCAGGACCCCGGCCGCGCCCGGCGCCGCCGCCACCAGGACGTTCTTCAGCCACTGGCGAGGCCGGGCCGAACGCAGGACGGCGCGGGCCGTCCGGAGCGGCCGACGGGGGGCAGGCGCCCCGGCGTTCGCTCCCTCCGTCCCGAGTTCCGCTGTCTTCGCCATCCGCGTGCCCTAGGCTTCCGTGAGAACATTCGGGTCGGCCGGGCCGGTTCGCCAACAGGCCGTCCGTTGAACGATACCCAGACTGGACGCCCAACCGGAGGAGGAGCGCGAGATGGAACCAGTTTCGAACGGACCACGACCCGGCCGCCGGTGGGCGCTGGGAGCCATCCTAGCCCTGGCCGGCCTGTGGGGCGCGGTCGCGCCCTTCGTGATCACCTCCGGCCAAAGCGGCAAGCATGGTGGGGCGAAACAGGCGTCGGAGCGGCTGGCCGTGAACATCGCCCCCGGGGTCGCGGGCGCCCTGGCCGGTCTCGTGCTCGTGTTCCTGGCCCTCAGATCGAGCGACCGTCTGCGGGGGCCGGTGCTCGCGGCCGGCGTGCTCGCCCTGGTGGCGGGTGTGTGGTTCGTCGTGGGGCCCGCGGTCTGGTCGACCATCCACACGGTGGTTCGAACGACCCCGGCCAAGCACCCGCCCCACCCCCCCACCATCTCCAAGGGCCGCAAGCTCACAGTGCTGCTGGCGGATTCGTTCGGGCCCGGGCTGGTGGTGACGGCGCTGGCCGGTGCCGCCCTGGCCGCTCGGCGGCGTCCCCAGGCACCGATGGTTCCGGCGGCCCCGACGGTTCCGGAGGCCCCGAAGGTTCCGGAGGCCCCGACGGTTCCGGAG
>DAIMKN010000205.1:0-3296 GCA_036721725.1 Actinomycetota bacterium
CCACCGGCGCTCCAAACCTCGAACTCGTGGCCGCAGTGCAGACAGGGCTGTAGCCCGAACGCAGGGAACCTCAGACGTCGAAGCCGCGCGTTCGAGCCACCTCGCGGAAGAAGCGGTCGTGGTTGTCCGCCACCATGTCCCACGTGTAGAGCTCGCGGATTCGCTCCTGCGCCCGCTCCCCCAGTTCGCGGAACTCTGAAGGGTGCTCGTCCGCCCACCGGATCCGCTCGGCCAGCGAGCCGGGCGCCTTGGTCCACAGGAGTCCGGTGCCCTCGAGGTTCTCGGAGTTGAACGGGGTGTCCAGGGCGATCACGCCGTTGGCACAACCCATAGCCTTCAGCAGCGCCGGGTTCGTCCCGCCCACCTCGTGGCCGTGGAGGTAGCCGTAGCAGCCCAGGTGGAGGTATTCGACGAGCATCGGGCCGTACACGGGGCCAAGGAAACGGACCCTGTGACCCCTGCCCAGATCCTGCAGCTCCTGCCAGTAGGGCGTCTCGTAGTTCATCCCGCCCACGATGACCAGTTCGCGCGGCGACCCCGAGGCCACGAACTCCTTGATGATCAGGTCGATGTTGTTCTCGGGTTCGATGCGGCAGGCGATGAGGTAGTGGCCGCCGGGAGTGAGGCTCCACTGGTCCAACGCGCCTTCGGGCAGCTCGGTGTAGACGTGGGCGCCGTTCGTCAGGTACTTGGACTCGTGGTGATAGGTGTCCAGGAAGTACTGGCGGATGGCCTTGGCGTCGGACACCAGATGGTCCGAGGCGAGCCGAACGGCCACCCATTCGGCGAAGCGGAGGTAGGCCCGGCCGATGGGCGGCCACTTCCGCCGCTTCCATTCGAGACCGTCGGTGTTGACCACGATCACGCGCTTGCGCGCGGCCCGAAGCGGCAAGTACATCGGCGCGGATCGCGTCCCCAGGAAGTAGTACATGTCGAACGGTCGCCGGACCGAGTCGGCGATGCAGGTGAACTCGTGGGAGAGCTGTTCGAGCTCCCGGCGTTTCAGGTACGGCGTGTAGCGGAGCCTGACGCCCTTGTACTCGTCGGCCAGCACGTCGCCGGTGTAGCCCTTGCGGCAGTACACGGTGACGTCGTGGCCGCGTTCGACCAGCCGCGGCGTGAGCTCCTCGGCGAACGTCTCGAACCCGCCGTAGCCCGCCGGGATGCCGCGGCAGCCGATGACGGCGATGCGCAGGCCCTTGGTCATGCCTCCGAACTCCCCGTGGCGGGCCGGTTGGCCAGATACCAGGCCAGCGCGTCCTCCCACGAACGGTTGGCAGGAAGCCCCAGCACCGCGCTGCGCGTGTCGAGCAGGATGGACGAGCGCGGCCGCCGCACGTTCTCCTCGCCGAGCGGACGGGGCGAGAGCTTCGCGTCCACGCCGGCCAGCTCGAAGATCTTGCGGGCAAGTGCGTACCACGAACACGACCCCGTGTTCGTCGCGTGATAGATGCCGGGAGGCACCCGGTGTTCGAGCAGCAGCAGGATGCGCCCGGCCATGTCGTGGGTAGCCGACGGTGAGAAGAAGATGTCGTCGACCACGGAGATGGCGTCGCCGTTCGCCGCCTTCGTCAGCATGGTCTCCACGAAGTTGCCGCCCTTCCCCGACGAGCCGGCGTGGCCGAACAACCCGGAGCCCCGCACCACCAGCGAGTCCGGCGCCGCGTTCGCCACGGCCCGCTCCCCCGCCATCTTCGACACGCCGTACAGGTTGACCGGCGCCGGGCTGTGGTCCTCGGTGTACCCGTGCGGGTTGTCCCCGTCGAACACGTAGTCGGAGCTGACGAACACGAACCGCGCGCCGTGTTCGCGCGCAGCGACCGCCGCGTTGCGCGCGCCGATCGTGTTCACCGCGAACGTCTGGGCCGGTTCGACCTCACACACCTCGGTCTTGTGGAAGGCGGCGGCGTCGATGACGGCGTCCGGCCGGGCCTCCCCCACCGCGCGAGAGACGGTCGCGGGGTCCGTGACGTCGGCGTCCGCACGGCGGGGCCGAACGAGCTCGTGGCCCTGTTCGGCCGCCACCGCCGCCAGGTCGGACCCGAGCTGGCCCCAGCCTCCGAGGACGAGCAGCTTCATCGGGTGGCCGTCAGGTCCGCGCGGCGGCCTTGGCGGCGCCGTTCGACCCGCCCGCGTTCGGCTGCGCCTGCGGCTGGAAGTCGGGCTTGGACAGCACGTAGCCGTGCTTGGCCACGATCTCCACGGCCTCCTCCAGCAGCTTCATCCATTCGATGTTGTAGTAGCGGGGGTTGGTGAAGTCCGTGAGTTCGCGCTTGCGGATCTCGTGGACCATGTTCGTCACGGACTCCTCGACGCTCACCCGGGGCTGGAAGCCGAGCACGCGCAGGATCTTGTCGCCGGAGACGCGGTAGCTGCGCACCATCCGGTAGGTGTAGTCGACGTCCAGCTGGGCCTCGACGTCCAGGTCGCGCAGGGTGTTCGCCACGCGCAGGGCGAGCTCGGAGATGCGGAAGTTGCCGGCGCTCAGGTTGAAGATCTGGCCGTGGATCTGTTCGGTCTCGGCCTCCAGCGCCATGACGTAGGCCCGGGCCACGTCCTTCACGTCGATGAGCGGGCGCCACATCGCGCCGCCGTAGTGCAGCGACAGGCGGCCCTTGGACAGGGCGTCCTTGACGAACGCGTTCACCACCAGGTCGTAGCGCATCCGCGGGCTGAACCCGAAGATGGTGCCCTTGCGGAACGAGACGGGGTGGAAGTCGTCGGAGGCCAGCGCCAGGATGGCCTGTTCGGCGGCGAGCTTGGACGTGGCGTAGGCGGCCTTGGGCGAGACGTCCGACTCCTCGTCGAGCAGGACGTCGTGGACCTCCTCGCCCACCCCCCGGTCGTAGATCGAACACGTGCTGGCGAAGATGAGTCGCGGCACGCCGGCCTTCTTCGCCACCTCGGCCACCCGGATGCTGGCGTGGGTGTTGAGCTCCTCGTTCGCCTTGGGATTGAACTCGGCGGTGGGGTCGTTCGACAGGCCGCCGATGTTGATGACGGCCATGCAGTCCGCCACGTGGGACTCGTTCACGTCGCGCATGTCGTCGACGATGAGCTCGACGCGGTCCAGGAACTCCGACGCGGGCTCGCGGCCGAAGAACATCCGGTCGAGCACCTTGACGGAGTAGCCCTTGGCCAGCAGCTCGTCGATGAGGACGCAGCCGACGTAGCCGGTCCCCCCGACCACCAATACCTTGTTCATGGAACCTCCCTGGAGTGGGTCAGTGACGGGCGCAGAGGCTCGCGTTCTCCGAGCGCGCCCGTAACCCAGACCTTAGCCGAACACGTGCGGC
>DAIMKN010000206.1:0-3259 GCA_036721725.1 Actinomycetota bacterium
CAGGAGGACCAGGAGGCGTTCGACCTCGTCCTTCCCCGCGTCAGGCGAGCCGCTCGCCAGCAGCAGCGGCAAGGCGACGTTCTCTGAGACCGACAGGGGCGGCAGGAGGCTGGGGCCCTGGAAGGCCACGCCGACCGGTCCCGGCCGGAGCGAGGACGCGGCCCCGATGGCCGGCCACGTCATCGTGCCGGATGTGGGTTCGTCCAGCCCCGCCATGAGGTGCAGCAAGGTGGACTTCCCGCTCCCCGAAGGTCCGACCAGGGCGACGCACTCGCCCTGGGAGATCTCGAACGACACGCCGCGCACGGCCTGGACGGCGGAGGTCCCGGAGCCGAACGTTCGGCTCACGTCGTCGGCACGGATCACCGGCTCAGTCACCTGAGACCCGCCCGTCCGACAGGCGGATGACCCTGTCGGCCTGCTCGGCAACCCGGTCGCTGTGGGTGACCACGAGCACCGAGCCGCCGTTCGACGCTCGCTTCCGCAGCAGATCCAGCACGACGGCCTCGTTGCGGGCGTCCACCTCGCCGGTCGGCTCGTCGGCCAACAGGACCGGCGGGTCGTTCGCCAGGGCCACGGCCAGGCCGGCCCGGGCGGCCTCGCCGCCGGAGAGCGTCGTGGGGCGGGCGTCCCGGCGCGCGTCCAACCCGAGCGGACCGAGGAGGTCGTCCTCCGCGTTGCCGGCTCGAGGCGCCAGGGACCTTGCCAGTCGAACGTTCTGGGCCACCGAGAGGTGATCCAGCAGGTTGCCGGACTGCAGCAGCATCCCGATCGACCGGGCTCGCAGAGCCGCGCGAACGGCCTCCGACCGCCGCGTCATCCGGTCACCGGCCACGACGACGTAGCCGCCGTCCGGCTCGTCCAGGCCCGCCAGGCAGGCCAGCAGCGTCGACTTCCCGCTCCCTGAGGGGCCCACAACGGCCACCATCTCGCCGGCGCCCAGGCTCATCGACACGCCGCGGAGGGCGAACGTCTCGTCGTCCTCCGCGTGGTAGAAGCGGTACAGCTCGTGCGCCTCCAGCGCCGGGCCCGGCGGGGGGGTGTTCGTCACGCCCACGTGAAGCTCTCGGAGACGATGCGCCACGGGTCCACGTTGTCCGCCCCCACCGGCGACGACAGCGTGATGAAGGCCTCGCGCCCGCTCTTGTAGAGCTCGAACCGCAGCACGTCCAGGCGGTACTGCTTGCCCGTCACCGTGTTCGGCTCGCTATTCTCCTGATACCTGATCAGCACGGCCGGCCCTCCGGGAAGCGTCTTCGCCTGCAGCTGCACGAACCTGTACGCGCGAACCGTTCGCTGCAGCTGCGGGAGATCCGTCGAACGAGCCGACGCCACGGTCGGCGCGGCGGACGCGGCCTGCCACGACATCTGGATCTCGTTCAGCTTGTCGATGAAGCTCACGCTGGAGGCGGTGGACCGCTTCCCCCAGCCCTCCGGAACGCGGATCTGGAACCCACCGGCGCTCGATCGATAGACCACGAACGCCGTGTTGTCCGGGATGTCGCCGGGTGGGTTGCTCTCCGCCGGAACGGGCGACTCCGTGGGGACCGGAGAGCTTCCCGGGCTTGACGATGAAGGAATCGAGACCGGCGTCGTCGTCAATGGGGGGCCGGTGGTCGGGCTGGTGGGCGATGTTGGCCCCGCGCTGGAATGACTGCAGGCCACGCTCGCCAGAAGGCCGGCGGAGGCCACGACCAGAGCTGCGGCTCGGACGGCAGGTAACCGAAGTCTGCGTGATGGCATGAGGTGCTCCTTCCGTTTTTCACGAAGACAAGCGTTCGACAGGTAGACGGCAAGTTCTACCCGGGAGGGATGAGAGGAGGGTGAGATGAGAGCGATTCGCAGGAAACTCTCATCGCGCGCTCACCTGACCGGTCCAGACTGAGCGGGCAGACCCTCTCGAAGGAGCGTAATGCGGATCCTCATCGTCGAGGACGAGGTCAAGATGGCCCGGGCCATCCGGCGGGGGCTGGAACACGAGGGCTGGACGGCCGACGTCGCCCCCGACGGCGACGAGGGCCTGGCCCGCGCCTCGAACGAGACCTACGACGCGGTGGTGCTGGACGTCATGCTCCCCCGTCGTGACGGGTTCGCCGTGTGCAAGGCGCTGCGGGCTCGAGGGCGGTGGGTCCCCGTCCTGATGCTCACGGCCCGAGATGCCGTGGACGACCGCATCCGTGGGCTCGACGTCGGGGCGGACGACTATCTGGTGAAGCCGTTCGCGTTCGGCGAGCTCCTGGCGAGGCTGCGCGCCCTCATCCGTCGCGGTCCGTCCGAGCGGCCGCAGGTCCTCTGCGTGGGCGACGTCGAACTCGACCCGGCGGCGCACGCGGTGACGCGCGCGGGCCAGGCCGTGGAGCTGTCGGCGCGGGAGTTCGCGCTGCTCGAATACCTGATGCGTCATCCGGGCGAGGTGGTCTCGCGGACGCGGCTGCTCGACCATGTGTGGGATTACGAGTACGGGGGCGGGTCGAACGTCGTCGACGTCTACGTCGGCTACCTCCGGAGGAAGCTCGAACGCCCCTTCGGCCGGCCGTTCATCCGGACCGTTCGCGGTGTCGGCTACGGGGTCCGAACGCAGTGAGCCTGCCCATCCGCGTTCGGCTGACGCTGTGGTACGTGCTGCTGCTGGCGGCGATCCTGTCGGCGCTCAGCGTGTTCCTGGTGCTGCGGCTGCGCGCGGACCTGGTGCGCGGGGTGGACGCGTCGCTCACGTCGAGGGCCGCCCAGATCTCGCTCGGCCTCCAGGGAGCCGGGGACGGCGAGTTCCAGGACATCAGCGACGCGGCGCTCCGCGATCTGGTCCGTTCGGAGTCGGCCGCCGAGCTCCTGACGCCCGACGGCCGGATCGCCGAGACCTCCGGCGACGCGGTCTCGGCCGCGCCCATGGTCGACCCCGCGGTGGTGCGGCAAGCCGCGAACGGGCCCGTTCGGCTGACCGGTCGTTTAGGAGGAGACCGCGAGACGTTCCGGCTGCTCGCCGAGCGGCTCCCGCACGGCCGCGGCGTGCTGGTGGTGGCGGACGGGCTGGAAGCGGTGGACCGTTCGGTGCACTCGCTCGTCCTGCTGCTGCTGGTGGCAGGCCCGGTGGCGCTTGCGGTGGCGGGTGGCGGCGGATTCTGGCTGGCCCGTTCGGCCCTCCGCCCGGTGTCCCGGATGACCGGGGAGGCCGCGGCCATCGGCCTGGACGGACTGGACGAACGGGTGGCCGTGCCCCGGAGCCGCGATGAGCTCCACCGTCTGGCCACCACGCTGAACG
>DAIMKN010000207.1:0-3249 GCA_036721725.1 Actinomycetota bacterium
TTCGTGAGTTAGCGTCGCCACTTCTCAGGATTCCGTCGGTGGATCCGGGCTAAGCCTAAGGGGTGCTCGAATACTGGTACGTCGATCTCGAATCCGACCGCGTGGAGGTCTACCGCTTGGAGCACGGCCGGTACGGTTCACCACGGGCTTCTGTCCCGGGCCGACCGGCTCGTGTCTCCCCTGATCCCCGGCCTGGAGCTCTCCGTCGACGACGGGCTGGGCCCGCCGGAGGGATGACCCCAGCGACGGGATCGCGGTGATCACGTACGGCGGAGGCCGGCGAGGACCTGATCGACGACGCGTTCGGCCAGGTCGGGCGGTGTGGGACCCCCGGTGATCATCAGCCGAACGAACACCGGCCCGGCCAGGAGATCGGCGGTGAGTTCGAGGTCGGTGTCCTCGCGGAGCTCGCCGCGTTCGATGCCTCGCTGGAGGATGGCGAACACCCGGCTCCGCCGCTTCGACAGCAGCTCCTCGCGCACCGCCCGGGCCAGGTCCGGGTTGCGGGGAAGCTCCGCGATCAACCCGAACAGGACCGGCCCGGCCGGTGACTCGGAGAGCAGGTGGATGAAGCGGCTGAGGCTCATGACCAGGGCCTGGCGTGTGTCCTCGTCCTCCGCAGGCACGGCCGTCTCGTGCAGGCACGCCACGGCGTCGATCACCAGCGGAACCTTGGAGGGCCACCGGCGGTAGATGGTGCTCTTGCCCACGCCGGCCCGTGCCGCGACGCCTTCGATGGAGAGGCGCCCGTAGCCGCACTCGCCCAAGAGTTCGGCGGTCGCGGCCAAGATCGCCGTGTCGCAGTCGGCGTTGCGGGGACGGCCGGGGGCACGTTCGACCCGGTCCTCGACCGGCGCGATCGTCGCCTCGGACATGGTCAGGCTCGTTCCGCGAGCCGGCCGGCGGGCTGTGGGACGACGGCGGCGGTGACGCGTTCGAGTTCGGCCTCGATGGCCTCGGCGTCTTTGGGGCGGCTCGGGAGCCAGATCAGGGACACCAGCGCGCCGGCCATGGCCACGATCGCTCCGGCCAGCAGGCCGCGGTCCATGGCGTGGATGAACGAGGTCCGGGCGGCGTCGGCCAGCGCCTGTCCCGCCGCGCCGCCGATGCGGTTGCCGATGACGATGGCCGCTCCGACCGAGCCCTTCGCCGCCGCCGCGGCCGCGGCGGGCAGAAGGTGGAGGGCCGGCGCGATCTGCGACTGGTAGACCGATGTCATGATGCTCCCCAGGACGGCCACGCCCAGCGCGCCGCCGATCTGGCGCGTGGTGTCGTTCATGGCCGAACCGACCCCGGCCTTGCCCAGCGGCAGCGATCCCATGATCGATTCGGTGGCGGGCGTCATGGCCGCGCCCATGCCGAACCCGAGGACGGGAAGACCGACGGCGACCAGGCCGTAGCCGGAGGAGAGCGTGGCGCGGGAAAGCAGGAACAGCCCGCCCGCCACGATGGTCATCCCGACGAACACCATCACCTTGTTGCCGAGCTTCGCCACCAGCCGGCCGCTGGTCGGCGCGGCGATCATGATGGCGAGCGCGATGGGGGCGACCCGCACCCCCGCCTGCAGCGCCGTGTAGCCCAGCACGAACTGCAAGTACTGCGTCAGGAAGAACAGCGAGCCGAACAGCGCGAAGAACACGAGCGTCACCGACATGCTGGCCGCGGTGAAGCGTGCGTTCTGGAAGAACGAGATGTTGAGCATGGGGTGTTCGGTGCGAAGCTCCCAGGCCACGAAGACGATCAGGAAGAGGACGCCGATGCCGAACGCGCCCAGGATCTCGCTGGAGCCCCAGCCCTTCGTGGGCGCCTCGATGATGCCGTAGACCAGGGACACCAACGCCACGATGGACAGGCCCGCCCCGACCAGGTCGAGCTTCGGCGCGGCCGGGTCCTTCGAGTTCGGCACGATGAGCCGGCCCATGACCAGCGCGAACAGCACGACCGGGACGTTCACCAGGAACACCGAGCCCCACCAGAAGTGTTCGAGCAGCCATCCTCCCGTGACCGGGCCGATGGCGATGCCCAGGCCCGACACGCCCGCCCAGATGCCGATGGCTCGGCCGCGTTCGGCCGGCGGGAAGACGTTCGTCAGGATGGACAGGGTGGCGGGCATGATGAGCGCGCTGCCGATGCCCATGATCGAACGCGTGAAGATCAGCACGGCGGGGGAGCCGGCGAACGCCGACAGGACCGAACCGGCCCCGAAGATGGCGAGGCCCGTCGCCAGCGCGTAGCGCCGGCCGAACCGGTCGCCCAGACTTCCCGCGGTCAGCAGGAGGCCGGCGAACACGAGCGTGTAGCTGTCGACCATCCACTGGAGCTGGCTGTTCGAGGCGTGGATGGCTCGAACGAGCGTGGGCAGGGCCACGTTCAAGATGGTGTTGTCGAGGCCGATCACCAGCAGGCTGAGGCACAGGACCCCGAGGATCCACCACCTCCGGTGGTACACGTCCTGGTCGTTCACGTGAGAGGTTCCTTTCCGAAACGGCAGCGTCGCGTATCTCGTCGATGGTACCGGGATGTCTTGAGAAACGCAACCGTCTCGTATCGAAATCCCGGCCCAACCGAGCGGCTGCTCAGCCCCGCGGACGAGATGACGATGATGGGTGCGCCCACCTCGACGAATGCCGCGCCATACGTTCGGGTGCGAACGACCCCCCTTCAGACCTCCGCCACCCGTGCTCGAACCCTCGACCCAGGCCGGCGGTGGGAGTCAGTGTGGACCCCGACTCGGGATCGACCCGATCGGTCCATGATGCCTTGCCATGAATATTCGAACTCCCTCTTCCTCTGCTGCTCGCCGCGGGTGGCGCGCGTACCGCCGGCTCCCCGGTCCGCTGCAGGCCGCGGTGGCCGTGGCGCTGGTGGCGGGCGCCGTCGCGGTGGGCGCGTCGGGTTCGGTGGGCGTTGGGGCGGTGCCGATTGCGTCGCGGCAACCTCCACCTCCGTCTGTCCAGCCCCCGGGTGGCGGGTGTTCGTTCGGGTGCCCAACAACCCCGACCCCCGGTCATCCTCGGAAGACCCCGAAACCCAAGCCTCATCCCACCCCGAAGCCGACGGCCGGACCACTGCCATGTCCCTCCACCCCGCTGCGAGGTGTGTACGACCCGGTGCGGTTGGAGATCCTGGGGAACTGCCGCTGGGTGCAGGGCGTGGTCAGCATCACCCGCGGCGAGACCGACGGCGACGTCCATGTGAACGTGCTCCCGGCGAAGGGGTTCGGCGATTACCTGGACGCCGACAACTTCC
>DAIMKN010000208.1:0-3221 GCA_036721725.1 Actinomycetota bacterium
CTCCCGGGTACCGGAAGGAAACGTCATCGAACGTCAACCGGCCTCGGCCGTGGACGAGCGGGACCGCGCCGGAACGGTCGGCCACCGCCGGCTTCTCGTCGAACACCTCGTAGAAGCGTTCGGCTGCCGTCGCCGCCTCCTGGGCCATCGACAGGATCCATCCCAGGTCGATGACCGGCCACTGCAAGAGCACCAGCAGCGCGGCGAACGCCACCAGCTCACCCAGGGTGAGCGAGCCGTGGGCGACGGCGTTCGCCCCGAGCAGGACGATGCCGGCCATGGTGAGGTTCGGGATGAGCTGCAGCAGCGACCAGAAGCGGGCCCGCAGCCGAACGCTCTCGATGGACGATCCTCGCAGCGTTCGAGCCGAGACCCCGAACCGTTGCTGCATGAGCGGTCCCCGCCCGAACGCCTTCACCACGCGGATGCCCGTGGCCGCCTCCTCCACCAGGGTGGCCAGGTCGCCCTGCTGGTCCTGGATCCGCCGGGACACGTCCGCGTACCCGTGCCCGAACCGCTTCCCCAGCCAGACCACGGGAACGCTGGTGACCGCGACGAACAGCCCCAGCCAGAAGTTCAGGGCCATGAGCAGGATCATCACGGCCACGCACTGCAGGAAGTTGATGACCAGGAAGATCGCCCCGAAGCCGAAGAACCGGCGGATGGTCGAAAGGTCCGTCGTGGCCCTCGACAACAGCTGGCCGGTCTGCCAGCGGTCGTGGAACGCGACGGGGAGGCGCTGCAGGTGTCCGTAGAGGTCGCCGCGGATCTGGCGTTCGACCTGCAGGACCGCCCGGATCTGCACCCACCGCCGGGCGAAAATGAAGCCTCCTTCCGCGATGCCGAGTCCGAGGGCGAGGGAGAACATCGGGTAGATCCGGCCGCGGTCGCCGTGGCGGATGGGGCCGTCGATGATGGCGCGCGTGACGAGAGGGATCACGATGCTGGCCCCCACCCCCAGCGCCGCGCAGCCGAGCATGAACAGCCCTCGCCGCCATGCGGGAGTCACGTAGACGCGCATCCGCCACAGTGGCCGGTACCTCGCGACGAACCCGGGTCCCTGCGATCTGCGGAGGCGGGGCCGAACGTTTCGAACCGCTCCGGCCGCCATCCGTCCAGCATCCCGGCGCGGTCCCCTGAACGTCAACGCTCGGGTCCATCTCTCGCGCGCGCGGTGCGACCGGCTACCATGGGCCGCCGCCCGAGATCGGAGCTGAGGCCCGAGATGTGGATCCTGTTCGTGGTCCCCTGTCCGACCCCCGACGGGCAGACCGCGGAGGACCTGTACCGCAAGCGCGTCGAACGCATCACGCCCGAGATGCAGGCGAGCGCCCGGGAGCTCGGGTGCAGGTTCCACCGGGCGTGGCAGGCGCAGGACGGTTCAGCCTTCTACGCGGTGGCGTGCTGGGACTCGCGGGAGGGCGCGAGCGAGTTCTTCAGGCGATGGAACATCGAAGACGAACCGGGCGAGATCGCGGTCCGGCTGGAGGGCGATGTCGGGCTCGTTCCGGATCCCTGACGATCTCGGGCGACATCCGGGCAGCTTTCAGCGCGCAAGGAAGCACCATCCCCGTGAAGGTCGCGCCGGACAACCCGAACGTCACCACGTCGGACTCGCCCATCCGGTCACCGTCAACAACACCTTGACGTACACCGTGACCGTCACGAACGCCGGCCCCAACCGATCACTCGGCACGACGCTGACCCACACGCTCGGCCGCCGGCTCTCGCTCACGTCCGTCACCACGAGCGCCGGGACCTGCCAGGGGGTCCGGCGGCGGGTGACGTGTGACATCGGCACCCTCGCTCCCGGCGTGGTGGTCACCGTCACCATCGTGACGCAGGCCGTGAGCGCGGGGACGATCACGAACGTCGCCACGGTGGCAGGCGACGTCACGTATCAGACGCCGGTGAACAACCAGGCGTCGGCGACCACGCAGATCACCAACTGAGCGGGCCCGCCGCCGGGAGCGTCAGCCTGCGGCCGGGACGTGCGGCATGAGGGCGTTCGCGGGGATGACCCCGAGCCGCCCGGCCCGGTAGTCCGCGATGGCCTCGACCAGCTCCTGTTCGGTGTTCATGACGAACGGCCCGTACGTCACGACCGGCTCGCCGATGGGGCGCCCGCCCAGGACGAGGACCTCCAGGTTCGCGCTGGTGCCGTCCTGCCTGCCGGCAGCCGAAACCGTGAGGTGGTCGCCGGGACCGAACACCGCGAGCTGCCCGGCCGAGATCGGCCGGCCCACCTGCGCGACGCTCCCCGAGCCGGCCAGCACGTAGACCAGGGCGTTGAAGTCGGCCCTCCAGGGGAGACGGAGCCGCGCCCCGGGCGAGATCGTGGCGTGGACGAGCGTGATGGGAGTGTGGGTCGAACCGGGCCCCGCGTAGTCCGCGATCGCCCCCGCGATGACGCGAACCAGCGCGCCACCGTCATGCGAGGAGATCAGCGAGACCTGTTCGGCCTCGATGCTCTGATAGGCGGGAGGGGTGAACTTCGAGCTCGCCGGAAGGTTCACCCATAGCTGGATCCCGTGGAACAGTCCGCCGCTCATGACCAGGGCCTCGGGCGGCGTCTCGATGTGCAGGATGCCCGCGCCGGCCGTCATCCACTGGGTCGCGCCGTCCTTGATCACGCCGCCACCGCCGTGGGAGTCCTGATGCTGGAACGTCCCGTCGATCATGTAGGTCACGGTCTCGAACCCGCGGTGGGGGTGCCACGGCGTCCCCTTCGGCTCACCCGGGCCGTAGTCGACCGCGCCCATCTGGTCCATGTGCACGAACGGATCCAGGGCCGCGAGGTCGACCCCGGCGAACGCCCGCCGGACCGGGAATCCCTCTCCCTCCAAGCCGCTCGGCGCGGTCGTCACCGCGAGCACGGGTCGTTCCACTGCGTCGAGTTCAGGCTCGCTCAGGCGGGGAAGGGTGAGTACGTCGGCGGTGACCGCAGGCATCGGATAGCCTCCTTGATCGTGTGAAAGAAGCGTTCGAAGGCTCGAACGCCCCCGCCCCGGCCGCTATTCCGGGTCGGTCCGCGCCGTCATGGCCGCCGGCGCCTGGTGGATGGCGTTCGCGGCGCGGATGCCGGACTCGAGGGCGCCCTGGATCCACGCGTGGTACAGCGAACAGTGTTCGCCGGCGAAATGGATCCGGCCCTCCGGCGCCACGATGTGATCCTGCAACAGGGTCTGCTGTTCGGGCTCGAACAGCGCGAACGCCCCGCC
>DAIMKN010000209.1:0-3192 GCA_036721725.1 Actinomycetota bacterium
TGCCCTCCTCTTCCCTCTACCTCCACCAGCCGCTCACGGCCTGGGTCCTGCGCACATCGAGCGACGGCCGCTACGGCGAGGTCACCCTGCCGTGGTCCGGCAAGCCGAACGCCACCGGCTGGATCCGCCTGGCTGGGCTGACCCGTTCGACCACGACCATCAGCGTGCAGATCTCGCTGGCCCGCCACGAACTCACGGTCCTCCGTGGAACGAACGTGATCCTTCGAACGGTCGTCGGCACCGGCGCCCCAGCGTCTCCGACTCCGGCCGGCCGGTTCTTCGTCACCGACCGCGTCGCCGCGAGCGGGGCGTTCGGCGCGTTCGCGTTCGGACTCTCGGCCACCCAGACGCACCTGCCGCCGGCTGGGGCGGCGGCAACCAGATCGCCATCCACGGCACGAACGACCCCGGCTCCATCGGGCGCGGCTCGAGCGCCGGCTGCATCCACGTCGCCGCCGGCCCGCTTCAGCAGCTCATCCCGCTGCTCCAGCCCGGCACTCCGATCGTCATCACGCCTTGAGGCACGAACGCGGCACCTTCCGTTCAACCGGTTCGCTCTCGGAGATCGCCCGGCTTCTCGACTGAACGGCTTGAGCTACCTAACTGCGATGCCTACCGTGCGCGGATGACGTTGCGTCTCGTCTTCCCCATCATGTTCGCGGTCGTTGCGCTAGCCGATACGGTACTGGTACTGGTCACGCCGCGATGGATGCAGCGTCGGATGACGAAAGACTCACGGCAGCGGCAGGAGGAAGGCTATCGACTTGACTTCTACCGGCCCTTTCTCTGGATGCTGGCGACCTGGCCCCGCCGCGTGGTGTTCTCCCTTTCGACGCTCGCCTTCGCGGCGTGGCTACTCTGGGCCAACTGGCCAAACTGAGACACCACCGTTCAGCCTCTGGCGGCCGACTTTGTGTAGGCTGCGCCACGAACCAGGTCACGACGTTGGCTACCAGGGCTGCACGAAGGAGGAGCGGCTTGACGCTGAGCGAACCGCCCGCCGACACGCAGGGGCAATCCGCGTCCGGCCCGGAGGAACTCGTTCGGCTTCGCGAACGGCTGCTGGAGCTGGTCTCCCAGAAGGGCTATGAGCGCCGCACCGAGCCGTTCCAACTCTCCTCCGGCCAATGGAGCAACGATTACATCGACGGCAAACGCGCGCTGGCCGACGGGAAGGATCTGCTGCTGGCGGCCAAATGCGTGATCGCACTGGCCCGTGAACGAGGGATCGAGTTCGATGCAGTGGGCGGGCTGACCATGGGCGCCGATCACCTTTCCCACGCCATCGCAGTGGCTGGCGGGAAGCGGTGGTTCTCCGTTCGAAAAGAGGCCAAGGGCCACGGCCGGCAACGTCTGATCGAGGGCGCGGACCTCTCCGCGAGCGACCGCGTCGTGGTGCTTGACGACGTCGTAACCACCGGGAAGTCCGTGCTGCAGGCCATCGACGCTATCGATGACGTGGGCGCCACCACCGTGCTGGCGGTGACGTTGGTCGATCGTGGCCGCGCGGCCCGGGCGGCCATGGAGGCCCGAGGCACACCGTACGAGCCGTTGCTGACCTTCCAGGATCTCGGCATCGAGCAGGTCGGTGGAGACTCCGGATGACCACCGGCCCAAAGGGACCGCTGTGCAGATAGCCGGAAGAACCGCGCTCGTCACCGGCGGAGCCTCGGGCCTCGGCCGGGCCACCGTCGACGCGTTGCTCGACGCAGGCGCGAACGTGGTCCTGCTGGACCTTGCTTCTTCGAAGGGCGAACAGGTCGCGCAGGAACTCGGAACCAACGCCGCGTTCGCCCCGGCCGACGTCACGTCAGAAGCCGACGTGACGGCCGCGGTCGAACTGGCGGTCGAAAGGTTCGGCGGGCTGCACATCACCGTGAACTGCGCCGGCCTGGCCTGGGCGGGCCGAACGGTCGGCAGGCAAGGTCCCCACCAGCTGGAGATCTTCGCCAAGGTCGTCGAGGTCAACGTCGTGGGGACGTTCAACGTCACGCGACTGGCGGCAGCGCAGATGTCGAAGCAGGATCTGGTGGACGAGGAGGAACGCGGTGTCATCATCAACACCGCGAGCATCGCGGCGTTCGACGGGCAGACCGGACAGGCCGCGTACGCCGCGTCCAAGGGCGGCATCGTCTCCATGACGCTTCCCATAGCTCGCGACCTCTCCTCGCGCCAGATCCGCTGCGTGGCCATCGCCCCCGGCGTCATGGACACCCCGATGCTGGCCCAGCTCCCCGAGGTCGCGCGGACCGAGCTGGCTCGAACGGTCCCCCACCCCGCCCGCCTGGGACGGCCGGAGGACTTCGCGTTGATGGTCCGACAGATAATCGAGAACCCGTTGCTGAACGGCGAGGTCATCCGCCTCGACGGCGCGCTGCGCATGGGCTTCGACCGGTAGTCCTCTGGCGGTGGTGGACGACAAGCAGCAGGTTCGCGATGTCGTGTGGGAGCGCATGCGCCAAGGTGCGTTTCGGTTTCCTGGACCCGTCGGCCGCATCCCGCACTTCCCCGGCGCCGAACGCGCCGCCGAACGACTCGCCGAGACCGACGAGTGGCGCGCCGCTGCCACCATCAAGTGCAACCCGGATTCGCCACAGCTTCCCATTCGAACCCGGGCCCTCGCCGACGGCAAGCGGTTGTATATGGCGGTCCCGAAGCTCGCCGAACCTCGGCCGTTCGTGCTGATCGACCCGCGCCGGTTGGAGGTGTCGCCGCGGGCAGCCGCGTCCATAAAGGGCGCCATGGACCACGGCCGGCCGGTGGCCATCGGTCAGATGTCACGAATCGACCTGGTCGTGTGCGGCACGGTCGCGGTCGGCCGCTCCGGTGCGCGGGTGGGCAAGGGTGGTGGCTACTCGGACCTGGAGTTCGCGCTGCTGACCGAGGCCGGCCTGGTCGACGAGACCACCGTTATCGCCACCACCGTCCACCCGCTGCAGCTCGTCGACGAGTCACTTCCGGAGACCGCCCACGACTTCCGGGTCGACCTCATCGTCACGCCCGACGAGGTCGTTCGGCCCGGCAGATCCAAGCGTCCGCCGGGCATCATCTGGACCGACCTCGCCGAGGAGAAGATCGCCGCCATCCCCGTCCTGCGGGCGCTGGCGAACGAACGGCGGTGCTAGGGGACCAGGGCCGCGCGGGGGACCCTTCGGGCGTTCGCGTCGTCGAACGCGCGGTCGATGTCGGCGA
>DAIMKN010000210.1:0-3172 GCA_036721725.1 Actinomycetota bacterium
CCTCGTAGGCTGGGCACGATCGGCGAGCGATCTCGGCCGGTCGGGAGGAAACCGTTGCAGGAGCACCTCGAACTGGCGCTGGCGCTGGCGGACGAGGCCGATCGGATGACGATGGCCGGGTTCCGTTCGCTCGACCTACGGGTGGAGACGAAGCCGGATCTGACGCCGGTCACCCAGGTCGACCGCGGCGATGAGGAGATGGTGCGGGCCCGGCTGGGGGCGGCCCGGCCGGCGGATGCCGTTCTGGGTGAGGAGTTCGGTGCGAGTGGGGGCGGCCCGGTGCGATGGATCCTCGATCCGATCGACGGAACGAAGAACTACGTTCGCGGCGTGCCTGTGTTCGCCACGCTGATCGGGGTCGAACGCGACGGGCGGCTCGAGGTCGGTGTGGCCTCCGCCCCCGCGCTCGGCCGCCGGTGGTGGGCAGCCAGAGGCGAGGGCGCGTTGGCCGGACCGACCGGTCCCGGCCGCGACGAACCGGCGGAGCCACGCCTATCCACGTGTCCGAGGTCGCTCGGCTTGGCGACGCCCAACTGTGCTTCGGCGGCCTGAGAACGTGGCGGGACTCGGGCTTGCTCGACGCGTTCCTCGAGCTCTCCCGGCGATGTTGGCGGAGCCGGGGCTTCGGTGACTTCTGGATGCACATGCTGGTCGCCGAAGGCTCGGCCGAGATCGCCGCCGACGCCGAGGTCAGCCTGTGGGATCTCGCCGCCGTCTCCGTCATCGTGGAGGAGGCGGGCGGCCGGTTCACGGACTTCGAGGGCCGGCCGAGGGCCGACGGCGGCACGGCCATCTCGACCAACGGCGTCCTCCACGACGAGGCGCTGGCCGCTTTGGCCCGAACACCACTCGGGTAGGCTTCGAAGGTGAGCGCCACGCAGGACGGGCAGGCCGAACGCGAGGACCGGCGGGTCACTGACTCGGGGATCGAGATCCAGCCGCTCTACCGGCCGGAGGCGACCGACGGCCTGGCCCCGTCACGGGACCTCGGCGTCCCGGGGGAGCCGCCGTTCACGCGCGGCGTGTATCCCACGATGTACCGCGGCCGCCTGTGGACCATGCGGCAGTACGCCGGCATGGGAACGGCCAAGGACACGAACGAGCGGTTCCGGTACCTGCTCGACCACGGTCAGACCGGGCTCTCCGTGGCGTTCGACCTGCCCACGCAGATGGGCTACGACAGCGACCATGCCCGGGCGGAGGGCGAGGTCGGCAAGACCGGCGTGGCCATCGACTCGCTCGACGATATGCGGTTGTTGTTCGACGCGATCCCCCTGGACCAGGTCACCACCTCCATGACCATCAACGCCACCGCGGCGATCCTGCTGCTGCTCTACGAGCTCGTGGCCGAGGAGCAAGGCGTCGGTCCGGACCGGATCGGCGGCACGGTCCAGAACGACATCCTGAAGGAATACGCCGCCAGGGGAACCTACATCTACCCGCCGCGCCCGTCCATGAGATTGATCACTGACGTGTTCGGATATTGCCAGGACCGGATCCCGAAGTGGAACACGATCTCCATCAGCGGCTACCACATGCGCGAAGCCGGCTGCACGGCGGTCCAGGAGGTCGCGTTCACCCTGTCGAACGCGATGGCTTACGTCCAGGCGGCCCTCGACGCCGGGCTCGCCGTCGACGACTTCGGGCTCCGCCTGTCGTTCTTCTTCGCCTGCCACCAGAACTTCTTCGAGGAGGTGGCGAAGTTCCGGGCGGCCCGGCGGATGTGGGCGAGGATCATGACCGAACGGTTCGCCGCCAAGGATCCGCGCAGTGCCATGCTCCGCTTCCACACCCAGACCGGCGGCGTCACCCTCACCGCCCAGCAGCCCGAGAACAACGTCGTTCGGACCGCGCTCGAAGCGCTCTCCGCGGTCCTCGGCGGCACGCAGTCGCTCCACACGAACTCGTTCGACGAGGCCCTTTCGCTGCCGACCGAACATGCCGTCAAGATCGCCCTGCGCACGCAGCAGATAATCGCGTTCGAGACCGGCGTGACTCACACGGCGGACCCCTTGGGCGGTTCGTACTTCGTCGAGTCGCTGACGAACGAGATCGAGACCCGGGCATGGGAGTACCTCGAGAAGGTGGACGGGATGGGCGGCAGCGTACCGGCCATCGAGGCGGGATGGATGCAGGCCGAGATCCACGAGGCCGCGTTCCGCATCCAGCAGGCGGTGGAGTCCGGCGAACGTGTCGTGGTCGGGGTGAACCGGTTCACCGAACCGGAGGACACGCAGCCGGAGCTGCAGGCGCTCGATCCGAACGAGGTTGAGGCGCAGAAGGAACGCCTCAGGCGGTTGCGTTCGGGGCGCGATCAGTCAGCCGTGGACCGCGCGCTGGCCGAGGTCACGGACGCGGCGAAGGGGACCGCGAACCTTCTGCCGCCCATGAGGAAAGCGCTGCGGCTCCGGGCCACGCTGGGCGAGGTCAGCGACGCGCTTCGGTCGGTGTTCGGCGAGTATCGCCCAACCATCTGAGGGCGCCTGACGTGCCGGAAGTCACGCCGTCCAAGAGCTTCGAACGCGTCGCGGAGAGCTACGACGCGACGCGAGGTGGCGAGGAGCGCGGCGAACGCGTGGCCGCCGAACTGGCGGCCCATCTCGACTCGAGCCGTCCTGTCCTGGAAGTCGGCATGGGGACCGGCGTCGTGGCCCTCGCCCTTATCCGGCTCGGGTTCGGCGTGGCCGGCGTGGACATCTCGGCAGCGATGCTGGGGCGGGCGGTCGAACGCATCGGACCCCGCGCGGCCCAGGCCGACGCCTCCCGGATGCCGTTCCCCGACGGTGCGTTCGAGCAGGCGTATTCCGTGTGGGTCCTACACGTCGTGGGCGATCCGGAGGCCGTGCTGCAGGAGGTGGGACGGGTCCTCGCGCCGGGCGGCCGGTACGTGGCGGCGCCGGCTCGCGGCCGGGAGCGGCCCGCGGACGAGATCGACAGGTGGCTGTTCGACATGTCCCTGGAGCTCGGGGTCGAACGCCGGATGGACGATGCGGACGCCCTCCGTGAACCGGCGGAGCGAGCCGGGCTGAAGCTGGCGGCGACCGTGCCGATGCGGCTGGCCACCTTCGACGAGTCGCCGGCGGAGACCGCCCGGCAGCTCGAGGTCAGGTCCGGATTGATCCTGTGGGAGCTGGACGACGAGACCTTCGAACGTGTGGTCCGTCCCGTCATC
>DAIMKN010000211.1:0-3161 GCA_036721725.1 Actinomycetota bacterium
GGGCCCGTGCGACACCGGCCTCCAGGCGGTGGCGGTCCCGGCGAAGCGCCTCCACCTCCACCCGCAGGTTCACGGGCGCCTCGGCCACCGGGGGAAGCGGGGGGGGCTCGGGGAGCGGTTCGCCCCGGGCCTCGAGCCGCGCCCGGGCCTGGTGGGCCGAGGCTTCCACGGCGGCGGCGCGTTCGGCCGCCATCTGTCCCTCCCGCCGGAGCGACCCCAGCTCGCCCTGCGCGGCCGCCAACTCGTCCGCCGCGGCCCTGATGGCGGCGTCGGCGCCCGCGACCAGTTCCTCCAGCGCCGACAGCCGCGGTTCGATCTCGGCCAGCCGTTGACGGCCTTCCCGCAGTCCGCGACGAACGCCGGACAGTTCGCGTTCCAGCGCCGCCACCTGCCGCCGGACCGCGTCGAGCCTCGCGTCCTGCCCCGAGGAGGTTCGAACGAACGACGGCCCCACCTCGCCGCCATCGGGGGTAACGAAGCGGGCCGCGGGATACAGGCGGTGGCGGACAGCGGCCTCGGCCAGGTTGTTCACCAGGTAGACGCCGTTCAACAGCGTCGCGGCCAGCGAACGGATCCGTGGGTCGACCTTCACCGCCTCCAGCAACGGCCGGCCGGCGGAGGCGGGCAGCCACAGCGAGGGCAAAGCGGAGGCGACCGCGGCGTCCTCCTCCGAGGCCATCCCCACCAGTGTCACGCCCGTTCCCGCCGCGCCCATCGCATCGGCCAGCGCGGCCTCGTCGGTGGGATAGATCACCGCGTCGGCGAACACCCCCAGCGCGGACTTGAGGGCCGCCGCCAACTGGGGAGGCGCCTCGATCAGGTCCCGGAGCAGGCCGATGGGCTTGTCGCCGCGCCGCCGGGCGAACGCCGCCCCGGCCGACTCGGAAAGCTCCTCCCGCCTGGCCTCCAGCAGTTCCTGCTTGGCCAGCAGGCCCTTCTCCTCGGCGGCCAGGCCCGCCAGTGTTCGGCCCAACTCGGTCCGTTCGGCCTGCAGCCGCTTCTGTTCGGCGACGATGGGGCTGGTCTCGGCGTCGAGGCGTTCGATGTCGGCCTCCAGCGCCTCAACCTTGGCCGCCAGCGCCGAGACCTGCGTCTGCACCTCGCGAGAGGCGGCAGCCAGGCGCCCCGACTCCGCCGAATGGCCGGCCAGGGCGGTCTGCAGCGCCTCCGCTTGGGCTCGGCGGGTGGCGGCTGCGTCGGCTAGCCTGCGGCGTTCGTCCTCCGCGTCCCGACGGGAAGCCTCCGCGGCCCGGAAGGCCCGTTCGGCCTCCTCCAGCTCCGTCTCCCGGGTCGCGAGCGTTGCCTGCACCTCGGCCAGCGCGGCCTGCATGCGTTCGAGCTCCTCCTCCACCGCGAACAACCGCCCGGCGCCGTTCGAGGCGGCGGCCAGCCGCTCCCGGGCCCGCGACTCCTCCCGGATGGCCACGCGCAGCCGGCTCTCGGCGGCCGAACGCGCCGCGGAGCCTGCAGCGTGCCGGGACTCCGCGTCGGTCAGGGCGGCCTCGGCGGCGGTGCGTTCGGCGTCCAGTTCGGCGATCTCGGCATCGAACGCCCCCAGACGCGCCCTGGCCTCTGCCTGCCGCGTTTCGGCCTCCTGCCACGCCGGACGGCGGCGGTCGCGGTCGGCGTAGAGGTCGCGGAGGCGCGCGGCGGCCAGCTTGCGGGCCAGGTCGGTGGCCTCCCTGGTCAGGACCTCGTGGCGTTCGGCCAGCTCCGCCTGCTGCTTGAGCGGTTTGAGCTGCCTGCGGAGCTCCCCTACCAAGTCGTTCAGGCGGTTGAGGTCGACCTCCAGCCCGGCCAGCTTGCGTTCGGCCCGCTCCCGGCGGCGGCGATGCTTGGCGATGCCGGCGGCCTCCTCCACGAACTGCCGCCGCTCCTCCGGCCGGGCCTGGAGCACGTCGTCCAGATGGCCCTGGCCGATGATGGTGTGGAGCGCCCGGCCCATGCCGGTGTCCGAGAGCAGCTCCTGGATGTCGAGCAGCCGGCACGGACGCCCGCCCAGGCGGTACTCGCTGTCGCCGCTCCGGTAGAGGGTTCGGCTGATCTCGATCTCGGTGGCGGGCAGGGGGATGAGGCCGGCTGAGTTGTCGATGACCATCTTCACCTCGGCCAGGCCGAGGGGCTGGCGGGTGGGGCTGCCGGCGAAGATTACGTCGGCCATCTGGGCGCTTCGCAGCGCGTGTGGACCCTGTTCGCCCAGCACCCACGAGATGGCGTCGGAGATGTTCGACTTCCCCGAGCCGTTCGGACCGACGATGACGGACACGCCGGGGGTGAACTCGAGGACGGTCTTGTCCGCGAACGATTTGAAACCGCGCATGCTGAGAGAGCGAAGGAACACCTTGGGTTCGAAGCCTAGCAACGAACGACGGACGAATCCGGAGAAACGCTCCCGGATTTCCGTTGCGCCCGTGGCCCGGGTGCATGACAGCCGCGGGCGCGAACCCTACCGTGTCGGGCGTGGACAGCACCGGACCGGCCATCGAGACGCACGGCTTGACGAAGAACTTCAAGGCCCGGGTCGCCGTGTCGGGCGTCGACCTCACGGTCCCGCGGGCGTGTGCGTTCGGTTTCCTGGGCCCGAACGGCGCGGGGAAGACCACGCTGATCCGAACGATCCTCGGCCTCACCTCCGCCACCAGCGGGACGGCGCAACTGCTCGGCCACCCCATGCCCAGGGAGCGTACGGCTGCCCTCCTCCGGGTCGGAGCGATCGTGGAGGAACCCCGGTTCTACCCGCACCTCACCGGGCGCGAGAACCTCCAGGTCGTGGCCGCGGCGCGGGAGCCGGAGTCGAGCGTCCGGATCGGCCCCGCCCTGGCCAGGGTGGGGCTCGCGGCGCGGGCGGACGAACGCGTGGGCGCGTATTCGATGGGCATGCGCCAGCGCCTCGGCGTGGCCCGGTGTCTCATCGCGGACCCTCTGCTGCTGATCCTGGACGAGCCCATGAACGGCCTGGACCCCGCGGGCATCCAGGAGTTCCGCGAGATGGTCGCCGCCCTGGTTGGCGAGGGTCGAACGGTGTTCCTGTCCTCCCACCTCCTGGACGAGGTCGAGAAGACCTGCGAGATGGTGGCCATCATCGACCAGGGCCGCATCCTGACCCAGGGTTCGGTCGCGGACATCGCCGGGGCGGGGCGGAGGGTCGTTCGGCTCCGGTG
>DAIMKN010000212.1:0-3157 GCA_036721725.1 Actinomycetota bacterium
GAGTCGTAAACTCGAACTCGACCACCTCCATCGCGATCGATTCCGAACGGGAGTGCCATGACCACCAAGACCTCTGTCCAGAAGGACCGCGTCGTCGTGCGGTTCGCCGGTGACTCCGGCGACGGCATGCAGTTGACGGGCGACCGGTTCACCAATGCCACGGCAATGCTCGGCAACGACCTGGCCACGCTGCCGGACTTTCCCGCGGAGATCCGGGCGCCGGCCGGGACGCTGGCCGGCGTATCGGCGTTCCAGATCCACTTCGCCGCGCTCGACATCGCCACGCCGGGCGACCGGCCGAACGTCCTCGTCGCCATGAATCCCGCGGCCCTCCAGACCAACCTCAAGGACCTCGAGCCCGGCGGCATGCTCATCGTGAACGAGGACGCGTTCATCGACCGCAATCTGGAGAAGGCCGGATACAAGGAGAACCCGCTCACCGACGGCTCGCTGACCGGCTACCAGCTCTACCAGGTGCCCATGACCTCCATCACCGTTCGGGCCACCGAGGGAACCGGCGTCAGCAAGAAGGAAGCCGAACGGGCCAAGAACTTCTTCGCCCTCGGCCTGCTGTCGTGGATGTACGGGCGACCCACGGATGTCACCACCGACTGGATCGACAAGCGGTTCGCCAAGCTGGAGGAGGTCCGCGCGGCGAACACCGCGGCGTTCAAGGCCGGCTACAACTTCGGGGAGACCACCGAGCTGTTCGCCCACACCTACGAGGTCCGCAAGGCACCCGCCGCGCCCGGACTCTACCGCAACGTGAACGGCGCGACCGCGCTGGCCTGGGGGCTGGTGGCAGCCTCCGTCAAGAGTGGCATCCCCGTCCTCTACGCGAGCTACCCCATCACGCCCGCCTCCGAGTTGCTGCACGAGCTCTCCCGCCTCAAGAACTTCGGGGTCCGAACGCTCCAGGCGGAGGACGAGATCGCCGCGGCCGGGATCGCCCTGGGGGCGTCGTTCGCCGGACACCTCGGGGTGACCGGGACCAGCGGGCCGGGCCTGGACCTGAAGCAGGAGACCGTCTCCCTCGCAGTCGCCCTGGAGCTCCCCATGGTCATCGTGGACGTCCAGCGGGCCGGGCCGTCCACCGGCATGCCGACCAAGACCGAGGCGGCGGACCTGCTGCTTGCGCTGTTCGGCCGGCACGGCGAATCGCCGCTGCCGGTGATCGCGGCGAAGACCCCCGCCGGGTGCTTCGACGCGGCCGTGGAGGCGTGCCGCATCGCGGTGAAGTACCGGACGCCGGTCATCCTGCTGGCGGACACGTTCCTGGGGAACTCGAGCGAGCCGTGGAAGCTGCCGAACGTCGAGGATCTCCCCGACATCGATCCGAAGTTCGCCACCACGGCCAATCACGACGACGGCTTCATGCCGTACCTGCGCGACGAGAACCTGGCCCGGCCCTGGGCCATCCCCGGCACGCCCGGCCTGCGCCACCGCGTGGGCGGGCTGGAGAAGCAGGACGTCACCGGCAACATCTCCTACGACCCCGAGAACCACGAACGCATGACACAGCTCCGGCAGGCCAAGATCGCGGGGATCGCGAACGACATCCCCGAGCTCGTGGTGGACGACGCGACGGGCGACGCCGAACTCCTCATCCTGGGGTGGGGTTCGACGTTCGGCGCCATCACCGGTTCGATCCGGCGGGCCCGTCGCGCGGGGAAGAAGGTGGCGCAGGCCCACCTGATGCATCTCAACCCGTGGCCCCGCAACCTCGAACAGGTCCTGCGGAGCTACAAGACGGTGCTGGTTCCGGAGATGAACCTCGGCCAGCTGGCCATGCTGCTGCGGGCCCGCTACCTCATCGACGTGGAGACCTACTCCAAGGTGCAGGGCCAGCCCATCCTGTCCGCGGATATCGACGAACAGATCGCAAGGAGACTTCCATGACCGCCGAGAGTTCGAACGGCCACGTGAACGGCGGCGGGACCGCCACCCTCACCAAGAAGGACTTCGCGAGCGACCAGGAGGTCCGGTGGTGTCCGGGATGCGGCGACTACGCCATCCTGTCCACGTTCCAGAGCTTCATCCCGGAGCTCGGCGTCTCGCCCGACGACGTCGTGTTCGTGGCGGGCATCGGGTGTTCGGGGCGGTTCGTGTACTACATGGACACCTACGGGATGCACGGCATCCACGGCCGGGCCCCGGCCATCGCCACCGGCGTGGCCACGGCGAACCCGAAGCTGTCGGTGTGGGTGGTGACCGGCGACGGCGACGCGCTGTCCATCGGGGGCAACCACCTCATCCACGCGCTGCGGCGGAACGTGAACATCAAGATCCTCATGTTCAACAACCAGATCTACGGGCTGACCAAGGGTCAGTACTCGCCGACCAGCGAGGAGGGCAAGGTCACCAAGTCCACGCCGTTCGGCTCGCTCGACCACCCGTTCAACCCGGTGGCGCTGGCCCTGGGGGCGGAGGCGTCGTTCGTGGCTCGAACCATCGACGTGGACCGCCCGCACCTGATAGATGTCCTGCGGCGGGCCGCCGCGCATCCTGGAGCGGCGTTCATCGAGATCTATCAGAACTGCAACGTGTTCAACGACGACGCGTTCATCTCGCTGACGGGCAAGGACACCAAGACGGCGAACCAGATCCGGCTTCAGCACGGCAAGCCGGTCACGTTCGGGGCGAACGGCGAGAGGTGCGTGGCGGTCGAGTTCGACGGGACGCTCCGCATCGCGGACACGGCGGACGTCCCCGAGGAGCTCGTCTACGTCCACGACGCCCACCGCGAGAACCCCTCGACGGCGTTCGCCCTGGCCCACCTGTCCACCGGCCCGACCCACCCCACCGCCATCGGCGTCTTCCGCGACGCCCCCCGCGCGGTCTACGGCGACCAGGTGGAGGCCCAAGTCCAAGCGGCCACCGAACGCCTCGGCAAGGGCGACCTCACCGCACTCCTGCGCTCCGGCGACACCTGGGAGGTCAGCTAGGCAGGTCTTCCTCGGGGCCGCCGCCGATGGGGGTTTCCGTTGGAGGCACGCTCACCTCGCGGAAGCGGAGGAACGAGAACCAGTACAGGGTGGCCGCCACGATGGAGCCGGAGACCGGGCCCACCAGGTAGACCCACAGGTCCTTGTAGTTGCCGCCGGCGATGGCGGGGCCGAGCGTTCGAGCCGGGTTCATGCTCGCCCCGGTGAGCAGC
>DAIMKN010000213.1:0-3068 GCA_036721725.1 Actinomycetota bacterium
CGCAACCTGGCCACGGGCAAGTGGGTCGACATCGGCGAGGCGGTCGGCATCATCGCCGCCCAGTCCATCGGCGAGCCGGGCACGCAGCTCACCATGCGAACGTTCCACACCGGCGGCGTGGCGGGCCGGGACATCACGCACGGTCTGCCCCGGGTCCAGGAGCTGTTCGAGGCGCGCAAGCCGAAGGGCGAGGCGCAGATCACCGAGCTCTCCGGCGTGGTCCAGATCGACGACGACGACGACAAGAAGGTCCGCCGCATCAACGTCACCTCCGACGACGGCGACCAGGTGCAGTACGCGGTGTCGTTCCGGGCCCGCCTGTCGGTCTCCGACGGCGACCGGGTCGAGGTGGGCCAGCAGCTCACCGAGGGCTCGGTCAACCCGCACGAGAAGCTGCGGGTGGAGGGCGTCCAGACGCTCCAACTGTTCCTGGTGGACCAGGTCCAGGAGGTGTACCGGTCGCAGGGCGTGACCATCCACGACAAGCACATCGAGATCATCGTTCGCCAGATGCTGCGCAAGGTGAACATCATCGAACCGGGCGACACGCAGTTCCTGCCCGGCGAGCTGGTGGACCGCAAGCGCTTCGAGGAGACGAACGCCGAGATCGTGGAGAGCGGCGGCGAGCCCGCGTCGGCCCGGCCGATCCTCATGGGGATCACCAAGGCCTCGCTGGCGACGGACTCGTGGCTGGCGGCGGCGTCCTTCCAGGAGACCACGCGGGTGCTGACCGAGGCGGCCATCAGCGGCCGTTCGGACCCGCTGCTCGGGCTGAAGGAGAACGTCATCATCGGCAAGCTCATCCCGGCCGGCACCGGCATGCCCCGCTACCGCAACATCGCGGTGAAGATCAAGCCGGAGGCCATGCCCGACTGGTGGATCGCGCGCCAGCGCGAACTCCAGGAGGCTCGTGCCGAGGGCGAGGAGGAGCGGGGCGGTCCGGCCCTGGGCGCGATGACCCGGGAAGAAGCCGAAGGCCTGCTGGGTGGGGCGTTCGGGACCGACGAGGCCTGAGGCCACACCTTGCTCGGCAGTGACGGGGACGGGGGCTCGGCCGTGACGGCCGGGCCCCCCTCCGTTCTGGGGGCTGCGGCGGGGCTCGGTTCGAGCTGCGGGTCCTGGATGGAGGGAGCCTGAAGGGGATGGATTCCAGGACCGGATCATCGAGGGCGTGACGGCGTGGATGACCGAACGACTCGGCCGGCCGGCGTAGGCCCGACGAAGCTGAACCGATGAGCGGCGAACTGATCCGGTACGTGGCCCGGTCGAGCCGCCGGCGCCGGCTGACCGGGCCGGGCATCCGCTCCGCGGCGGCGGTGATGCCTCGGGTCGCCCCTCCCCACCGGCCTGTGTTCGTCCTAGGGGCGCCGCGGTCCGGCACCACCATGCTGTTCCAGCTGCTGGGCCGTTCCCCCCACCTGGCCTCGCTCCCCGGCGAGGCCCACCTGCTGTGGGAGCTGTTCCACCCGGACCCGGGAGCCACCTCGACCGGTCACGGGGCCAGCGCCCGAGACGTCACCGAGAGGGAGCGGCGGGCGCTGTACTGGCTGATCCGCCGGATCACCGGAGGGAGGCGATACCTCGACAAGACGCCTCGCAACAGCGTCCGGGTGCCCTATCTGGATGGGCTGTTCGCCGACGCGTCGTTCGTCTTCCTGAAGCGGGACGGCAGGGCGGTCGTGTCCTCGTTGATGACGGCCTGGCGCTCCGGCTCCGCGACCTTTCCGGGCACACCGGTTCCCGGCGGTCTGTCGATCGAGGGGTACGACGGATCGAACTGGAAGTTCGTCCTGCCGCCGGACTGGAAGCGCTATGCGCACGGTCACACGCTCGCCGAGGTGTGTGCCCACCAATGGGTCGCGTCGAACGAGGCCATCCTGGCTGGCCGGGAGGTCGTGGACAGCGCCCGGTGGATCGAGGTCGGCTACGAAGACCTGGTGGCCACCCCCGCGGAGGAGACCGCGCGGTTGCTCGACGCGCTCGGCCTTCCCCAGGACGGTGCGGTCATGGACCACGCCAGGGGGCTCGAACGCCACGTCACCCGGGTTGCCGTCTCGCCGCCGCGGCCGGACAAGTGGCGGGAGGAGAACGGCGCGGCCGTCAGAAGCGTCCTGGGGCTGATCGCGCCGACGATGGAACGGCTGGGGTACCGGACCGAGGACTGAGGCCGGACGGTGGCTAGCCCCGCCGGCGGCCCAGCGCCGCCCGCCGACGGCCGCCGTTCGACGACCCTTCGCCGGAGGTGTAGCCGTAGGAGTAGGCGCCGTAGCGGTAGCGGTACCCGCCGTACTGGTAGTAGCCGTAGCCGCGAGCCCGCGACGGGTCGAAGTTGTTGAGCACGGCGCCGATCACCGTCCCGCCGACCTGTTCGAGCTGTTCTCGAGCTTGCGATACGGCCGTCCCGGGGGTGGCCTCGGAGTCCGCGACGAACAGCACCGCGTCGACGAGCGGCACCAGGGCCAGGGCGTCGGAGACGACCAGGACCGGCGCCGAGTCGATGATGATGAAGTCGGCCACCTCCTGGAGCTCGGCCAGGAGCTCGCCCATCTGTTCGGACTGCAGCAGCTCGGCTGGGCGGCCCGGGACCGGTCCGCTCGCCATGACCCGGAGGTTCTCGACCTTGGGGTCCTGCAGCGCCTCCCACGGCTTGGCCTCGCCGACCAGGACGCTCGACAGGCCGATTTCGTTCGTCACGCCCGGGAAGAAACGGTGGATGCGGGGCCTGCGGAGGTCGGCGGAGACCAGGATCACGCGGCGCTTGGCGTCGGCCAGAACCCCCGCGAGGTTGGCCGCCGTGGTCGTCTTGCCCTCGCCGGCGCTCGGGCTCGCCACGATCAGCGACTTCAGCCCCTGCTGGTTCGCGGTGAACAGCACGTTGGTGCGAAGCGTTCGGTAGGCCTCGGCCGGCGCGCTCTTGGGTTGGTCGATGGTGATGAGCTTGGCCTCCTCGCGGGACCGCCACCCCGAGACCTGCGGGATCACCGAGAGCACGGGGGCCCCGATCCGGTCCTCGAAGTCCGCGCGCCCCCGCAGCCGGTCGTCCAGGCGCTCCCGGAGCAAGGCCAAGC
>DAIMKN010000214.1:0-3055 GCA_036721725.1 Actinomycetota bacterium
CACCGCGCTGCCGAGGTTCGACACGTCGAACCGGAGGTAGGACGTCATGAGGGGCTTGGCTCCGGTGTGGACGCGGTTCTGCGTGCCGAGATTCGTGTTCGGCTGGTCCGAACGAACGTAGGAGTCGGCCACCGAGGCGAACGTCGTGGTGTCGGCGGAGGCCTTGGGCCGGGGCAGCACGACGATCACGACGAGGAGGCACGACAGCAGCACGACGAGCCGGCGTGCGGCCGACGTGGTCTGGAGGAACGGGTTCGGGCTGGCGTCCACCGGGCGGATCCCCTTCTGCGGCTCGGTCTTCTCAGTGCATATCGACCGTTCCGGAAAGCCCTTGAACCTCGGCTGGCTCGGGGGGTGGAGCGGGGACCGACAGCGGAAGGGTGAGCACGAACGCGGCCCCCCGTTCGGCCGAGGCGAGCCTTAGCGAACCGCCGTGGGCGCGGGCGATCTCCGAAGCGATGGCGAGGCCCAGGCCGGCCCCGCCCTTCTCCCGAGACCGGGAGGCGTCGGCCCGGTAGAACCGTTCGAAGATGCGGTGGCGAGCGGCCGGGTCGACGCCCTCGCCTTCGTCGGCAACCTCCACGGTGGCCTCTGCGCCGGCGGCGACCGTGACCGTGGCCGGCGTCCCCGGAGTCGTGTGGACCCTGGCGTTCGTCAGCAGGTTGTCCAGCACCTGCTTCAACCTGAGCTCGTCGCCGTGGACGAACACCGGCCCGTCGCTCCGCAGGTCGATGGGCCGGTCCGGGTCGGCGGCGCGAGCGTCCTCCACCGACCTGGAGGCCAGCGAGCTCAGGTCCACTCGGGCCTCCTTCAGGGAGAACACGCCTTCGTCCATCCGGGCCAGCAGCAACAGGTCTTCCACCAGAACGCCCATCCGGGACGCCTCGGCCTCGATGCGGCCCATGGCCTTGGCCAGGTCCTCGGGGCGGTCGGCGGCGCCGCGGCGGAAGAGCTCGGCGTAGCCCCGGATCGAGGTGAGGGGCGTTCGAAGCTCGTGGGACGCGTCGGCCACGAACCGCCGCAGACGGTCCTCGCTGGCCTTACGTTCGGCGAACGCCTCCTCGATCTGACCGAGCATGGCGTTGAGGGCCAGGCCCAACCGCCCGACCTCCGTGGAAGGCTCCGCGGGGCTGACCCGCTGCGACAGGTCCCCGGCGGCGATGGCCCCGGCTGTCTCCTCGATCCGCTGGAGCGGCCGCAGGCCCACGCCCACCAGCCACAGGGCCAACCCCGCCATGAGCAACAGGACCGCCAGGATGGCCACGACCTCCACCAGGAGCAGGCGGTGGAGCGTGCTTGCCACGTCGCTGAGCGGGATGGCCAAGACGAACGTCCCGGCCCCGTCGGCGAGCGGCGTGGCCAGCACGCGGTAGTGCAGGGACGGCGTGCCAGCGCCCGCGGCCGTCAGCAGGCGTTCGCCGTCGGCCGGACCGGTGGCCGACCCCGGCAGCCCGGGGGGGAGGACCGGGCCTGGTCCGCGGTGGTAGTCGAACGTGACCGTGTGACCGAGCCGGTTGCCCGAGGCGTCCAGGAACTCGGCGTACGTGCCGTTCGGTGGCTGGAAGAGCCCGGGACCGAACCCGCCGGGAACGCCGCCCGGCCCGCGTCCGTTCGCCGAGTCCAGAGCCTGGTCCGCGGCGAACACCGACGAGTGGAGCTGGTCGTCCACCCGGCTGACCAGGAACGAGTTGAGGGCGCCGAACGTGGTCACGGCCGCCGCGATGAGGCCAATCGCCACCAGGACCAGGGAGGCGCTCAGCAGACGGCCCCGGAGCGACCGGGGCAGGGGGAAGATGGGGGAGAGCCGGGATGCGGCCACGGCCTAGTCCCTGGGGAGCCGCAGCACGTAACCGACGCCCCTCACGGTGTGGATGAGGTGCGGCTCGGTCGCGTCGACCTTGCGGCGGAGGTAGCTGATGTAGGTCTCCACCACGTTCGCGTCGCCCCGGAAGTCGTAGTGCCAGACGTGGTCGAGGATCTGCGACTTGGACAGGACCCGGCGGGGGTTCAGGAGCATGAACCGGAGGAGGTTGTACTCGGTGGCGGTGAGGTCGACGCTGCGGTCGCCGCGGCGAACCTCGTGGGCATCCTCGTCCATGGAGAGGTCCTCGAAGCTCAGGATCGAGGTGGTCTCCGCGGTGGCGCGGGCGGCGGTCGTTCGACGCAGGATGGCCCTCGCCCTTGCTACGAGCTCCTCCAGGCTGAACGGCTTGGTCACGTAGTCGTCGCCGCCCATGGTCAGACCGCGCACCTTGTCCTCGGTGGCGTCCCGCGCCGTCAGGAAGAGCACGGGCGCCGAACGCCCCTCGGCCGTCAGGCGGCGATGGACCTCGAACCCGTCGAGGTCGGGCAGCATGATGTCGAGCACGATGAGCTCGGGCTGGAACGTCTCGACGGCGGTCAGGGCCTTGCGGCCGGTGTCCGCCACCTGCACCTCGAAGCCCTCGTACCTGAGGACGGTGGCGACGAGGTCGCTGATGTTCGACTCGTCGTCGACGACGAGGATGCGGGCGGCGCCGTTCGAGTTCGATTCACTGGTCATGGATCGAACGATACCCTCGCGAGACTGTGAGGAGACTGTGAGCGGCCTTGGAGCTTTCGGCGAACGTCGTCTGTCGTGAGTCCGAACGACTTCACGGGTGGTTCCTATGGGGATCACAGGTTCGGCTGCTGTGCTCGGGGCCGAAGGAGGTGATGAGGAACATGGTGGGAACGAAGGTACGGCGTGCGATCGTCACGCTGACCGTGGCCGGCGGCGCGCTGTTCGGGGGCGCCATCGGGATCGGGCACGCGATGGCGGCGACCGCAACGAAGACGCCGCCCGCCACGACCAAGCCCGCGCAGACGCCGAAGAAGGGCTCGACCCCCACGCACCACTGCACCCACGACGGGAGCAGCCAGGGCTCGGGAACGTCGACCACGGCGTTCGGGTACTAGAACAGCACCTCCCCTGGGGCCCGGGCCGTTGAACCGCCCGGGCCCCTTCTCCTTGAGTGCGATTAAGCCTGGATCCACCGCCGATCCGTTTGAACTCATGAGGTGAACACGCGAAAAG
>DAIMKN010000215.1:0-2991 GCA_036721725.1 Actinomycetota bacterium
CCAACACCGTGAGCCAGGCGACCGCCGCCGTCGGCCGGATCCATCGGCCGGCGGCGCGAGTGGAGCCGGCCAGCGCCGAGCCCACCTGGGCGCCGATCACGCCTCCGGCCACCGCCGCGGCGAACGCGAACGGGACAGCGACGAGCGCCAGCGAGGAACGTTAGGGCCGAGCCCTCGTACTCCGGCACCAGATCCACCAACCCGCGGGCCAGGGCCGGATCGACCAGCTCCCGCGCGCCGGCGTTCGCCACGTAGGACACGGGGAACCCCTTGGCCTGGAGCGCCTGGCCGTACAGCTGGGCCAGCACGACACTCTCGGGAAGTCGAACGACGCCACGGCGATGGAGGCGCTCCGCGAGGACGGCCGGGGCGGGCCGGGTGACGTCGAACAGCCGCTCAGGACGAGCGCGATCAACACCGCCCCACCACGCGATGGGTCCTCACGAGGGGACCCGTTCCAGCGACGTCGCCGGCGCATCGGGCGGCGACTTGCGCCACCTCGCCGTTCGCCGCCACAGGATGTAGGTGAACCCGCCCAGCGGGATCTGGATGCCGTAGGTGAGCGTCCGTAAGAGCAAGGTGGCCGCCGTGACCTGGACCTTGAACTGGGCGAGCGGCACGTCGGCGTGGGCTCGGCCTGCCGCGTACAGACCGGCGATCAACGCCAGTTCGACCACGCCGACCCCGCCTGGTGTGATGGGCGCCGCCGAGAGCAGGCGGGCGAACGCGAACACCGCGAGGACCTGGGCCCACGTGATCTCGTACCCGTGGACCCCGACGAAGCGAACCGACAGGAGCAGAACAAGGTAAAGCGCGAGGTGGCTGAGGACGGTGGTTGCGGTCAGGGGCAGCCACCGCTTCGCCACCAGATGGATGGTGTCCTTGCGGAACCGCATGGCGCCCTCGCTCCAAGTCGTGACGGGCGGCTTGCGGACCAGGCGGCGCAGGGCCGACCACGCCCGTCCCAGCCCGCCGCCGCTGACCCGGGCGTAGCGTTTGTTCGACAGCACCAGTCCGAACATCCCGACGGCGACGAGCAGGATCGCCAGGCCGATCAGGGCCGGATCAGCAGCGCGGCCGTGGCCTGTCCGCTCAGGCGAGTAACACCAGTGCGACCACGGGCAACCCCAGCTTCAAGAAGCTGTTCCAGATGCCGGTGGTGGAGATGAGCAGGCCGATCTCGGAGCCCGTGAAGCCCCACGAACGGAACATCGTCACGATCATGCCCAGGGCGACGGCTCCGCCCCCGGGGATGACGTTCGAGATGGTCGTCCCCGTCTGATTGTTCACGGCCGCCTGCCCCAGCCTCAGGCCGGGCATCGCTGCCTGCATCTGCCACCAGTAGGTGAACAGGTTGAACGCCATGGCCCCGACGATGGACCTGGAGTCCCGCGAGGCGCGATACGGTATGCCAGACGGAGGAGTAGCTGCCGATCTTCGGCAGGATGAGGGCAAAGATCGCCAGGACCACCGTCACGGAGACGGCGGCCTGCAGCCATCGAACGGCGCGACGAGTGGCCGGACGCCTGGTGGAGCCCATTCCTCTTGCGTTCCCCCCTACGATCCCGGACGGGAATCACCGCGGCCGCTCCTCAGCCACCAGCCGAACAGGACCGGACCGCCACCATCATGCTCCGGCCTGCCGGACGTTGTCCGAAGACCGGGACCCCCGGTCTCGTTCGAGTCTCCTATTGACCGGTCGCCAGCTCCAGCGTCATGTCGAACCGATCCCCCTGACGGGCCAGCTCGGCGGACGACACGCCGAACGAACGTGGGAAGGAGCCGCTGAACACGGGATAGTACCGAACCTGGACGCGGAACCGCGGAGCGTCGCGAGGAACCCGCAGCCGGTACTCGCCGCGTTCGACGCACCGCTTCGCATCGCTCACCACCGAGCCGGGCTCGATCGCGGTCGTATACCGCTTGCCCGAGCCGAGGTCGACGAACACCACCGGCACCGACGCCAGGATCGGCGGAAGGGTCTTCGCCGGTGTGGGGGTCGGTCCGGGCGCTCCAGGGAAGCCACCGGCCTCGGTCTGGGCGCGGCGGCATTCGTTCTCGGGGTGGACCGTCACCGTTCCTCGAACCGTGATCGTGGCCGGGCTGCACCCGGCCGCCAGCAGCCCCAAGATGGTGGTGGCGGCGAGCCTTCTCATGGAGACGATGATGACGCGGTTCCGCGGTTGGGACCGGCCGTCAGCAAACCGCCGGAACGCCTGCGCCGAACGGGTACCCGGGGCCGGCCCCAGCGGGGATGGCCACAGGAAGCTTGCCAGTCGGCGCGACTGTACCGAACACCACCCTCGCCACCGCGGCCATGGATGCAGCGTCGGATGAGTAGGTGACGATGTAGGTGGCGGCGCCCGCAACCGTGGATACGTCATAAGGATCCCCCGTCGCGACGATCGTCACCTGGGCTCGGGTCCCGATCAACGCATCTGCCACGGCCACCTGCGACGGATCGCGCCACGCATCGAACGTCGCCATGAACACGAGGGTCGGGAACCGAGCGAGCGCGGCAGCGGCGGCCGCGGCGGCGGCGCCTGGGGACGGCGAGACGAGCTGCTGAGGGCTCCTTGCACCGTCTCGAGTGAGACTGCTGGCCAGGGCGCCCACCGTGGCCGCGTCGTTCCCCACCACCAGGACGTTCGAGGATGCCGGTCGGTAGAACGCACCGCACGGTGGACGGAGCAGCGTCACGCTCTGCGCGGCGACGTCGTTCGCGGCGGCCAGATGCGCCGGCGTGCCAACCACCCCGGCCGGGAGCGTGGGATCGGTGAGCTTTCGGTCGAACAGCCCCAACCGAAGCTTCAGCTCGAGGATGCGCAGCACCGACTGGTCGATGCGGGCGGTCGTCAACGCGCCGGTGCTCACGGCATGGAGGACGCTCCCGATGGCGCCGGCCAGGTTCGGCGGCATCAACAGGATGTCGGCGCCGGCCTGCAGCGCCAGGACCGGGATGTCGGCGTCGCTGGCGACGTCGCGAACCCC
>DAIMKN010000216.1:0-2981 GCA_036721725.1 Actinomycetota bacterium
GTTGACGGCCCCGCTCCGCTTAGGAATGGCACTACCGATCGGTTTGTTGCAAGTACCGGCCGACGAGCGGGAACGGCACCTATCGATCACCTTAGATCGGCGAGGGCTCCCTGGGTGTCGGCCGTCTCGCCGGGTCGTAGCATCTGGACAAGGCACCCGCCCCGAGCGACGACACCGAGCGCTCCTCTAGCAGGAGAGGGGCCTCATGGCCATCAAGGTCGTCATCGAGTTCCAGGCCATGCCCGGGGCGCGAGCCCATCTCAAGGGGCTGCTCGAGAACATCTCGGCGGCCCACGGACCGGATGCACCCGGTTTCCTAGGCAGCACGGTGTACCAGGCGCTCGACAGCGCGGACGGGCTTGTCGAGATCGCCGACTGGGAGTCAGCAGAGGCACAGGCGGCTGCCGTGGAGCAAGCCACCGCCGCAGGCATCTACGCGCCTGTCGTCGAGCTCGTGGCGGCTCCGTTCAAGGTCACCCGGATTGGCTAACTGGCCCGAGGGCGGGCTCGCCGGCCCACACAAGGGCGCGAACGGCATCTACTAGCGGTTCTCCAGCGAATGGGCTTTCGGGCGCCCGGAACCCTGCCACCTAACGGCACGTATGCGCGGGTCGCTGGGTTAGTGGCGTGGGCGTAGGGCATCAGGGATTCGCCGACTTGGCGACGCCGCCTACGGTCGTCACCTAGCCTCCGATGACCGACCCCGCGCTGTGCGGGGGGAACCCGGGATGGAGGCGTCCAGGCATGTGGGCACAAATGCAGAAGGTGAGCTCGAAGCCGGAGAAGGAAGCAGAGTTGCTGGATGTGTTCGAGCAACTTCACGCCATTGAACAGGCAGATTCGGGTCTGCTGAAGACCATGGTTATGCGCAGCCAGGCCGATCCGACTCTGCTGTTCGTCTTGGTCGTGTTCGACAGTGAGGAGAAGGCGCGCACACGGGAGCAGGATCCCCGGCGCCAGCAGGGGCTGCAGCGCATCCGGGCTGCCATGGGGGACGTCCTGGACGGCCCGCCAGAGTTCTTCGACCTGAACGTGTTGCGGGACGAGTAGCCCGCGGGTTGCCGAGATTCCCGAGTGCCGGGCCGCACAGGGCAACCCGGCCAGGTCGCGAATCCGGGGCCACGGAAGTGTCCTAGAACGGCAATTCGGTGCGCTGCCCGGGAAGTCAACGGCCTCCGATCAGGCAGGCGGCGTGGGCAGCAGCGGGCTGAGCTGCTGGGCGAGATCGGGTGACGTGAATGGATCGTCTTCCACGATCCTGCCTTCGACGACGCGGTAGTAGGTCAGACCCCGAAACGGAATCGCCTTCCCGCTCGCGTCGCGCATCTCACCGGTGAACCGAGCGACTACGACCTCCCCTTCGGCGATCAGCTCGTCGATGTCGAACCGACGCTCAGGCAGAGCATCCGCCAAGACGGCCAGCATCCCCTTGAACGCCTCCAAGTCAACGCCAAACGACCGGTTGACATAGGTCGGTGCCGCCAGCTCGTCCAGCCGATCAAGCTGGCCGCCGACAAGAACGTCGGTGATGAACCGCCGGACAACGTCCTTGTTCTCCTCAGTTGTCATCGTGCATCCCTTCCTCCCGTATCGGAGCTTCCTGCTGCGCCAGGTCCGGGCATGACCGACGGCTTGCAGACTAGTGGCGCGCACGTCCCGCGCCGAGACGCCCACGGGACGGCGCACCCAGGCGCCAAACGCCGGGGACTACGCCTCTGGCGGTTGGGGAACAACGCCGAGCTGCTGCAACATGCCGAGCGCGTCGAGGAGCCCCCAGTGCTCACGGGCAATCCCGTCCTCGCCGAACCGGGTGATGTCGATGAGCTGGATATCCACGCTCTTGCCCGTGGCGGGCAGGCCCATGAAACCGTCACCTTCGTGCGTCCCTGTTACACGAATGCGCGCGACGACCGTGTCGCCGCTTGGCAGGACCTGCTCGACATCCATCTGCAGATCGGGGAAGGTCGCGCGGAGCGTGTGGAAGAGCTGCTTGACCCCTTCCCTGTTTGGTTCGAGTCCCGGCGCCTCGGCATGTTCGACGAAGTCTTCCGCGAGGAGATCGCCAAACCCGTCGATATCCCCCGAATTGATCAATTCGTACAAACGCCTCATGGCGGACGAGTGATCCATGGGGTCCTCCCTCCTCCCCGCGCACGGATCCTACGACCCTCACGGATCCCTGACCAGTGGTCGAGAACCGCCGTGCGACGAGCCTTCGGCTAGTCCTCATCACAGGGGTTCCGGCACCGAAAAGCGGGCGCTGGGGCGCACAGAATTGCCGGATCCGTTCGTCAAGCTGCACGAACGCCGACCGAACAGAACCGTCACTCGGGAGCTGGCACTCCCGCTCGGTTCCGGCCGCTGTCGGCGCAATCAATCCAGAGCGGCACATCTGTTCGTTGGCCGGCGATGGACTGGCCGCCGGCAGCGCGGTGCCCGCGGACGCTGCGCCGTCGGGAAGGTACCTGGAGACGCCTCGGGCTTGTCACGGTGAGTAGCTCAGCGGTGCGGGATTGGCGAACTCACACATCCGTCTCTTGTGAAAGTGACCGAAAGCGACGACGCTTGGCCCTGGTCCTGGATAGGACCTGGGGATCAAGGGGAGGTGAGGGCATGAGGAAGGCGGCATGGGTGGTAGCTGTTGCTGCGCTGGCCATCTTGCTTGGGGCAGGCCCGGCATCCGCGGATCAGCTGTACCACTCCAGTCATTACGCGTTCGCGCCCACGGATGGGGCACCGTTGCGGGACGGGTTCGTGGAGAACATTCATCCCAACGGACCGAACGTGTTCGCTCATGAGCAGTACATCGTCAATGGGGCCTTGCCGAACACAACCTTCGAGGTGTGGTTGACGGTCACGGACGCGACGTGCTCAACGGTGTTGTTCGCGATGCAGACCGCGACGATCACCACGAACGCGGCCGGCAACGGCGCGGCCCTGCACGTGTTCACCCCGGCGGACGCCACCGGTCTGCACGGCCT
>DAIMKN010000217.1:0-2981 GCA_036721725.1 Actinomycetota bacterium
CGGTCCTGTCCGGCGAACGCGGCCCCAAGCGCGACATCGTGCTGCTGAACGCGGCGGCCGCCATCACGGTGGCTGCGTCCGCGTCCGGCTGGGAGGACGGCCTGCAGCGCGCCGCGGAGAGTATCGACAGCGGCCGGGCGTCTGGTGTGCTGGATCGCTGGATCGACGTCTCGAACGCCTGAGCCTCGTCAGGGGGTCGCCGTCGACTGTGGGGCGTGCGGCGGTCGTCGCTCCCGAACGTAGGTCACGACATACGTTTTCGTGCGAGGCCTCGCTCGGTCTGGAGATGTAGGGCGGCCTACGTAGGCCGTCCTACATACCGAGTGGTGACCCACCGACCCGCCGACTGACGCCCCCGGCCCGCGCGCGAACGTATGCAGCTCTACGTTCTTGTGCGACGCGGGCACCCGGCGAAACGCACCCGGAGGGCTACTGTGTCGCGGATGTCCGGTCGGGAGGAGCTTCTTCGAAGGGCGGTTCGGCTGTCCATGGCCTCGGTGGCGTGGGGGTCGGCGGTGGCCGTGGCGGGGCTCATCCTCGGCATCTCCTCCCGGTCCCTGGCGCTGATCGGCCTGGGACTCGACGCGGCCATCGACGCCGGCGCCTCCACCATCCTGGTCAGAAGGTTCGCAGGGGAAGCCAGGGATCCGGCCCGCGCCGACCACCTCGAACGGGTCGCCCACCGTGTCATCGCAGCGACGCTGCTGCTGGCCGGGGCCTACATACTGGTTTCCTCAGGGCGGGCCCTCGCCACCGCACAGAAACCGAATGATTCCGTGGCGAACGTGACCCTGGCCGCCGCGGCTGTCCTGGTGTTGCCGCCGCTCGCCGTGGCGAAGCATCGAACCGCGCTGGCGCTGGGGAGCCGGGCGCTGCAGAGCGACGCGCTGTTGTCCGGGATCGCCGCTCTCCTCGCGGGCGTCGCGCTGGCGGGGGTCCTCCTCAACCGGTTGTTCGGCCTGGCCAGGGCCGACGCTTCGGCGGCGTTCGTCATCGGGCTGGTGGTGGCGTTCGAGGGGACGCGGGCCGCACTGCACGCGTACGGGCGGCCGGACGACCCGGCGGCCCTGTAGTCAGACCCAGCCCTCAGTCTTCGGAGAACCCGATGTTGAACAGCGCCTCGAGGTCGTGCTTCGAATAGACCTGGAACGCGATGAGGGTCTCCGTTCGAGCCACCCCGTCCACCTTCGAGATGCCGCCGGGGATGACCCGGGCCAGATCGTCGTGCTGTGTCACCCGGACGATGGCGACCAGGTCGTACTCACCCGCCACGCTGTACACCTCGCTCACGCCGTCGATCCCCGCGATGGCCTCCGCGGCCTCCGGGATGCCGCCGATCTCGCACTGGATGAGGACCACCGCGTTGACCATCGCTCAGCTCCGTTCCAGGACCACGGCCATGCCCATGCCACCGCTGATGCAGAGCGTGGCCAGCCCCAGCGAGTAGCCCTTCTCCCGCATCTCGTACGCGCAGCTCAGCACGATCCGCGCGCCCGTCATCCCGATGGGATGCCCGAGCGCGATGGCGCCGCCGTTCGGGTTCAGCCGGTCGTGGTCGAACTTCAGCTCGCGGTCGCACGCCAGGACCTGCGCGGCGAACGCCTCGTTCAGTTCGACGACCTCGAAGTCCTGCATGGACAGGCCGGTCTTCTCCAGGATCTTGCGAACGGCCGGCACGACGCCGATGCCCATGTACGCGGGATCGACCCCGGCCGACGCGACCGCCACGACGCGAGCCAATGGTTCGCGACCCTCCGCCACCGCGCGCGACTCGCTCATCAGCACCATCGCGGCGGCCCCGTCGGTGATGCCGCTGGAGTTCCCCGCGGTGATGGTCCCGATGTCCTGGTCGAACACCGGCTTCAGCTTCCCCAGGCCCTCCAGCGTCGTCTCGGGCCGGGGGTGTTCGTCGCGTTCGACAACCGTCGCCGCGCCCTTGCGACCGGGCACCTCGACCGGCGCGATCTCCCGCGCCCGGCGCTCCCACGTGGCGTCCGCCTTCTGCTGCGACCGCAGCGCGAACTCGTCCTGCTCCTCCCGGGAGATGGAGTAGCGCACGGCCAGGTTCTCCGCCGTCTCGCCCATGATCAGCCCCGACAGCGGGTCGACGAACCCGTCCTTGTTCATCCCGTCGAACACCACCGCGTTGCCCATCCGGTAACCGAAGCGTTCGCGGTCCAGCAGGAACGGCGTTCGGGACATGTTCTCCTGGCCCCCGGCGATCACCACCGAGGCGTTGCCCAGGACGATCTGCTCGGCCGCCACCTGCACGGCCTTGGTCCCGGAGCCGCACGCCATGTTGACGGTGAACGCCGGCGTCTCCTCGCCCAGGCCGCTGCGGTAGGCCACCTGCCGGGCCGGGTTGGGGCCGTTCCCGGCCTGACGGGCGTGGCCGAACACGACCTCGTCGACCTCGGAGGGCTCGACCCCTGAACGCTCCAGCGCGGCCTTGGTGGCGATGATGCCGAGGTCGACGGCCGGCACCTCGGAGAACGCCCCGAGGAACTTGCCGACGGGCGTTCGAGCGCCCTCCAGGATCACCGCCCGTTCGACGTCCATGACAGGCGAGTATAGGAGCGGCCGGGGGGCTCAGGCGGTGTTGCGGATGAGGCGGCGGCGCTGCTGTTCGGTGGTGCCGCCCCACACGCCGTAGCGTTCGCCGTTGCGAACGGCCCACGTCAGACACGCTTCGCGAACGCGACACACCGAGCAGTAGCTCAGGGCAAGCCCGGCCTCCTCCTCGGTGGTGGGGAAGAACACCTCCGGGTCGAGCCCGTAGCAGGCGGCCTTCTCCTGCCAGTGATCGGGGGGGCTGACGTTCTCGGGGATGGCCGAGAGGTCGAGGTCCTCTTCCAGCATGGCGCCGATACTACGTTGGCCGGAGCCCAACGGCCAAGGAAGATTCGTCCGGTTCGGCACAAATCTTGGCGGCGTCCCATTGAGTGGGTCCGCTTGAGCGCGGAAATCCCATGTCAGAGGGG
>DAIMKN010000218.1:0-2980 GCA_036721725.1 Actinomycetota bacterium
ACTGGCGCAGCACCTCGGCCAGATGGAGCTCTCCCGCGACGTCCTCATCGCTAAGATGTCGCGGTGACGCGCGAACGCAAGCTGCTGCTGACCGTCGCGCTGTTCGTGGTGGCCCTGGTCATCCTGTTCGTGACGGGCACGACCCACAGCGTGGTGCCGCTGTTCTTCATCTGGATCCCGCTGCTCACCGTTCCCTACGTCCTGACCCGCCCCGAGCCCGGCTTCCCGGTCCTCCCGCCGGCCGAGCCGAACGCCCCGGAGCAAGCCTCGCCGGAGGCGGCGGCCACAGACCCGGCCTGACCTCGCTCAGGAACCCGAGGAGGACCCGGCCCCGCTCGCCGTCGAACGCTTGGCCGTCGAACGCTTGGCCGTTGAACGCTTCGCGGTCGAGCGCTTCGCGGTCGAGCGCTTCGCCGTCGCCGGCTTGGCGGCAGACTTCGCGGAGGCGCGCTTGGCGGTGGGGCGCTTCGCCGGGGTGCCGGCCGTCGAGGCGGTCTCGCCCTCGGTCGCCGAGCCGCCGGTCGAACGCCTCGCCGTCGAACGCTTCGCCGTGGAGCGCTTGGCGGTGGACCGATTCGCCTTCGAGGGCTTGGGTTCCGTCTCGCCTCCCACCGGGATCGAGGTGAGCGAAGAACCCGACGAGCTCGAGGAGGACGACGAACGCCGCCGGGCTCGGGAGAGCAGGTTCTCCCCGGCGGCACCGACCGCGGCCGCCGCGGCCATCGCAGCCGCCGGGCCCTGTTCGGCCACGCGCCTGGCAACGCCCGGGGTGCGTTCGCCGATGGCCCGGGCCACGGACATGGCGGCGCCCATGCCTGCCGAGGCGGCCGCGCGAGCAGCCTTCGGTCCGGCCGTGGCGGCCTTCATGGCGGCGCCCACACCCGCCCCCGCCACCTTTTCGGCCGCACCCCTTCCGGCGGCGACGGCCTTGCGGGCTGGCTCCGGCAACCGTTCGGCTGCCTTCTCCGCCATCTCCGACGCCATCGCGGCCGCGCCGGCCGCCGCCGACACCGCCTGCTCGGCCACCTTCTCCAGCGTTCGCCTCACTCCCGACATGCCGCCACCTCCGTCCATCGATGAACCGAACCTGGCTCGATACCGCCGCTGCGCCGGTAACGATACGGCGAACGGCGTGGCGTAGGCTTCCTCCCAGCCATGGCCGAGAACAGTCCGGGCGGCCCTCGCCGTCACCGCGTCGAACGAACAGCCGCCGAGCCTCCTCGGATCCGCGACATGCCCGCCCCGCGACTGGTCGGCAGCGCCATCGGCCCGATGTTCCGCCGCATGTTCGCCTGGCCCTACCGGATGATCCTGGTCGGCCTGTACAAGACCGGCATCCGGCCGTGGCAGCTGACGCTCCTGTCGCTGGCGACGAACGTCGTGATCGGCTGGCTCCTGATCAAGGGCGACTTCCTGATATCGGGCCTGCTGCTGATCCTGGCGGGGGTGCTCGACGTCTTCGACGGCGGCGTGGCGAGGCTGCGCGGCGAGGACAGCAGGTTCGGGGCGTTCCTCGATTCCGTGCTGGATCGGGTCTCGGACATCATCGTGTTCGGCGCCATCTTCTGGGCTCTGGCGGGACAGGGGCACCGCCTGGCCGCGGCGCTCGCGCTGGTCGGCCTCATCGTCACGCTGCAGGTGAGCTACATCCGGGCGGAGGCGGAGGCCGTCGGCCTGACCCTCACCGAGGGCCTGATGCAACGGCTCGAACGCTACGTCGCCCTGATGATCGGACTGTTATTCCCCGGCGCGTTGCTGCCGGTGCTCGCCATCATCGCCGCACTCGGCGGGGTGACCGTCGTGCAACGCCTGTGGTCGGCGTGGAGCCAGCTCGGCCGGTCGTTCGAACGCGAGGCACCCTGACGCGCCCCGGCGGTGAACCCCGAAAGAGTGACAAAACACGGCCGTCGGGTTGACCGGATCCGCGGGGCCGTAGTACAAGTGGGTTGGGACTGCTGGAGTCTTCGGACTCCGGCAGTTCCGTATTTGGGGGCCCTTTCCGAGCCGCCCGCGCCGGTTCGAGTTGCCCATCCTCGCTCCCGCCGCCCATAATCTGCCGCGTGGTAGAGAACGGGAACACCTCCCCCCAGCCCTCCGTGGTTCGTTCGGGCCTCGCCGGCAAGCGCGTCCTGGTCACCGGCGTCACCGGCTTCCTGGGGGCCGCGCTGTTCGAACGTCTCCTGTCGGCATTCCCGGACACGCGGATCGTGCTGCTCGTCCGGGGCCAGGGCAGCCTCACGGGGGAAGCCCGGGCCCGGGAGATCCTAACCCGGCCGGTGTTCGAACCGACGCGCCAACTGGTCGGCGCGGACGCCCTGAAGCGGGCGTTCGACGAACGCGTCGAGGTCCTGGAGGGCGACGTCACCGGAGAGCTGCCGCCCTTCCCGGCCGACCTCGACGTGGTGTTCCACTGTGCCGCCAGCGTGTCGTTCGACCCGCCCATCGACGAGGCGTTCCACACCAACCTGCTCGGGGCGAACCGCGTGTACGAGGCGGTCGCCGCCAGCGGCAGCCGGCCGCACCTGGTCCACGTGTCGACCGCCTACGTCGCGGGGCTGGCCAAGGGCGTCGTGCCCGAGGCCGCGTTGGAGCACTCCGTCGACTGGCGAACGGAGGCCGAGGCGGCCCTCGGGGCCAGGCGGAGCGTGGAAGAGGCCAGCCGCAAGCCGGAGATGCTCGATGCGTTCGTGGCGGAGGCGAGGGCCGAACACGGCCGGGCCGGACCTACCGCCGTGGCCCGCGACGCGGAGGACCGTCGCGGGAAGTGGGTCACCAAGCGCCTGGTCCACTTCGGCCGGGCCCGCGCCCAGTCATTGGGCTGGCCGGACATCTACACGTTCACCAAGGCCATGGGCGAACGGGCCGTGGAGGAGCTGGCCTCGGCGCAGAAGCTGCCGCTTTCGATCGTTCGGCCCTCCATCATCGAGAGCGCGCTGGTGTGGCCGAGACCGGGGTGGATCGAGGGCTTCAAGATGGCCGA
>DAIMKN010000219.1:0-2967 GCA_036721725.1 Actinomycetota bacterium
CCCTTGGACAGGTCCTCGGCCAGCCCGACCCCGGTCTGGGTCGAGCCGAACACCACCGTCTGCACGAAGATCCCGGGCATCAGGTAGTCCACGTAGCTCTTCAGGCCCGGCACCTTGATGGCGCCGCCGAACACGTATCGGAACAGCAGCACGAACATCACCGGCTGGACGGTCGAGAAGATCAGGAGCGTGGGGAGCCGAACGTAGCGCAGGAGGTTGCGTTTGGTGAGCGTCATCGCGTCCGAGATGGTCCAGGCGATGGAATGCCGCTGCGTGGCCGGCGACGTGCGGGGTTCGGTGGTGGCCACGCTCATGCCTCGGTCCTTTCTCTACGGGGCTGCCGGCGCTTGCGGCCTCGGCCCGCCGGCGCGCTCTCGGCCACCGCTTCGGACGTTCGGCCCGTCAGCGCCAGGAACACATCGTCAAGGGTGGGACGGCGAAGCACCAGGTCCGCGATCTCCACGCCTCCCGCGTCCAGCCTCCGCACCAGTTCGGGCAGGACCGAGGTGCCGTTCGAACCGACGGGCACGTTGACCTGCCTGTTCTCGGCGTCGACCTGGGGCGCCGTCGTGCCGAGGTCATTCACCTCGGCCGCGGCGGCGTCGAGCTTGGAGGCGTCCGCCACCCGGAACTGCAGGACGTCGCCTCCCACCTTCGACTTCAGCTCCTCCGCCGTTCCCTCCGCGATGACCTGGCCGCCGTCGATGACCACGATGCTGTCCGCGAGCAGGTCGGCCTCCTCCAGGTACTGCGTGGTGAGCAGCAGCGTGGTCCCGTCGCCCACAAGCTCCTTGATGACTTCCCACATGTCCAACCGGCCGCGCGGGTCGAGGCCGCTGGTGGGTTCGTCCAGGAAGAGCACGGTGGGCCGCCCGACCAGGCTCGCCCCGAGGTCCAGGCGCCGCCGCATCCCGCCGCTGTACGTCCTGACCTGCCGGTCCGCCGCATCGTGCAGGTCGAACCGCTCCAGGACCTCCCGGCCCCGCTTGCGAGCCTCCTCCTGAGTGAGGTGGTACAGCCGCCCCACCATGACCACGTTCTCCATGCCCGTGAGGTTCTCGTCCACCGCGGCGTACTGGCCGGCCAGCCCGATGACCGAACGCAGCCGAACAGCGTCGCGAACGACATCGAGCCCGGCCACCTCGGCCCGTCCACTGTCCGGGAGCAGCAGCGTGGTGAGGATGCGGATGGCCGTGGTCTTGCCGGCGCCGTTCGGTCCCAGCAGACCGAGCACGGTGCCCGGCGGCACCTGCAGGTCGATGCCCTTCAGCGCCTTCACGTCGCCGAAGGACTTGACCAACGATTCAACCAGGATGGCTGGACGATCCACGGTTCTCTCTTTCCGGCCGACAACGGGACAAGGGTTCGAACGTCCCCGCGACGAACGCTATTCCGTGGTGCGAAACCCCCGCGCGAAGTGTATCGGGCGGACGGTCAGCGGCAAGTGCGGGATGATGCCCAGCGAAAGAGGTGGTCGGCGTGGTCGTGGTGAAGGTGCTGGTGGCGGTGGCGGGCGTGCTGCTCGCCTTCCTCACCCTGGGGTCGGCGATCCGAACCGTGGTGCTGCCGCGGGCCATCGCCTCACGACTGACCCGGGTGGTGTTCGTGCTGCTGCGCAAGGTGTTCACCGTGTGGATCGGCAGGACGGCGAGCTTCGCTCGCCGGGACCGGGTCATGGCGTTCTACGGGCCGCTCGGGTTGCTGGTCCTGCTGGTCGTGTGGCTCACGCTCGTGGTCGTGGGCTACACGGGGATGTTCTGGGCCGTGCACGCGCGTTCGCTCCGTGACGCGTTCACCCTGTCCGGCTCCTCCATCTTCACCCTCGGCTTCCAGGGGGCTCCCGACCTGGTTTCGACCATCCTGTCGTTCACGGAGGCGGCGCTCGGGCTGGTCCTCCTTGCCCTGTTGATCACCTATCTGCCCTCGATCTACCAGGCGTTCTCCCGGCGCGAACAGGCCGTCGCGCTGCTGGAGGTTCGAGCCGGCTCGCCACCGTCTGGCGTCGAGATGATCGAACGCTTCTGGCGGCTCGGGCGGATCGACAGGCTGATCGACGAGGTGTGGGTCCGGTTCGAATCCTGGTTCGTGGAGATCGAGGAGAGCCACACGTCGTTCCCCGTGCTGGCGTTCTTCCGTTCTCCGCAGCCGGACCACTCGTGGATCACGGCGGCCGGGGCGGTGCTGGACGGCGCCTCTCTCATCACGTCCACCATCGACCAGCCGCGAGTGGTGGAGGCGCAGCTGACGATCCGGGCGGGCTACGTGGCGCTCCGGCGGATCGCCGACTTCTACGGGATCTCGTACGACCCGGACCCCGCGCCGGACGATCCGATCAGCGTGAGGCGGGAGGAGTTCGACGTCGTGTATGACCGCCTGGCCGAGCTCGGCGTGCCGCTGAAGGAGCGGGACGAGGGATGGAGGCACTTCTCGGGGTGGCGGGTGAACTACGACGCGCCGCTGATCGCGCTGGCCGGGTTGATCATGGCTCCGGAGGCGCCGTGGTCCTCCGATCGAGGCGGCCCCGAGTCCAAGGTGAAGCTGCTCCGCGGTCTGGTCCCACACCGTTCGCGCCACCAGACGCTTCGCTGAGTCCTGTCAGGAGGCCGAACGAAGAAGGCGGGGCCTCTCGGCCCCGCCCTGCTCGTGTCATCAGTGCGCGTCCCGTGTCTCACACCAACGTATGTCGCGGCATACGTTCGCGTGCGACGCTCGCGACCTTCTAGCTTCGACGTTCGCATGACGCTCGCGGACCCGAGAGTCGCGGCGCTTGCGGCTACTCGCCGGCCTTTCGGACGAGGGCGATCTCGATGTTGATGTTGACCTTGTCGCTCACCAGGAAGCCACCCGTCTCGAGCGCCTTGTTCCAGGTCAGGCCCCAGTCCTTGCGGCTGAAGCTGCCCGTGGCCGTGAATGAGGCTCGCGGGTTGCCCCACAGGTCCTTGTCCATGAGGCCGTTGAACTCGACGT
>DAIMKN010000220.1:0-2956 GCA_036721725.1 Actinomycetota bacterium
CCCTGCCAGTCCTGGGACATGTCGCCGTAGAGCTCGCACAGCCGGACCTGCGCGAACACCGAGGTGATGCTCTCGGCAGCCTCCCGAACCGTGTCGAACTGGAGGTTGCCTTCGTTCGCTCCGCTGCACGAGACCGGGACCATAAAGTCGCGGGCGCCCTGACAGACGCCTTCCGGCCAGTCGTAGGTGTGGGTGGCCACGAGCTCCTTGTGATCGCCCACTGTGCGAACCTGGTCGCCGGTCAGGTCTGCAAAGTCCGAACCGAGGACCGCGAGCACGGAGGCCGGCTGAGCCGGGGGGGCCGGGGGGGAACCGCCGGCGGGCCTGGGGCCTTCCCCTTGAGGGATCACCGGGCTCGCCGTGATCGTGACGGTGAACCCCGTGCTGACCTCGGTCCCCTGCGGAGCGACGCACCCGTTGTCGCTGGCGTGCTCGGTGATCTGCCCATCCTTCACGGCCGGACAGCACGTGCCGCCGCCCCCCTGGTCGCCGGCGCCGACCTCCTCGTAGCCGAGCGAGATCAGCGTGCCCTCCGGGAGGTTGGTTTCGGCGCTGACCACGGCCCCGCCGTTCGGGTCGTCCGTCGCGGGCGGGACGGTATCGGGGAACCAGATGTAGTAGCCGTGGGCGGTGTCCGCAGGTGTCACGCGCCGGCTGGACCGCGGCGAGATGGGCGCCAACGCCTTCCACACGCCGAACGTCCCCGCGGCCACCAGGGCGAAGGCAACGATGACGGCGACCGCGGCCGAACGGTGGGAGGGGGGAGTGTCCGGGGTGGGGCCTTCGGTGGCCCGCTCCCACAGTCCGGGTGAGGGTTCGACGCCACCCAGCTTTCCCATCTCCCGCCGCCACCGCTCAGTCATCGCCCGCCCTTTCCGTCTCGTCCTCGCCGAGTAGCGCCCGCAGGCGGTTCCGCCCTCGGTACAGATGCGCCCGCACCACCGCGCCCGAGGTCCCCATGCGTTCGGCCACCTCCTTCACCGGCAGGTCCACCTCGTAGTGCAGGACCACGGCCGCGCGTTGGGCCGGTGAGAGCTTCCGCAGCGCCGCCACCACCTCACCCGTGCCGCCCTCGCGTTCGGGCGCCGGGCCCTCGGGGAGTTCGGCCTGGCCGCCCTGTCGCCTCATCTCCGCCGCCGCGAGCCGAAGGGCGGTCCGGTACAGCCAGGGCAGCGGCCGGCGGATCGCCGCCTCGTGCACCAGGGCACGGGCGAACGCCTCCGCCACCGCGTCGTCGGCCACCGTTCGGCTGCCCCCGGTGTACGCATAGACGGTTCGCCACAGCACCGCGCCGTCCTCCCGGAACACCCGTTCCAGGCGGCCGGCCCCGGTCCTGTTCGGCTCCGTCTCCACCGGCGACACGCTATAAGAGGAGCGGGGAGGGCGAAAGGTGAACACCGAACCGGAAGAACGCTGGTGGCGCGGCGCCGTCATCTACCAGATCTACCCGCGGTCGTTCGCCGATTCGGACGGGGACGGGGTCGGCGACCTGGACGGCGTGACCGGCCGGCTGGACCATCTGGTGGACCTCGGGGTGGACGCGCTTTGGCTGACCCCGATCAACCCGTCGGGCGGTGCGGACGGCGGCTATGACGTCACGGACTACACGGACGTCGACCCTGTCTACGGTGATCTGGCGGCGTTCGACCGGCTGGTGCACGCGGCGCACCAACGCGACCTGCGGGTGCTGGTGGACATCGTGCCGAACCACACGTCGGACCGCCATCCGTGGTTCGTGGAGTCCCGGTCCTCGCGGTCGAACGCGCGCCGCGACTGGTACGTGTGGGCCGACGGCCGTGAGGGCGGAACGGCGCCGCCGAACAACTGGGTTTCAACGTTCGCCGGCCCGGCCTGGTCCTCCGACGCCCGGACGAAGCAGTGGTTCCTGACGTCGTTCTATCCCGAACAGGCCGACCTGAACTGGGAGAACCCGGAGGTCCGCGCGGCGCTCACCGGCGCCATGCGGTTCTGGCGCGAACGCGGCGCGGACGGGTTCCGCATCGACGTGGTGCAGCGCCTGTCGAAGGACCCGCTGCTCCGCGACAATCCGCCCCCGGCCGACGACGCCGAGTGGGCGGCGACCGGCCGGTACGACGAGGACGGCCCGCTCGGCCCCGCCCGCATCGCGGAGGTCCGGCGCGCGTTGGGCGACGACGTGTTGCTGCTCGGCGAGGTCTGGGTGCTGGAGGTCGAACGCACCTACCGCTACGTCGGCCCCGGCCTGCTGGACCTGGCGTTCGCGTTCCCGTTCGCCATGGCCCCGTGGAACCCCAGGCTGCTGATGACGGTGGTCGAACAGGTCGAGCGCCTAACCGCCGCCGACGGTCGCTTGCCCACCTACCACCTGTCGAACCACGACACGCCTCGGGCGGGGACGCGGTTCGGCCCGGGCACGGTTCGAGAGGCGTTGACGATGCTGCTCACCCTGCGGGGAACGCCCGTGCTCTACCAGGGCGACGAGCTCGGCCTCCTGGACACCCCAGTGCCGTCGGAGCGGGCGGTGGACCGGGTCGGCCGCGACGGCGCCCGCACGCCGATGCCCTGGGACGCGAGCCCGAACGCCGGCTTCACCGGGTCCGAAGCCGAGCCCTGGCTCCCCATCGGCGAGCACGCCACCACGAACGTTGCCTCCCAGGCCGAGGACCCCGACTCGGTCCTCGCCCTGTGTCGCCGCCTGATCGCCCTGCGCCGGCGTTCGGATGCCTCAGGCGAGGAAGGTGCGGCTTCGTCGCGGCCACCCGGCACTTCCTGACCTATCTCCGAGAAGCGGGCAACGAACGCTACCTGGTCGCCCTCAACTTCAACGACACCCCGGAGGAGGTCCCGGTCCAACCGGGCCTCGTCGAGGTCGCCTCCACCCGCGATCTGGAGCACGGACGCGTTCGTCACTCCGTCCAACTGCCGGCGTTCGGCGCCGCCGTCATCCGTCTCGACTGAGGGACGCAACGCTGGGCGT
>DAIMKN010000221.1:0-2948 GCA_036721725.1 Actinomycetota bacterium
CCTGTTCGACCGCCGCGGTCAATGTGAAGGTCTTGAAGGCGCTCCCCTCCTGCCGCATGGCCTGGGTGGCCAAGTTGAACTTGACGTGGGTGAAGTCGCGGCCGCCCACCATGGCCCGGATGGCGCCGGAGGTGGGGTCGATGGCGACGAGCGCCGCCGAGGGGTCCGTCGGGAGCAGCAGGTGGGACGCCACCGCTCGCTCCGCGGCTGCCTGCATGGTGGGATCGAGCGTCGTGGTGACCTTCAGCCCGCCGGTGAAGGTCTGGTTGTAGCCGAACCGCTGCTGCATCGCGTGGGTGGCGTACCTGACGAAATATGCTGCGGGGGTGCTGTCCACGCCGCTCCGCTGGAGGTGCAGCTTGAAGTGCCGAGCTTCGAGGTTGGCCGCGTCGGCCAGCGTCAGGTAGCCCTGGCGGGCCATGGCCTCCAGCACGACGTTCCGGCGCCTCTGGGCCTGCCCCGGGTAGACCACGGGGTCGTAGGAGGCGGGCGACTGGACCAACCCGGCCAGCAGCGCCGACTGTCCCGCGGTGAGCTGGCTGGCCGGCTTGCTGAAATAGGTCTCTGCCGCGGCCTGCGCGCCATACGCGCCGTTGCCGAAGTAGACCGTGTTCAGGTAGCGGTTCAGGATCTGGTTCTTCGAATAGAGGTGGCTGAGGCGTTCGGCGATCAGCGCCTCCTTGATCTTGCGGGAAAAGGTGGGTTGGCTCCCCGTATAGATCTGCTTGACGTACTGCTGGGTGATGGTCGAACCGCCCTGCACCAGACTGTGATGGGCGAGGTCCTGGAACGCCGCGCGGATGGTGCCGATCACGCTGACCCCACCCTCGTGGTAGAAGTTCCGGTCCTCGATGGCGATGACCGCATGGCGGAACATCGGCGAGATCGCACCCAGGGGGATGGGGATGCGGTTGATGCCGGCGTGCAGGTTGGTGAGGTGTTCGCCGGTGTCGTCGAACAGGAAGGTCGTTCGAGCCTGAGCCGGCGCGGGCGGGATGGTGACGTGGTCCAGGACGTTGCCCACCGTGGCGATCGAACCACCCACCACGGCCGCTCCCACCACCGTGGTCGCCAGCACGGTCACGGCGAGCGTCACCACCGCAACGGAGCCGAGGATGGTCCCGCGCCAGCGAACGATGGACCGAACGAAGCCGGTCGCTCGCGCCGCGTCGTAGAACCAGCGGGGGTCGCGCCTAGGGATGGTTGCCATCAACGAGCAAGCGTACCCGCGGCTCGTTCGGCTAGTCGTGATCCGCGAACACCTGCACAGGTTCGTCACGCAGAAAGCGCATGCGTCCCAGCCCGAACCGTCCTTCTGGCGGCGGCCTTCCGGCGGCGGAGTCCACCCGGCGTAGTATCCGCTTCGTGAACGGCGCGCTTGCCTCGCTCTCGAAGCGGCTCCCCGCCGACGCCCTCAGCACCGACCCGGAGGATCTCCGGACCCGCTCGCACGACTGGTGGACGCTCGGGATGCTCCGCGAGACGCGCGGCGACCGACCGGCCCTACCCCTGGCCGTGGCGTTCCCCAGCTCCACAGCCGAGGTCGCCACCCTCCTGACCTGGGCCGAGGAGACCCGAACGCCCGTGGTGGCCCGAGGGGGCGGGTCGAGCGTGACCGGCGCCGCGCAGTCGGGCCCGGGCACGGTGGTCCTCGACCTGACCCGCATGGGCGCCATCATCGACGTGGACGCCGAGTCGCAGACCGTCACCGTGCAAGCGGGCGCGAACGGCCAGGTTCTGGAGGAAGCGTTGAACCGGGGGCACGGCCTCACCCTCGGCCACTACCCGCAATCGATCGCCATCTCGACGGTGGGCGGCTGGATCGCCGCGTCGTCTGCCGGCCAGGCCTCCGCGGGCTACGGTGCCATCGAGGACCGCCTGCTCGGGCTGACGGCGGTGCTGGCCGGCGGGCAGGTGGTGTCGCTCCGAACGGTGCCACGTTCGGCCTCGGGCCCGGACCTCCGCCGGCTCCTGATCGGCTCCGAGGGAACGCTCGCGGTGGTGACGGAGGCCACGCTGGCCTGCGCCCCCCTGCCGTCCGGGTACGCGTGGGAGGCGTTCGGGTTCGGCACGTTCGCGGCGTGCATGCACGGTCTGCGGGACGCGCTTCGCAGGGGGGCCCACCCGCTCATCGTGCGGGGCTACGACGAGACCGACGCCGCCCTGAATCTCTCCGCGGCCGGCCACGCCGGTGGATGCGCCGCCATCGTGGGGTTCGCCGCCGACGCGCCGGGACTGGAGGATCGCCGGCGGGCCGTTCGGGGTGCGGCGATGGCGAACGGCGGACGTTCGGTCCCCGCGGGCTACGGCGAGCACTGGCTCGAGCACCGCAACGACGCGGTGGCCACCTACCAACGGATCATGGGGCCGGAGCGTTCGTTCGGCCCCGGTGTGGCCGTCGACACCATGGAGGTGGCCGGCGTGTGGCGCGGCCTCCCCGCGCTGTACGAAGGCGTTCGGGCCGCGCTGCTCGAACACGCGGACGCGGCCGGCTGCCACCTGTCCCACGTGTACCCGTCGGGCTCCTCGCTCTACTTCACGTTCCTGATCGGAGGGACGGACGACCGCGACGCCGAACGCAAGTACCTCGCGGCGTGGGACGCCGCGGTGAGGACCACGCTGGCCGCGGGGGCGACCATGAGCCATCACCACGGCGTGGGCCGCCTCCGAGCACCGTATCTCGCAGACGAACTGGGACCCGGCGGGACCGAGATGCTGCGGCGGATCAAGGCCGCGCTGGACCCGCACGCCATCCTCAACCCGGGCGTGCTCCTGCCCTGAAGCCCTGATTTCCGATTCAACAATCGTGAGAACCCCCACCTGTTCCGCGATGCGCGTCTCGCCCCTGGGCAGGGCCGACGCGCTGACGTACGACGCGCTCACGGAATCGTCGGTCTAGACGCCTCAAGCCCTGACCTCGCCCAACGCCGGACTTGTGAAAGCTTTCG
>DAIMKN010000222.1:0-2946 GCA_036721725.1 Actinomycetota bacterium
TTCGTGGTGCACGTCAACCCAGCAGGCTGAGTCACTCCCACAGCGCGGCGAGCACAGCGTCCACTCCCCCCGCATCGCCATCGACCGCCCGACCGCCGATCGGTTCATCGACAGCTCCCGCTCCCGCTGTCGAACGAACATCGAACGCCTGATGGACGTTCGGCGTCAGGAACCTGCTGACCTGGGCGTAGGAGTGCGGGTCCTCCAAGCCGCGCGGCCGACGGTAGTAGCGCAGGGGGAACGACACGTGGAGGGCGTCTCGCGCTCGGGTCAGCGCGACGTAGAGGAGCCGGCGTTCCTCTTCGATGGACTCAGGTCCGCCGGTGGCCATGTCGGAGGGGATCATCCCGTCCGCGGTGTGGATGAGGTGGACGACGTCCCACTCCAGACCCTTGGCGGAGTGGATGGTGGAGAGCACCACGTAGTCCTCGTCGAGGTGCGGCGGCCCGGCCAGGTCGCCGGTCGAGCTTGGCGGGTCCAGCGTCAGGTCAGCCAGGAACGCTCCGCGCGAACGATAGTTGCCGGCCAGGAGTTCGAGCTGTTCGAGATCCTTGAGCCGCGGGCCGGCGTTCGGATAGCTCCGCTCGATGATGGGCGTCAGGAAGCGGCGGGCACGTTCGACCTCCGCGCCGGGCGGCACCGAGGCCTCCAGGCAATCGGCGACCAACGTCCGGAGGCCGGCGAACTCCTTGGCGGCGCCGGGTGGAACGGCGGGAGGCCGGTCGACCAAGGCCCGGAGCGGTGAGTCGGCGGCTTCCGACGGCTGGCCGTCGATCAGGTGGACGCCCAGCGAGCCGATCAGCCGCCGCGCGGCGGCTGGTCCGATGCCCTCGATGAGTTGCAGGACGCGGAACCACGCCACCTCGTCGTAGGGGTTCTCCAGGATCCGCAGCACGCTCATGACGTCCTTGACGTGCGCGGCCTCCAGGAACTTGAGGCCCCCGTACTTGACGAAAGGGATGTTGCGCCGGCTGAGCTCGACCTCCAGCAGGTCGCTGTGGTGGGCCGCGCGGAACAGCACCGCCTGGCGGTGGAGCGGGACCCCGCGTTCCCGGTGCGCCAGGAGGTTCGCACAGACCAGGTCGGCCTGATCCGACTCGTCCAGGCACGTCACCAACTCGGGGCGCCGCTCCCCTTCCCGAGCCGTCCACAGCTCCTTGTCGTAGCGCTCCGGCGAGGCCGCGATGACCGCGTTCGTCGCGGCCAGGATGGGCGAGGTCGAACGGTAGTTCTGCTCGAGCAGCACCACCCGCGTTCCCGGGAACGTCGCGGGGAAGTCCAGGATATTGCGGTTGGTGGCCGAACGGAACGCGTAGATGGCCTGCGCGTCATCGCCCACGGCCGTCACCGCCGCCGAGTCCCCGGGGCGCATACCGCGCAGGATCTCGCCCTGGAGGGCGTTCGTGTCCTGGTACTCGTCCACCAGCACGTGGTCGAACAACCCCGCCAGCACGCCGGCCGTGCTCGGCGTGGTGGCCAGCGACTGCCAATAGAGCAACAGGTCGTCGTAGTCCAGGACGTTGCGCGAACGCTTGCGTTCGACATAGGCCTGGAAGACCGAACGGATGCCGTCGACCTCCTCAGCGCACCACGGGAACTCGCGCTCGACCACCTCGCGCAGCCGGGTCCGCGCATTGACGGTCCGCGAGTAGATCGACGCCAGGGTCTCCTTCCGAGGGAACCGCCGCTCCCCCCGGCCCAGCCCGAGCTCGCCTCGTATGAAGTTCATCATGTCGGCCGAGTCGGCCTGATCCATCACGGTGAAGTCGGGCCGGATGCCCAGGCCCCGCCCATACATCCGGAGCAGCCGGTTCCCCACCGCGTGGAAAGTCCCGCCCCAGACCTTCCCGGTCGACCCGACACCCGTCAGGCGGGCCGCGCGCGACAGCATCTCCCGCGAGGCGCGCCGACTGAACGTCAGCAGCAGGATGCGCTGCGACAGCGTCCCCTGTTCGATCAACCACGCCACCCGCGATGCCAGAGTCAGCGTCTTGCCCGTGCCCGCCCCCGCCACGATGAGCAACGGCCCGCCGGCATGGGTGACCGCATCCCGCTGAGCCGGGTTGAGCCCGTCCATCCACGCGGCCACGCCACCTCCTGGGGGAGTCGAACGTATGTTCGGGAGTGTAGCGCAGGCCACCGACACGCGGTGAGCAGGCCAAACAGAAAGGCTAGATCAGGGACTGCTGGTTCTCGGGTGCGCCCCGGCGGCGTCGCGGCTCGCGGATGGCGTCGGGGTCCTCGTCTCCGGAGGCGGGGTGTTCGACCAAGGCGACAACCCGCTGGGCCATGAACCGGCCGGTTCGGACCGTGACGCCCGTTCGGGTCACCTCCGAGACCTCCACGACGCCCCGGGCGTTGCTGACCTCGACGCGCCGTCCCGCGCGTGTCGCCACGATCTCGTAGGTCTGCACGCCCCCGCCCGTGTCCACCACGACTTCGACCCGGTCACCCTTCACGCGACAGATGCTACCCGTCCCGGGTGACGGAGGTCGAACCCGCGCTACCCTTCGCCCTCGTGACCGACGAACGCAACCCCCCGAAGCCCGAGACCGGCGAGCCGCCGCTTCCACCCGAGGTCCCCCCCGACCTCGCCACGCCCGGCCTCCTGGGGAAGCTCCTCGGGCTCACCCTCGACCTCTCCCCCCTCAAGGAATCCCGGCAGTTCCGGCTGCTGTGGGTCGGCGAGTCGGTGTCCGACCTCGGCAGCCGAACGACCATGGTGGCCGTTCCGTTCCAGGTCTTCCACATCACGCATTCGTCGTTCGCCGTCGGGATGCTGGCGCTGTGCGAGCTCTTCCCGCTGCTGATCCTGTCGCTGGTCGGCGGGGCCATCGCGGACGCCGTCGAACGCCGACGGCTGCTCCGCATCAACTACTGCATCCTCCCCTTCCTCAGTCTGGCGCTGGCCTGGAACGCGCACCTCCGCCATCCGCACCTGTGGGT
>DAIMKN010000223.1:0-2918 GCA_036721725.1 Actinomycetota bacterium
TGGCGGACCGGCTCCACAAGACGTCCGCCGAGGTCATGAAGCTCCTGTTCCAGGCCGGCGAGATGGTCACCATCACCCAGTCGCTGACCGACGAGGTCGTCGAACTCCTCGCTTCCGAGCTCGGCCAGATCGTGGAGATCGTGGAGCCCTCCGGCGGCGACGAGGACGAAGAGGACGACGAGGTCGTCGACGAGTCGAAGCTCCGGCCACGGCCGCCCGTGGTCACGGTGATGGGCCACGTCGACCACGGCAAGACGCTCCTGCTCGACGCCATCCGCAAGACCGACGTCGTGGCGGGGGAGTTCGGCGGGATCACCCAGCACATCGGGGCCTACCAGGTCCACCGACCCGACCGCAACATCACCTTCATCGACACTCCCGGCCACGAGGCGTTCACCGCCATGCGGGCCCGCGGGGCGCAGGTCACCGACATCGCCGTGCTGGTGGTGGCGGCCGACGACGGCGTCATGCCCCAGACGGTGGAGGCGCTGAACCATGCCAAGGCGGCCGGCGTGCCGATCATCGTGGCGGTGAACAAGATCGACAAGGAGGAGGCCGACCCGACGCGCGTTCGTCAGCAGCTGGTCGAACGCGGCGTGGTCCCGGCCGAATGGGGCGGGGAGAACGAGTTCGTCGACATCTCGGCGAAGGCCGGGACGAACCTCACCCAACTGCTCGAGACCATCGAACTCGTGGCCGACCTCCAGGAGCTCAAGGCCGACCCCGACAGCCCGGCCCGCGGCGTGGCCATCGAGGCGCACATGGACAAGGGCCGCGGCGCCGTGGCCACCGTGCTGATCCAGCGGGGGACGCTGCGGGTGGGGGACGCCGTCGTCTGCGGTGCAGCGTTCGCCAAGGTCAAGGCGATGACGGATGAGAACGGCCGCCCCATGAAGGAGGCCGGCCCCGCGACCCCCGTGCAGGTGTTGGGGTGGTCTCACGTTCCGGCGGCGGGCGACGACCTGAAGGTCGTCCATGACGAACGCGAGGCCCGCCGCATCGCGCAGGAGCGCGAGACCCGCAACCGTCAGGCCGAACTGGCCCAGACCCGCACCGGCGCGTCGCTCACCGACCTGCTAATGCAGGCCCGCCAGGGCGAGCTCGCCGCCCTGAACCTCATCGTCAAGGCCGACGTCCAGGGTTCGCTGGAGGCCATCGTGGACGCCCTCGGCAAGCTCCCCCAGAGCGAGGTCCGGATCGACGTGCTGCACAAGGGCGTCGGCGGCATCAACGAGAACGACGTCTCGCTGGCCATGGCATCGGACGCCATCGTCATCGGGTTCAACGTTCGGCCCGACACGGGCGCGACCCAGCTGGCCGACCACGAGGGCGTGGACGTTCGGCTCTACCGCGTCATCTACCAGGCGCTGGACGACGTTCGGGCCGCGCTCACCGGCCTGCTCGCGCCGATGGAACAGGAGCACACGCTGGGCAGGGCCGAGGTCCGCGCGCTGTTCCGCGTTCCCCGCCAGGGTGTCATCGCGGGCTGCATGGTGATCCAGGGGTCGTTCGTCCGCGGCGCATTGGCTCGCCTGGTCCGGGACAGCGTCGTGGTCTACACGGGCAAGCTGTCATCGCTCCGCCGCTTCAAGGACGACGTGCGCGAGGTGGCCGAGGGCTACGAGTGCGGCATCGGCCTGGAGAACTTCCAGGACCTCCACGAGGGCGACATCATCGAGGGGTACGAGGTCCGAGAGGTCGCTCGCGCGCTGCAGTAGTCCGGTGCTGGTCGCGATGGGCCGGTTCGACCTGCGCATCCCGGGTTCGAACTCGCTCAAGGAGAAGCGCCATGTGGTGAAGACGCTCTCGGCGTCGATCCGTTCGAAGTTCAACGTGTCGGTGGCGGAGGTGGACCATCTGGATCTGTGGCAGCGGTGCACGCTGGGCGTGTCGGCCGTGGCGAACGAGGGGTACCACCTGCGCAAGGTGATGCGAGAGGTCGAACGCCACATCGGGACGTTCCCGGCGGTGGAGCTGCTGGATGCGACGCTTTCGCTCCACGGGCCGGATGATTGAGGCGCGACGCACGCACGGAGGTGTTGGTGATGGCGGAGAAGGTTCGGCCCGAACGCGTGGCCGAGGAGTTCCGGGAGATCCTGGCCGAGGAGATCCCTCGGCTGAAGGACCCACGGGTCGGGTTCGTCACGGTGACGCGGGTCAGCGTGAGCCCGGACCTCCGGCGGGCCACCGTCTTCTACACGGTCCTCGGCGAGAACAAGGACGTCCGGGGCACCCGAGCCGGGTTGGCGTCGGCCCGGGCGTTCCTGCGGCGAACGCTCGGCCATCAGGTCCGCCTGAAATACACGCCCGAGCTGGACTTCGAACACGACGTCGGTCTGGACCAGGTCGAACGGGTCAAGGCGCTGCTCGATCAGATCTCGACGAGTGCCGGTGCGTCGAACGCGTCGAACGCCTCGAACGCCTCGAACGAGGAGACGGAGTGAGCGCGCCGATCATGGATGCCAAGGCCGCGCTCGACCGCGCCGCACGCATCCTGACGAACGCCCCGCAGGTGGCCCTGGCCTGCCACGTCAATCCCGACGCGGACGCGGCCGGTTCCATGCTGGGGCTGGCCGGCATCCTCTACGCTCGGGGTGCCGAGGTGGTGTGTTCGTGGGGGAACCCGCCCCCGCTCGACCGGCCGTCCTGGCTTTCGTTGTTCGATGGCGCGGATCGTTGGATCGTCGAGCCGAACGACTTCCCGGGGAGCCCGGACGTCATGGTCACGCTGGACGCCGCGTCGTCCGACCGCCTGGGCCTGCTGGAGCCGAACATGGCCGCCGCCAAGGAATGCCTGGTGATCGACCACCACCGGACCAATCCCGGGTTCGGCACGCTGCTGCTGCTGGACGGCGACGCGTCGTCCACCGCCGAGATGGTGTTCCGCCTCAGCGAACGGATGGGGGGCGAGCTGCCCG
>DAIMKN010000224.1:0-2909 GCA_036721725.1 Actinomycetota bacterium
TCGGTCATCAAGTTCTGATGACGTTCGGGTCGCGTGGGCCGAAGTCACCCGTTCTGACGTATGACGAGGCGGATGAGAACAGGGATCGGACGCGTGGGGCTACGGATCCTGGCGATGGCGAGCTTGGCTGCCGGGGCCATCGCCGGCGGCCTCCTCGCTCGCATGCGCGGGCGGGTGCCGTTCACCGCCGGGGACTGCATGCCTCCGCGCGGCTATGTGGGTGGCGGCTACCGCTGCTACACGATCGGCCATCCGCACGTGGCGATCGCTGTCCTCATCATCGTCATCGGAATCGTGACGTTCGCTTTGTTCTGGCTCTTGAGCACGCGTTTGTCCACGGATCCGACCCCCGCAGCCGGCGCCGACGCCAGGTGACATCGACGGATGCGCGCGTGGGGAAAAGGGATCACGCGTCGCGTCCCTTCGGGAACGAGCGGATCGAACAGACACTCTGAGTCATAGCGTCACGCTCTCCGGGAGCCGAGGTGGGAAGAGGCAAGCTCCGCGTACTGGTCTTCCTGCTTGCTTGCCCGGCGTTCGCCGGTTGCACCTCCGGCACCATCCACGCGCCGACGAAGTCATCCGCCCACGTCGAGGCATCGCCGACCGGCACCCAGTCATCCGCTCCCGCGAACGATGACGTGGCGCCTCCGACTCTGTCCGGATCCTTCGTGATGGATCTGACCTGGGTGAGCCACACGACCGGATGGGCACTGGCGGCTTCCCCCTGCTCCGAGGGGTTGTGCCCGCAGGTGGCCCGCACCGACGACGGCGGAGCGACCTGGGTGAGCCTCCCCGCTCCTCCCGCCTCGATCCAGAACGGCTATGTGGATTGCGCCCGCCAGGCGTGCGTGACCAACATCCGCTTCGCCTCCCCGTCGGTGGGATATCTGTTCGGCCCGGTGCTGCTGCTCACGCGCGACGGCGGCCGGACATGGGTCCGGGAGCCCGGTCCCCCGGTCGAGGATCTCGAACCGGGCTCCGGCACCGTGCTCCGACTCGTCTATGACCACGACGGCTGCCCCGGACCCTGTCGTCGCACGCTGCAGCAGGCAGCGGCCGGCTCGAACGACTGGCGGACGCTGCGGTCCTTCGGGGCGCTCGCGGCGGGGTCGGCCCGGTTGATCCGCGCGGGGACTGCGGTCTATGTGCCGATCTACGGGAATCCCGCCTGGGGGGCCGGCGACCAGCACGCGTCATCCTCCGGTCCTTGGACGCCGGAAGCACGTGGCGCCAGTTGAAGGATCCGTGCGGCGGCAGCCCGCGCGCCGAGTACGACGCCATTGCGGTCGCCGCCGCGCCCGGGGGCTACGTCGCTGCGTTGTGCGCTTCCCGCTCGCAGGGCACGACCCAGTTCGTGCTCACCTCGACCGACAACGGCGCCACGTGGGGCGTTCGCCATCCGGTCCCCGGCTTCGCGCACTTGGCGCAGATGATCGCGGTCACCATCGCCCATGACCTGGTCATCGCCAGCGGTACCGGCGGAGCGGCCCCTTCACCTACCGGCTCGCGATCTCCACCGACGGCGGCCTGCACTGGCCGACGAGGATCACCGACCCCGAGCAGCTCGATCCGACCGCCCCGTATGGTGGGTTCCTCGGCTTCCAGAACGCCACGGTGGGTCGCTGGGTCGGCGACAAGCAGGCGATCTGGACGACCCAGGACGGCGGCGAGCACTGGATCCGGCAGAACTTCCCGTAGTGCCTCTCTCAGGTGACCTTCCCATACGCTCGCATGCCGTAGCATCGGCGACGATGTTCTTGCCAGGAGTCGCCGCATGACGCGGACCGAGATCAGGGGGCTCGAGGCGCCGGACCCCGTCCTGGAGCGCGAGGTCCGAACGCGTCTGGATCTGGTCGAACGCGCCCTGGACCAGGCCGTGCGCTCCGACATCGACTTCGTCACCGAGGCCGCGTCGTATCTGGTCGCGGCGGGCGGCAAGCGGTTCCGGCCGCTGCTGGTCCTGCTGTCGGGGGCGTTCGACGGCACGTTCGACGATCGGCTCGTCCTGGGTTCGGCGGCCATCGAACTGACCCACGTCGCCACGCTCTACCACGACGACGTCATCGACGAGGCCGAACGCCGTCACGGCATCCCCAGCGTGAACGTCCGGTGGGACAACACCGTGGCCATCCTGGCCGGCGACTTCCTGTTCGCCCGGGCCTCCGAGATCAGCGCGGGCCTGGGGACCGACGTGTCGAAGCTCCTGGCGCGGACCATCGCCACGCTGTGCGAAGGCCAGATCCGGGAGGTGGAGACGGGGGGCCGCCTGGACCAGACCGTCGAGGTCTACATGGAGATCATCCGGCGCAAGACCGCCGCGCTGGTCGCCACGTCCTGCCGGCTGGGGGGCCTGCTCTCGCCGGCCACCCCGGAGACCACCGACCGGCTGGAGGCGTTCGGCATGGCGCTCGGCATGGCCTTCCAGCTCTCAGACGACATCATGGACATCATCTCCACCGAGGAGGAGCTTCGGAAGCAACCGGGCCAGGACCTCAAGGAGGGCGTGTTCACGCTGCCCGTGCTCTACGCCCTGCAGCAGGGTCCCGACGCCGACGAGCTGAAGGGCCTCCTGGACCATGTGAACGACGACGACCAGGCGTTCGACCGGGCCCTGGAGATCGTTCGGAACGACGTCTCGCTGGCGCCGGCCAGGGTCGCGGTCACCGAGGAGGTCCGCCGGGCCAAGTCGCTGGCCGAAGGTCTGCCGGCGGGCTCGCCACGGGACGCGCTGGTCCACATCGCCGAGTTCATCGCCGTCCGTTGCGGGGCGCAGGCGTGAGGTCCAGGACTCTCGAGGCCGCTTCAGGTTGGTGACGGCTCGGCTCTCTACGGCAGAAGAAGTCGAACCATCGCCTCCGCGTACCAGCGTTCGAACCGATCGGCCGACCAGCCTCGATCGATGACCA
>DAIMKN010000225.1:0-2894 GCA_036721725.1 Actinomycetota bacterium
TCGCGAGCACCGTTGAAGTCGAAGACCCCGCGTTCCCCGCCGTCCACCGCCGGAGAGCCGAACCCGCCACCGCCAGACCGGCCAGCAGGGCGAGCGCCGGGCCCAACCAGGCCACGAGGTTCAGCCCGCTCTTGGGCGGCGACAGCAGGATACGCTGGCCGTACTCGGCCACGAACCGACGCCGGATCTGATCCGGCGTCATGCCGCTCTGCAGGTCCTGTTCGATGATGCCGCGCATCTGCCGGGACACCCCGGAAGGGGAATCGGCCACCGAAAGGTCCTCGCAGATGGGGCATTTCAGGGTCTGACCGACCGCGCGCGTTCGGTCCTGCAGCGAACGGGACCCGCTCGAGCCGTGCACCGCCACCACCGCCAGCGCGGCGGCGATGGCCAGCAGCACGAACGCCAGCGCCACCGAACCCGCGGGCGCGCGCCGGGACGGCGTCATCCGCACGAACCGTCCTCGGCGACCGCAGGCTCGTTCGCCAGGAGCCGCGTGACCTCGTCGGAGAGCGCGCCGTAGTCGAGCACCGGCCCGCTCACCACGCACGCGATCCTGCCCGAACGGCTGATGAGGAACGAGTAGGGCGGTCCGTCCACGCCGTACCGGATGGCCGTTCGAGATCCGGGGTCCTGGACCAGCGGATAGTCCATCTTCAGCTCGCGGGCGAAGGCCCGCGAGTTGGCGAGCTGGTCGGTGAACGGCACGCCCACCAGGACCATGCCCTGGTCCCGGTACCGGCCCCACGCGGCCTCGAGGTTCTGGTGCTCCACCCGGCAGTACGTGCACCACGACGCCCAGAAGTTCAGGACGACGACCTTGCCCTTGAGGTCCGCCAGGCTGAGCGTCCCGGAGCCCTCCAGCATCGGCAGCCGGAACTGCGGCGCCGGCTGGCCAACGAGGCTCGAACGGAAGAAGTTCGGATCGTGCAGCAGGCCGAACGTGAACAGCGCGGTGAGCAGGCCCACCACGACGACCACCACCGCCAGCGGGCGGAACCGCCTCCGGGACGAACGCAGGCCGGTGGGGTGGCGGGCGGTCAAGCTGCTGGACCCGTGCGACTCGGCGGGACGGAGCGTCTCGTCGGTCACGACACGACCTCCCGGACGCGGGCGGCCTCCGGCGCGGTGCGTTCGACAGGCGATAGCGCGGCGTCACGACGGCGGCGGCGGCGGCGTTCGGGCCACGCGGCAAGGAGACCGCCCAGCGCCATGATCCCGCCGCCCACCCACAGCCACAGCACGCCCGGGTTGAGGAAGAACCGGAACGATCCCCGGCTCGCTCCGCCCACTCGGTCGAACCCCACCAGCGACGCGTAGAGATCCTTCAGCACGCCGAAGTGGATGGACGGCGTTCCGATGGGGTCGGTGGTCCCCGGGTAGAGGTTCACCGACGGGGTCAGCTCGCCCAGCGAACGCCCTCCGCGGGTGACCGCGACCTCGGCCACCAGGACTTCTCGTTGTGGCTGGTGGAGGGTGTGTTCGCCCTGATAGGTCAGCGTGTAGCCGGCGAACGACGTCTGCTGGCCGCGGACCAGGCTGACCTCGGTCTGGTGGGCGAACGACGAGGAGACGGTGATGGCCGCGGCGGCGATGGCGAGCCCGAGGTGCGCCACCAGCCCCCCGTACAGCCGGCGGTTGCGAGCGAACACACCCGTGACGGCGGCCGGCAGACTGCGGCCGGTGGCGGCCGCGTGCGCCCGCACACCACGGACCATCTCGGAGACGTTCGAGGTCGCGACGAACGCGGCCAGGCCAAGCGCTCCTACCGCGGCGACGTTCGCGATGCCCGCGACGGCCAGCGCCACGATGACGGCGGCGCCGGCCACAGCCGGCACGAGCAGCCGCTTGCGGAGTTGCGGCCACGCCGCCCGGCGCCACGGCAGCAGCGGACCCACCGCCACCAGGAACAGCAGCAGCAGGAACAGCGGCGTCGTGGTCGAACGGAAGTAGGGGCCGCCCACGGTGACCTGACGGTTCGTCAGCGCCTCGTACAGCAGCGGGAAGATCGTGCCGAGCAGCACCACGAACGTCACCGAAAGCAGGATCAGGTTGTTGCCCAGGAACACGGCCTCGCGGGACAGGGCCGAGTCGAACCGCCCCTCCGACCGGAGCCGCCAGGCTCGCGCCGCGATCAGCCCGAACCCGCCCGTCAGGACGAGCACCAGGAAGCCGAGGTACAGCGGCCCGACGGCGGACCTGGCGAACGCGTGGACCGACGTCAGGATCGAGCCGCGCGTCAGGAAAGTGCCGAACGTGGTCAGCGCGAACGCCCCCACCACCATCGACAGGTTCCACACCTTCAACATCCCGCGGCGTTCCTGGATGATCACCGAGTGCAGGAACGCGGTCGCCATCAGCCACGGCAGCAGCGCCACGTTCTCCACCGGGTCCCACGCCCAGTAGCCGCCCCACCCCAGCACGCCGTAGGACCACAGCCCGCCCAGCACCAGCCCGAGCGTCAGGAAGATCCACGCGGCGAGCGTCCACCGCCGCGTCATCCGGATCCACCGGTCGCTCAGGTTGCCCGTGATGAGCGCGGCGATGGCGAACGCGAACGGCACGGTGAACCCGATGAAGCCGAGGTAGAGCATGGGCGGATGGATCGCCATCAGAGGGTGGTTCTGCAGCAGCGGGAGCGGTCCGCGACCGTCGGCGGGGACCGCGCCCGCGACAGTGGCGAACGGGCGGGTCGGCCCGAGCACCAGCACCAGGTAGAACGCCTGCACGGTGTACATCACGGCCAGCGCCCAGGGAAGCGTCTCGGGCTTGCGGCGGCGGAACCGGAAGGCCACCGCCGCGGCGAACACGCTCAGGATGAGGTTCCACAGCAGCAGCGAACCCTCGTCCGCCGACCACAGCGACAGCACCTTGAAGAACGTGGGCGTCTCGCG
>DAIMKN010000226.1:0-2859 GCA_036721725.1 Actinomycetota bacterium
GGCGATGGCGGGGCCGAGCGTTCGAGCCGGGTTCATGCTCGCCCCGGTGAGCAGCCCGCCCATCAGGATGTCGAACGTCAGCACCAGGCCGATGGGCAGGCCCGCCAGCGACTTGAACACGCCGCGGTCGTCGATCGCCACGGCGAACACCGTGAAGACCAGGAAGAACGTCAGGATGCCCTCGAGCAGCACGGCCCGGAGGTCCGTGATGCCTGCCGGGTGGCTGACGAGGGTCGCGCCCAGCGACGACGCCTTCCAGATGCCGACGGGCAGGGCCGCCCGCAGCAGCAACCCTCCGGCGATGCCACCCGCGATCTGGGTCACCACGTAGAGGCCCGCTCGAAGGGTCTCGATCTTGCCGACGACCCACACCCCCACCGTCACAGCCGGGTTGAAGTGCCCGCCCGAGATGTGGCCCAGGGCCGAGATCATGATCCCCAGGACCAGCCCGTGGGCCAGGGCGATGCCGATGACCCCGCCGGGCGTCTGCGAAGCCACCAGGACGATCACCGAGCCCGCCCCGATGAAGATGAGGGCGAACGTCCCCACGAACTCCGCGATCAGTTGCTGCCACATGGTTTTCACGTTCGGGCCGCTCCCTTCGTCTCGGGCCGCAAGAGCCTACCGCCTGAACGGCCCGGGTAGAATGCGGAGGGTGAGAGCCCTGCTGATCTCCTCGAACGCCGCCACGCGCGAGCAGATGGGCCTTGCCGTGCGGAGCGTTCGCCGCAAGGTGGGCGACCGGCTCGAACTACTCCACGCCTCCGACGGCATCGCCGGCATGCAGGCCGCCCACCGCCTCCAGCCGGACGTCGTGGTGGTGGACGAGATCCTCTCCGGCGCGGGGGCGTTCGCCGTGGCCAAGGACCTCAAGGGCTCCATCCCGCCGTATCCCGGCCGCGTCGTCATCCTGCTCGAACGGGCCCAGGACGCCTGGCTGGCCAGGTGGTCCGGAGCCGACGCGTGGTTCGTGCAACCCGTGGATCCGTTCGACCTGGCCGAGGCCATGGCCGGCTACCTCACCGCCGAAGTTCCCTCGAACGAACCCTCCAAGGAGGCAGTGTGAAGCTGAAGGTGTTCCATGACGAGTGCGGGCGGGAGAGCCTGGTCCAGCAGATCATCGACACGCAGGGCCACTGTCCGTGGGACGGCCGACCGTTCAACTCCGACTACAACGCGATGTTCGTCGAGTTGCTGGAGCGGGCCGAACTGGCCGGAACCGCGCTGGAGTCGGCCCTGGACGAGCTGGCCGGGATGGATCGGGGCGCGGGGCGGTTCTGGCTCTCGGAGGACAGCCTGCTGGGCGACCTGAAGGATCTGGGGGCTCGGCTAGGCAAACGAACGCCTCAGCCCGTAGGACGGCGGTAGGAGGCTCAGGTCAGCGTGAACGACCTCGACCAGGCCAACCGCTACCTCGTTCGGGTCGAACGCGCCCGGGACGGGTGGGAGGTTCGCATCCTGGATCCGCACGGCTCAGTGGTGTGGACCCGGCACTGCTCGGGGGAGGCTGAGGCTCGAACGTTCGCCTCTACCGTGCGCCAGCACGTGTACTGGCTCTCGTCCGAGAAGTTCCGCGAGTATTACCGTCTGGACGGGGACCAGGTGGCGGGAGAGGCGGACTAGATGGGCTTCAACCCGATGCAGCCCGGCAAGGTGAAGCGGGGCGACGTCCTGATGTTCCTGTTCGGCCTGGCCATGATCGCCGCCGCGGTGATCTGGGCCGTCCACTAGGGTCCGCCGTGGCCGACTTCTGGCCGAACGTCCTCAATCGGCTGCTGGCTCGGGAGGATCTCTCGGCGGAAGAGGCGGCCGAGGCGATGCGCCGCATCATGGCCGGCGAGGCCACGCCGGCGCAGGTGGCGGCGTTCGTGGTGGCGCTACGGGCCAAGGGCGAGACGCCGTCGGAGGTGGGAGGCCTGGCGGCGGCGATGCTCGAACTGGCTCCTCGCGTCGAGGTGCCGGACGGCTCCGTGGTCGACACGTGCGGGACGGGGGGCGACCGAGCCGGGACCATCAACGTGTCGACCATCGCTGCCGTGGTGGCGGCCGGCGCGGGGGCGGTGGTGGCCAAGCACGGCAACCGGGCCGCATCGTCGAGGTGTGGCTCTGCCGACCTGCTCGAGGCTCTGGGGGTCAAGGTGGCCCTGCAGCCGGACGGCGTGTCGCGCTGTCTGGCCGAGGTGGGGATCGGGTTCATGTTCGCGCCGGTGTTCCACTCGGCCATGGCCCACGCCGCCGGTCCCCGCAAGGAGATGGGCATCCCCACGGTGTTCAACTTCCTGGGGCCGCTGACGAACCCGGCCCGCCCCACCGCACAGGTGGTGGGGGTGTCCGCCGAACGGATGGTGCCGGTGCTGGCAGGCGTTTTGGCCGAACGGGGAACCGCGGCGTTCGTTGTGCACGGCGGCGACGGGCTGGACGAGCTGACCACGACTGGCCCCTCGCAGCTGCTGGACACGCGGGGAGGCTCGGTGGATGAGTCGTCGTTCGACCCGGGGTCGTTCGGATTGGCACAGGCGTCCGCGGCGGACCTGGCCGGCGGTGATGTCGAGACGAACGTGGCCGCGGCGCGTTCGGTCCTGTCCGGCGAACGCGGCCCCAAGCGCGACATCGTGCTGCTGAACGCGGCCGCCGCCCTGACGGTGGCGGGGTTGGCCTCGGGGTGGGGGGACGGCCTGCGCCGAGCGGGGGAGAGCATCGACAGCGGCGCGGCCGGCCGCGTCCTGGACCGTTGGATCGAGGTCTCGAACCAGACCTGAGTCCGCCTGGTCCACCAGCTCGCGGATCCTTCGCACTCCAACGTATGCAGCTCCTATGTCAAGTCGTCTGTACCGAAGCAGTGACGAGCGTCCGGTAGAC
>DAIMKN010000227.1:0-2856 GCA_036721725.1 Actinomycetota bacterium
TCCTCAGTCTGGCGCTGGCCTGGAACGCGCACCTCCGCCATCCGCACCTGTGGGTGCTCTACACGTTCGCCACACTGATGGCGGCGGCGTACGCGCTGTACTCGCCCGCTGTTCGTTCGCTCCCCGCGATGGTCGTGCCCAAGGAGAAGCTCACCTCGGTCATGGCGCTGACGAGCGTCTACTACAGCTTCGGCTCGCTGGCCGGGCCGGCGCTGGGCGGCGTGCTGATCGCGATCATCGGCCTCGCGAACACCTACCTGTTCGACGTGGGGACGTTCGTGGTGGCACTCATCGCGCTGACGCTGATGGAGCCGGTGCCGCCGGCGGAGGACGCTGCGCCACTCGGGCTCGAGTCCATCCGCGAGGGCCTGCGGTTCTTGAAGGGTCGCAAGGTCCTGCAGTCGACGTTCACCGTCGACCTCAACGCCATGATCTTCGGCATGCCGAGCGCGCTCTTCCCGGCTGTGGCGTTCCGGCTGGGAGGCGGACCTCGAACGCTCGGCTTCCTCTACGCCGCGCCCTACGCGGGTTCGCTCATCGTCTCCGTGCTGTCGGGTCGGGCGAACAAGGTCCGCCGCCAGGGCCTCGCGGTGGAGGTCGCGGTGGTCGGTTGGGGGGCGGCGTTGATCGTGTTCGGCCTCTCACATGCGCTGCCGCTGGCGCTGATCGCGCTGGCCGTGGCGGGCGGGTTCGACATGTGGAGCGGCATCTTCCGCACCACCATCGGCCAGACCATCGTCTCCGACGCCATGCGAGGACGGATGAACGGCATCGAACTGGCCGTCGTCGCGAGCGGCCCGGCCCTCGGGGACGTCGAGGCGGGCGTGGTCGGCTCGCTGGTGAGCGTCCCGTTCGCCATCGTCTCCGGTGGCATCTTGTGCATCCTCGGCGTCGGGGTGCTGTCGCTCCTCGTCCCCGAGTTCGCCCGTTACGACGCGCGCCACCCAGACGGCTAGAGCTCCCCCAGGATGAACCGTCGCCACAACCGTTCGGCCACCGCGTCGGGATCGGCTCGAACGCCGAACTGATCAAAGAACGCCGAGATGTTCCCCACATCCCGGTGCAGCAGGTCGCGGGCGTTCGGATTTGTTCGCGCGTCCACCGCCTGCGGCAGGTCGATGATTGTCACGTCTCCCTCCCACACCAAGACGTTGTAAGGCGAGAGGTCGCCGTGGACGAGGTTGTTCGCCAGGAACAGCTCCACGTTGTCCAGCAGCATCTCGTACCACTCGCGCGCCTCCTCCCACGACGGCGTGACGTGGCGGAGCTGCGGCGCCGCGTTCGACTCGTCACCGACGAACGCCATCGCGATGGCCCGCCCGGCCAGCGAAAGTGGTTGCGGAACAGCGCAATCCGCCCGGTACAGTTGCTCCAACACCTCCCACTCACGGGAGATCCACATCCCGTCCTCGACCTGCCGTCCGAACCGCGTCTTCTTCTCCATCGCCACGCGGATGCGGCGCTTGTTGATGACGCGGCCCTCCTTGTACATGCGGTCGTTCTTGAAGTTCCGCCGCTCCCTGGCGTGGTAATCCTTCACCGCCACCAGCGGCACAGGCGCGCCGGGCGCGCCGCGACACAAGTACACGGACGCCTCCTTCCCGCTCTTCAGCGGCCGCAGGACGTCGGTGATCAACGCCTCCGACCGCAGCAGGTCGAACGGCGACGGTTCGTAGCTCTCTTCGTCTTCGTATTCGAACAGCTCCAACGCAACATCGTTCCGGTTCAAGGTTCCCTCCACGTCGATGCGAGCTTGGGCAATGTCGAACGCGAACTCGAACGAGCTAGGGCGGCGACAGCCATGAGGAACCTCCTTCTTCGTCGGGTGTGCAGGGTTCGGACGGCAGAAACGCGAAAGGCCGCCCCGAGCAGGACGGCCCGTCAGCCGACGAAGAAGATCGGCGGGAGGGTCAGGCCTCGCGCGAGGGGGTCGACGTCGCCACCTGGGCGACCAGTTCGGTTCGCATCGGCATCACGTCACACCTCCCTCGAAGTACGCGGTCCTGACCTCTCGAAAGTATACGCAACCGAACGGTCTCGGTAACTGCTTGAATACTGGGACCCATGCCCAAGCCACGGACCGAACTCGACCTCACCGATCTCAAGGCGATGCCCAAGGTCGACCTGCACCGTCACCTCGAGGGCTGCATCCGCCTTCAGACCATCATCGACCTGGCCCGAGACTCGGGCGTCGAGCTTCCCGCGTGGACGCCGGAGGAGCTCGCACCCTTCGCCCAGGTCCACCAGTCATTGGCCAGGCTGGAGGAAGCGCTGACCAAGTTCGCCATCGCCCAGAATTCGTTCCGTTCGTACGAAGCCGTTCGGCGGATCGCCCGCGAGGCCGTGGAGGATCTCGCCGCCGACAACGTGCGGCTCGCGGAGCTCCGCTACTCCCCCGACTTCATGTGTTCGCCCGGCGGCCTGGATTGGGACCAGGCACTCGACGCGATCTGCCACGGCATCGACGACGCCAGCGGGCAGGACGTGGCGATCGGCCTCATCGCCATCGCCAGCCGCGACTACGGGATGGAGTCCGCGCGTCGAACGGTCGACTGGACGCTTGCCAACCAGAAGCGGCTGGCGGGGTTCGACATCGCCGGGCCCGAACGCGGCTTTCCTCCAAGCCGGTACAGCGACGTCATCGCGCCGCTCAAGGACACGGCTCTCGGGCTCACCACGCACTACGGCGAGTCCGGGCCGCCCGACTATCCGAAGGAGGCGGTGGAGGTCCTCGGCACCCAGCGCCTCGGCCACGGCGTCAGCGTGGCTCACGACCAACAGGTGACCGACCTGGTCGGCGAACGCGGCGTGACGCTCGAGATGTGTCCCACCTCGAACGTCCTCACCCACGCCGTC
>DAIMKN010000228.1:0-2834 GCA_036721725.1 Actinomycetota bacterium
GTCCTGTCGCGCTTCCTGAACTTCGACGATCGTTCGACCTGCGTGCTGTTCGGCGACGGGGCGGGGGCGGTCGTCCTGCGGCCATCGGACGAGCCCGGCCTGCTGGGAACGGTCCTCGACAACGACGGCAGCCACGCCACTCTCCTGACCATCCCGGCCGGAGGTTCGGCCCAACCGGTGACCGCCCACGCCATCGCGAACCGCGATCACCTCATCCACATGGCGGACGGTCGCGAGGTCTACCGACGGGCCGTGCTGGCCATGACCGAGGCGTGTTCGACTCTGCTCGACAAGACGGGCGTGGCGGCCGACGAGCTGACGTGGCTGGTCCCGCACCAGGCGAACGTTCGGATCATCCGCGGCGTGGCCGACCGGCTCGGCTTCCCGATGGACCGGGTGTGGGTGGACCTCGAACGCGTCGGCAACACGTCAGCCGCCTCCGTGCCCATCGCCCTGGATCACGCATGGCGCGCTGGCAAGCTCACGCCCGGCGATCTGGTGATGACGGTGGCGTTCGGGGCCGGCCTGGCGTGGGGCGCGAACCTCATCCGGTGGACCGCGGAGGCGCCCCGATGACTCCCGGACGGGTGGCCGCCGTGACCGGCGGTTCTCGAGGGATCGGGCGAGCGTGCGCGGAAGCCCTGGCAGCGACGGGTCATACCGTTGCCGTGACCTATCGCGTCGATGACGTGGCCGCCAAGGAGACCGTCGAACGCATCCGCGAGGCAGGGGGAACGGCGGAGGCGTTCGAACTGGACGTGGCGGACCTCCCGGCGATCGCCGCGGCGTTCGGGCAGATCGAGTCCTCGCTCGGGCCGGTGTCGATCCTAGTCAACAACGCCGGGATGACCCGCGACGGGCTGGCCGTTCGCTATCCGGACGACGCGTTGCGAGCGGTCATGGACACCAATCTGACGGGAGCGTTCGCCTGCGTTCGAGCCGTCATGCCGTCGATGCTGAAGCAGCGGTGGGGACGGATCGTGAACGTGAGTTCGGCGTCGGCGCTGAAGGGCAATCCGGGGCAGGCCGTCTACGCGGCGTCCAAAGCAGGGTTGCTCGGCATGACCAGGGCGCTGGCGGTCGAGGTGGCCCGGCGGAACATCACGGTCAACGCGGTCTGCCCGGGCGCCGTCGACACCGACATGACGACGTCCCTGCCGAACGAAGCCCGCGAACGGCTGATCGCGATGACGCCGGCGGGACGGCTGGGGCGGCCGGAGGAGGTGGCGGCGGCGGTTCGATTCCTGGCGAGTGAGGAGGCCTCGTTCGTCACCGGGGCGGTGCTCACGGTGGACGGCGGGCTGACGGCGTAGGAAGCACCCGAACAACAACGACAGCGGGCCGAGGGGCCCGCGGAGAAGGAGCGAGACATGGAACGACAGGAGCTGGAGACGAAGGTTCGAAGCGTGCTGGCCGACAAGCTGGCGCTGGACGAGGACCGCATCACGCTGGATGCGCGGCTGTCGGAGGACCTCGATGCCGACTCGCTCGACCTCGTGGAGGTCGTGATGGGTCTGGAGGATTCGCTCGGCATCTCCATCCCGGAAGAGGAGATCGACGGCGTGAAGACCGTTCGGCAGGCGGTGGACCTGGTCGAGGCCAAGCTCGCCGTCGCCGCCTCCGCGTAGCCTTCGAGTCGCAGCGAACATGGTCGAACGCCGAGTCGTCATCACCGGCATCGGACCGGTCACTCCGGTCGGCGTCGGGCGCGACACGTTCTGGTCCTCCTTGGTGGAGGGCCGCTCGGGCATCGGCGCGCTGACGCGGTTCGACACCGAAGGGTGGCCCGTGCACGTGGCGGGTGAGGTGCGGGAGTTCGACCCGTCCGCGTGGATGGAACCGAAGGAGGCCCGCCGGACGGACCGGGTCGTGCAGTTCGCCGTGGCCGCGGCGCGGCTCGCGTTCGACGACGCGGGCGCACCGACGTTCACGCCCGAACGCACTGCCGTCATCGTGGGAACAGGCGTCGGCGGCCTGATCACGATGGAGGCCCAGATCCGAACGCTGATCGAACAGGGTCCGGACCGGGTCAGTCCGTTCCTGGTCCCGGCCATGATGCCGAACGCCCCCGCCGGTCACGTGGCGATGGCGTTCGGGCTGACGGGGCCGAACCTGGGCGTGGTGACGGCGTGCGCCGCGTCGGGGCATGCCATCGGCGAGGCCGCCCGGATGATCCGGGAGGGCCGCGCGGATGCGGCGCTGGCGGGCGGGGCCGAGGCGTGCATCACGCCTGTGGCCGTGGCCGGGTTCGCCAAGATGCAGGCGTTGTCGCGCAACCCGGACGCCGCTCGGGCCAGCCGTCCGTTCGACGCCGAACGGGACGGGTTCGTGCTGGGGGAGGGGGCCTGTCTTCTGGTGCTGGAGGAAGCGTCGCACGCGGTGGCCCGGGGGGCTCACGTCTACGCCGAGGTGGCCGGCTACGGCGCGACCGCGGACGCGTTTCACGTCACCCAGCCGGAGCCGGACGGCGCCGGGGCGGCCGCCGCCATGCACGCGGCGCTGGCGGACGCGGGCGCCTCCGCCGAGGAGGTCGACCACGTGAACGCCCACGGCACCAGCACGCCGCTCAACGACCGGGCGGAGACGCGGGCCATCCGCAAGGCGCTAGGCGATCACGCCGACCACGTGGCGGTGTGTTCGACCAAGTCCATGACGGGGCATCAGCTCGGCGCGGCGGGGGCGGTGGAGGCGGGAGCCACCGCCCTGGCCGTGTCCACGGGGATCGTCCCGCCGACCATCAACCTCGAACACCCCGACCCCGACTGCGACCTCGACTACACGCCGCGTGTCGCTCGCCCCATGAAGGTTCGTCTGGCGCTGTCGAACTCGTTCGG
>DAIMKN010000229.1:0-2832 GCA_036721725.1 Actinomycetota bacterium
GTCTCGGGGGTTTCGGCCGTCTGGGCGGCGTCGGGAGCCGGGGTCAGAGCGGCGTCGGCGGGAGCCCGGGTCTCGGCGGCGCTCGGCCCGACCTCCTCGGCAGTCTTGGCGGAAGGGTGGTCCTCCGGAGTGGCCACCTCGGCTTCGCCCTCGGCGTCGGCCTGAACGGCCGGTTCGCTCTGGGGCCCGGCCGTGACCTCGGTAGCCGCCGCCGCGGCGTCCGCCCCGTCGCCGGAGGGGACTGGTGCTATGTCCTCGCTCGCGCCGGGAGCCGTGTCCTCGCTCGCGCCGGGAGCAGCTTGGGCGGTCTCGTCAGCGGCCGAGGCCTCATCGTTCGTGGCGGAGGTGACCGCGGCCGTGGGTGCCTTCTCGGGGGGAGCGGTCGGGGGCGGCCGCTGAGCCGGTGGCGGAGCCGGGCGCGGAGCGGTGGCCACCGACGCGGCTCCGGCCGGGCGACCCGATGTGGTCGCGAGCAAGCTCGGCCGAGCCCCCGGCGGGCCGGCCAGCGCGACCTCCTTGCCCCCGTAGAACTTGGGCGCGAACCGGAGGTAGGACACGGTCAGGAACAGGATGATCAGCACGCCCAAGACCACGGCCCCCACGGCCATCTGGAAGATCCAGGGGGTGACCGTCTTCGACGGTGTGATGGAGAAGTTCGGCGTGACTTCGACGTCGGCGAGCGCGGGACGGGCCGCCAGGATGAGGCCGAACGGGCTGAGTGCGACCGCGGCCAGAACGGCCCGCATGAGCGTTCGACGCATGGGCGGAATCTTATCAGCAGCCCTCAGAGGTCCGGGTTCGTCGATCCGCCGGTCAGCGCAGGAAGATCGCCACGAAGTCGCGTTCGTCGGGTGACAGGTAGCGGTAGGGCGTTCGGTACTGGTTGTCGAGCATCTTGGTCGCATCGACGCCCCAGGAACTCTTTGGGTTCGGCTTGAAGTAGTCGAACGACATCCAGGTGTGGTTGATGTCGAGCTCCATCGCCCGGACCGCGCCCGCTCGCGCCAGGATGCGGGCCAGCGAGTAGGCGTTGAGCGCGTCACCCGCGGCGTAGATGAGGTCGCCGTGGGAGTCGATGCCGAGCCCCGAACGCCACACCAGCACGGCGCCGCCGTAGGTCGCGCCCCACTTGTGGAAGTCCTCGGTAGCGATGCCCGGGACCGGTGCGCCGTGGTCGACGATCAGCGAGAGGTTCTGCCGCGCCGCGACGACGTTCGAGGTCATGTGCACGTCGCGGCCCCACTGGCCGACGTTCGAGGTCCCGTCGCGGTAGAAGACGAACGTGGCTCCGCCGGCGACGAGCGGCTTGCCCGTCTGGCCGTCGTCGTAGAACCCGCCCACCGTGTCCTTCAGGTCGAACCCCGAGTTGAACGCGGCCACCAGGCTGCCCCGAACGTTCGATGGGATCTCGGCGTAGTGCTTCCAACCCTTCCCGCCGGGCAGCTGCGTTCCCGCGTACAGGACAGGATGCACGAGCTGCGAGTTCATCCAGACCACCGTGGTCAGCAGGCTGGTGTGTTGGTCGTCGGGTCGAACGTAGGCCGCATACATCGTGGAGACGTGGTCGACCTTCACGCCGATGGGTTGCCAATCGCCCTCGTTCTTGAGCGGCGGCGAGGCGATCGGGCGGATGTCTGGGGGAGGACCGAGGGCCAGCGGGGCGGGCGAGCCCTGCGTGCTGGGCGTGGTCGTGGGTGCGGGTGCTCCGAGGTTCGGGATGCCGCCGGACGGCTCCCCTCCCACGGGGGGCTTGTGGTGGGAATACCAGTAGTTCTCGATGGTCACGACCAACCCTCGTCCGCCGTGGTTCTTGATCCACTCCACGCTACGGGTGCTCCAGTTCTCGCTTCCTGGAGCGACCAGCGTGCGGCCGTACGACCAGGCCACCGGGGCCAGAAGGAGGGCGACCGCGAGCGCGATCCACCGCAGGTTGCGCCGAACGAACCCCGCCTTCTTCTTTCGATGCCGTTGGGACCTGTTCGCCGTGACGAGGGCCGGAACTGGGGTCTCCGACGCAGAGGAGACGCCGTCGGAGGTCGTGGGTTGGGCCTCGGCCAGAGGCGGGTCCTGTTCGAGGTTCTTCATGCCGAACAACCCTACCGGACACGAACAGCGAACCGACCAACCGCTACCGAACCCAAACCCTCCGGCGGGCGAGCGCGTCCGACATAAACACAGAATGGGCTATCTTTATCGACGGACGGCTCCGCGGTCCGAGGGCGAGAGGAGGCGCGGCGTGAGTGAAGAGCGACGAAAGCTGGCCGTGATCACCGGGACATCGCGCGGGTTGGGCCTGGCGCTGGCTTGGGCCCTCGCCGCCCGCGGATGGACCCTCGTGATCGATGCCAGGGGAGCCGACGCGCTCGCTGAGGCCTGCGGCGAGCTCGCCGCCACGACGACGGTGCGCGCCGTCGTCGGTGACGTTGCCGACGAGGCGCACCGGACGCGCCTGATCGAGGAAGCCCGAGCGTTCGGCGGGCTCGACCTGCTGGTCAACAACGCGAGCCTCCTCGGCCCGAGCCCCCAGCCGACACTGGAGAACTACCCTCTCCACGTTCTGGAGGACGTCTACCGGGCGAACGTGTTCGGCCCCCTCCACCTGATCCAGCTCGCGCTGCCGCTGTTGAAGGAGACGAACGACGGCCGGATCGTCAACGTGACCTCGGACGCCGGGGTCGAAAGCTACGAGGGGTGGGGCGGCTACGGCTCGTCCAAGGCGGCGCTCGAGCAGCTGTCGAACGTGCTCGCCGCCGAGCAGCCGGGCCTGCGGGTGTACTGGGTCGATCCCGGCGACATGAACACGCGGATGCAGCAGGAGGCGTTCCCCGGCGA
>DAIMKN010000230.1:0-2824 GCA_036721725.1 Actinomycetota bacterium
ACGGGCGTTCGATCCCGGACCTCCGCACCCGCCGCGCGAGCCAGCCGGATCATCGCCGCCAGGATCCGGTCGGCCAGGCACACCCCCGCGTCCGCCTGGTACAGGACGCGTTCGAAGCCGTCGAACGACATCGCGGGGTAGCGCTCCTCCGCGTCTCCCGGCGAGAGCCACTCGAAGGCCTCCCCGCACGCCTCCAGCGCCCGCGCGCAATCCTCGGCGACCGGGCCCGCGTCGAGCCCGCCCGTGGTCACGACGAGCGGTTCCCCCGCCGCCTCCTCCAGCGAACGCCACGCCCCGAGTGCCCGCCGCGTCAGCCGAACGTACGGCGCCTCGGGATAGGAGATCCGGAAGATGCGGCCGGTCCCGTGCGACGACCCGCGGGCGTGGGTCAGTTCGAACTGTTCGAGGAGCAGGGTCTGCACGCCGCGCTCGGCAAGCGCGAGAGTGGCGGCCGACCCCATCACCCCGGCCCCGATGACCACTACGTCGACCCGTTCCATCGAACGCCGATGCTACCGGCCGGGCTCGCTTGCCGCGCGGGTGTGCTCGGCGGTGGAAGCGTCCGGGAGACCTCATGGCGGCGGCAACGGCCCTGTGGCTCTCGGCTATCGTTGGGAAATGCCGCGACTCAAGGCCAGCGAACGGGACCGCCTGCCCGACAGCGCGTTCGCCTACATCGACACTCGCGGCCGGCGGCGGCTCCCCATCAACGACGCGCCGCACGTTCGGAGCGCGTTCGCTCGGTTCGAACAGGTCGCGTTCGAAGATGACGCGACCAGGGAGCGCGCCCGCCAGCGGCTGCTGAAGGCCGCCAAGAAGTTCGGCATCATGCCCGTCGGGTTCATCACCGGCCAGCTGCGTTCGGAACGCCGACACGGCGCCGCAGGCCGCCTGGTCATCGAGTTGGGGGACACGTGGGCGCCGGGAGAGCTCGAACAGCGGCTGCGCAGGGTCCTCCGGGATCCCACCCTGGCGGTCCTGCACTGGTCGGAGGAGTCGGGGTCGTACCTGGACGCCGCGGGCAAGCCGGTTGCGCTGCCCGGCGACGAGGAGCGATCCGCGGTGACCTACTTGGAGCGCAAGGGCCGCCCGATGACAGCGCTGGTACACGACCCGACCGTCCTGGACGATCCGGACCTCGCCGAAACCGTCCTCGACGCCGTGCGCTTCGTCATCGAGAAGGAGAGCCACCAGGGGCACGTCCGGGCCCGTTCCACCGATCCCGCGACGCTTCCCACCGGCTTCGTGACGTTCCTGCTGACCGACATCGAGGCCTCCACGGCGCTCCTCCGGCACCTTGGCGACCGCTACGGTGACCTGCTGAACGACGTCCGGGGCATCGTTCGACAGGCCGTGGTGCAAGCAGGCGGGCGCGAAGTGGACGCCCACGCCGACGAGTTCTTCGCGGTCTTCGCACGCAGCGGCGCTGCCATCGAGGCGACGGTGGCCGTCCAACGAACGCTGAGCGAGCGGGCGTGGCCAGACGGTCTCGACGTTCGGGTCCGCGCAGGCATCCACAGCGGCCGCCCGACGTTGACCGAGACGGGATACATCGGCATGACCGTGCATACCGTGGCTCGGGTCTGCTCGGCGGGCCACGGCGGCCAGATCCTGGTCTCCGGCGAGACCAAGGCCTCCATCGAAGGATCGCTGCCGGCCGGCGTTCGCTTCCACAGCCTGGGCGAACATCGCCTCCGTGGACTGACCCACGGCGAGACGCTGTTTCAGGTCATGGCGGAGGGGCTGCTCGCCGACTTCCCGCCGCTCCGTACGCTGCCGGCACGGTAGTCGCCCTGACCGCGAGGAGGCAGCAAGACGGTCAGCCGATTCTTCCTGGTCAGCCGGTATGCTCGGCGACGGAGGCGTCCGGGTGCCTGGTGGACCCCCCGGTCTTCAAAACCGGTGAAGCGGCTGATCCCGCTTGGCGGGTTCGATTCCCGTCCGCCTCCGCTCGGATCGACAAAGGTCTCCTTCCGCATCGCGGTCAGGGCATGAGCCGGTAGAACCGAAGAGCGTCGTGCTCGATCTGGTCGAGGATCTGGACGTCCCGGAATCCCGCTTCCTTCGCGTACCGACGAAGGGTGTCGGGCCGCATCACGGTCCCGGTCGCGGCGGAGGGATGCTCCGACATCCCCGCGGGGAGGCAGACCAGGAAGCTGAACCCGTACATCATCCGCTCCACCGCGTCTCCGGGGGCGGTGAAGGACTCAGCGACCTTCTCGTCGGCCACGATGAGCGTCCCTCCCGGCGCCAAGCTCCGCCGGATCCCCGCCAGGACCTCCACCGGACGGGACAGGTCATGGATCGATTCGATCGCGATGGCGAGGTCGTACGGTTGCTCCGCTCCCAGGGTGGCCCCGTCCCGAACCTCGAACCGGATCCGGTCTTCCAGGCCGGCCTCCTTCGCCAGGCGCCGGGCGATCCCGATCGAGTGCTCGTCGGGGTCGAACCCGTCCACGGTCACCCCCGGGTAGGCCCGGGCGATGGCGATGGACGCCCACCCGACCCCGCACGCCATGTCGGCCACCCGGGCCGGCGGGTCCGCCTGGAGCCGTGCGTGAACGTCGGCGACCCTAGGCAGGTACTCCGTCCCGAGCAGGGCCAGCACCCATGCTCGGTTGAAGTCACCTTGCGATTCGATCATGTCCGGTCCGAAGTCCGACCACGGGACGCCTTCCCCCGTTCGGAAGGCCTCCATGATCTGAGGCAGCGCCTGGATCGCCGACACGAAGGCCCTCCCGAGCGGCGAGATCGAGAACATGCTGTCCAGGTTGATGAGGGCTTCGGCGTGAGCGGGCGGGAGCGAGTATCGCCGTTCGCCCTC
>DAIMKN010000231.1:0-2824 GCA_036721725.1 Actinomycetota bacterium
CTTCCCCGACTTCGTCTACGACGTCGAACGGATGCATCACGCCGACGACGCCATCATCGTGGAGGGGACGTTCAGCGGCACGCACGATGGCACGTGGCGAGGGTTGCCCGCCACGGGGCGCAAGGTGGCGTTCGCCATGCTCATCGTGTTCCCGTTCGACGGCGAACGGATGATGGGCGAACGCATCTTCTTCGACTTGAGCACGCCGCTTCGCCAACTCGGCGTCTCGCGCGATCCGAACACCGTCTCCGGGAAGATCACCACCGTCTTGAACCACCCCATCACCATCGGCCGCGCGTTGCTGCGCGGGCTGGGGCGCCGGCGGAACCCGACCAGAACCTGACGGATGGGACGACTTCCCCCGGGCCGGATGGGCCTGCCGGTCATCGGCGAGTCGCTCGCCGTGCTGCGCGATCCGTTCCACTTCCTGGAGGAGCGGCAGCGACTTCACGGGAACGTCTTCAAGTCGAGGGTCGTCGGCCGCAACGTCGTGTTCCTGGCGGGGACCGAGGGCGCCGAACGCTTCTACGACGACGCGAACATCACCCGTTCGAACGCGCACCCGTTCCAGCTGGTCGACCTGTTCGGCGGCATCAACATGGAGATGTACGACGGCCCGCGGCACCTCGCCCTCAAGACGATGGCCCTCGGGGCGTTCGACGACGCCGCGCTCGCCGGCTACCTGCCGGACATGCAACAACTGATCGAGTCGACGCTGGCCCGTCTGGCCCGGACCGGCGGGTTCTCGGCCACGACCGAGCTGCGCACGCTGGCCATCGAGGCCATCTGCTGGAACGTCATGGGCCTCCCGCCCGGAGCGGAGTCGGCGGCGATCACCCGTGACTACATCAGCGTCTTCACGGGCCTGACGTCGATCCCCGTCGCAGTACCCGGCAGCGCTTATGCCCGGGCCCGGGCGGCCCGCGACCGGGTGCTGGCGCGCATCCGCATCGTCATCGCCGAACGCCGTGCCCATCCCGGAACCGACGGGCTGTCCCGCATGTTGACCGGGGAGACCGAGAGCGGTCGAACGTTCACCGACGACGAGGCGGTGCTCGAGGTCCACCACATCGTGGTGGCCGGGTTCATCGTCTACGGCCTGATGGCGGAGGTGATGCGGCGGCTGACCGAACAGCCCCTGCTGCGAGCGCGGTGCGCCGCCGAGATCGGCGAGCACGCGCCCGGCGGACCGCTGACGATGGAAGCGCTGGCGAAGCTCGAGGTCTCGACGAACGTGGCCCTGGAGGCCAAGCGCCTCGTTCCCCTGGTGCCGCTCGCGTTCGGCCGCGCCCGCCGCACCTTCTCGTGCGGTAGGTTCGAGGTGCCAGGGGGGTGGACGGTCTACCTAGCCCTGCACCTCAACAACCGCGACGGCTCGATCTACGCCGACCCCGGCCGGTTCGATCCCGACCGCTTCGGTTCCGAACGGGCCGAACACCACAAGCACCCCATGGCGTTCATCCCGCAAGGGGCCGAACCGCCCACGGGCCACAGGTGCCTGGGCCTCGACTACTCGACCGTCCTGGTGCTGGCGTTCCTGACGGTCCTCGTTCGCGACTATGACTGGGAGCTTCCCCCGCAAGATCTGGAGTACGACTGGAGGAAGCTGCCACCCGAACCTCGTGACGGATTGCGGGTGAGGCTGCGTTCGAGATCGGCCTCTTGACGCCGCCGCGAAAGGGGCCGTCCTCGTGAGCGACGCGGGCGTCGAACGCGATCAAGACGAAGTAGCGAGCCTGTCAGTAGAGTCTCGGCGTTCGATGAGAAGGGCACCGATGGCTGAAGAACGCACGGCATACCGGACCTGTCCCCTCTGCGAGGCGACGTGCGGCCTCGAGCTCACCCTCGACGGACGTTCGCTCCCCTCGGTTCGCGGCGACAAGGAGGACGTCTTCAGCCACGGCTACCTGTGCCCGAAGGCGTTCGCGCTCATCGATCTGGAGCGTGACCCGGACATCGTTCGCCGCCCGCTGGTGCGTGACGGTGAGGCCTTCCGCGAGGCCTCATGGGAGGAGGCGTTCGCCCGCATCGACGGGGGCCTGCGCCCCGTCATCGCCGAGGGGCCCGACGCCGTCGCCGTCTACCTCGGCAATCCGAACGTCCACAACCTGGCCGGGCTGCTCTACAACCAGGGTGCTCCTGCGGGCCCTGAACACCGCGAACCTCTACTCGGCGACGAGCGTCGACCAGATGCCGAAGCAGGTCGCCGCGGCGTACATGTTCGGCTCGGGACTGTCCATCCCCATCCCGGACGTGGACCGGACGGACCACCTGCTCATCCTGGGGGCGAACCCGCTCGTGTCGAACGGAAGCCTGTTCACGGCTCCGGCCCTTCCCGGCCGCCTCCGGGCGCTTCGAGCGCGCGGCGGCAAGATCGTGGTGGTCGATCCGCGTCGAACGGAGACCGCCCGGCACGCCGACGAACATCACGCGATCCTTCCCGGGACCGACGCGCACCTGCTGTTCGGGATCGTCCACACGCTGTTCGCCGAAGGCCTCACGGCGCCCGGCCGTCTGGAGCCGCACACGACCGGGATCGACGTGGTCCGTGAGCTGGCCGAGCCGTTCGCGCCGGAGGCCGTCGCGCCGGTGACGGGCATCGCCGGGGAAGAGATCCGGCGGATGGCTCGAGAGCTGGCCGCAGCCGAACGCGCCGCGGTCTACGGCCGGATCGGGACGTGCACCCAGGAGTTCGGCACGCTGGCCTCGTGGCTCGTCGATGTCATCAATCTGCTCACCGGCAACCTGGACCGGCCAGGCGGCGCGATGTTCACCATGCCCGCCACCGGCGGCGCGAATATGGCAGGGACCGCCGGCAAAGGGA
>DAIMKN010000232.1:0-2787 GCA_036721725.1 Actinomycetota bacterium
GTCGAGATCCTCGGCACCCAGCGCCTCGGCCACGGCGTCAGCGTGGCCCATGACCAACACGTGACCGACCTGGTGGGCGAACGCGGCGTGACGCTCGAGATGTGTCCCACCTCGAACGTCCTCACCCATGCGGTCCCAACCGCGGAAGACCACCCCGCCCGGCGCCTCCTCCGCGAAGGCCTCAAGGTGACCATCAACACCGACAACCCGGGGTTGTTCGGCATCGACCTCACGGATGAATTCGTCCTGGCCCGGGACCGACTGGGCTTCACGGACGACGACATCCGAACGGTCACCCGCAACGCCCTCGACGCGAGCTTCCTGCCCGACGACATCAAGAAGGACGTGCGGACTCGACACTTCGCCTGGGCCGGCTGACCAAAGGGTGAAAGATGGCCGCATGGTTGTGACGGCGGCGTTCGCCGCGCCCGGCTGAGGCGCGAGGTGGAACCGTCGCCGATGATGGAACGGGACACGACGTTCCCGGAACGCGGCCGATGCGGCTGATCTCTCCGCTGCTTCGGGGCCGTTCGGAGTTCCGGCGCTTCTTCGCCGGGCAGACCATCTCGCTGGTCGGCGACCAGATCACGCTGATCGCGCTGCCGCTGGTCGGCGTCCTGGTGCTGCACGCGAACGCCGCGCAGATGGGCTACCTGGGAGCCGCGGCGCTCGCGCCCAACCTCCTGGTGTCGCTGCACGCGGGCGCCTGGGTGGACCGCCGCGGCCAGCGCCGGCGCACCATGCTCGCCGCCGACCTCGGTCGGGCGGCACTCCTCATCAGCATCGCCGTGGCCTACGCGTTCGGCGTGCTGAGCATCGAACAGCTCTACGTGGTCGGCTTCCTCGTGGGAACGCTGAGCGTCCTGTTCTTCGTGTCCTACAGCACGCTGTTCGTCTCGCTCGTTCCGCGCGAGGACTACCTCTCCGCGACCGCATTGCTCAACGGCAGCCGAGCGCTGTCGTACGTTTCCGGACCGAGCATCGGCGGGCTCCTCGTGCAGATCCTGTCGGCGCCCGTCGCGCTGCTGGCCGACGCGGGTTCGTTCCTGGTGTCCGCGCTCTCGCTCGCCCGCATCTCACCCGTCGAGCCGCCCAGCGAGCATGCCGAACGGGGCCACATCAAGGCCGGGGCCCACTACATCGCGGGCTCGCCGATCCTGCGAGCCTCGCTGGCCGCGACGGCGTGGATCAACTTCTTCAACTTCGTGTTCTGGGCGCTGTACATCCTCTACGTCACGCGTTCGCTGCACGTCGTACCGGCGGTCCTGGGCTTGTTGCTGGGCGCCGCGTCGTTCGGCGGCGTGCTCGGCGCAGTCCTCTCCAAGAGGCTCAGCCGCCGGCTGGGCGTGGGGCCGACCTACATCCTGGGCTGCATCATGTTCACCGCTCCGCTCATCCTGGTGCCACTTGCCCAAGGCTCGCGGACGCTCGTCCTGGCCTATCTGTTCCTGGCCGAACTCGGCTCCGGCTTCGGCGTCATGCTGCTCGATATCATGGCCGGCTCGATCATGGCGGCGCTCATCCCCGACCGCCTCCGGGCGCGCGTGTCCGGCTCCTACATGGTGGTCAACTACGGCGTTCGGCCCATCGGCGCGCTGGTGGGAGGGGCGCTGGGCACCGCGATCGGCCTGCGCCCGACGCTGTGGATCGCCTCGGCCGGGGCCATCGCCGGCTTCCTGTTCCTGCTGCCGTCGCCGATCCCTCGGCTCCGCGAGCTCCCAGAGGCGGACACGTGACTCAGTTGACGTAGCCCTCGACAGTGCCGGCGTCGCGGACCTGCGCCTCGTCGGGGTCGAGGCCGGCGCTCCGGCGAGCCCGGCGCTGGTGCAGCAGGTCCCAGCACTGGTCGAGTTCGACCTCCAACTTCCGGAGGCGTTCGTGCTCGGCCGCAGTCATCTGCTCGTGGCCGGCCCGTTCGAACAGCAGATGCTCCTCGTGCGCCATCTCGTTGATCCGGTCGATGAGGCTCTGGTCCTCCATGCTCGACTCCCTTCCGATCGGTCGTTGGCGGTCAAGCGTAGTCCGCCGGGTCGATGATGCCGCGGGGGTCCTCTGCGTCCAGATAGCGTCGAACGTTCGCCAGCGCCTTCTCCGCGGCCGTCTGCAGGATCCCCGGCACGAGCCCGGAGTTGTGGGGCGAACCGAGGACGTTCGGCAGGTCGAAGAAGGGGTGGTCCAGGCGGAACTCGCCGGCGCCGAGCGGTTCGTGCCACCACGCGTCGATGCCGGCCTGGAACTCCGGGTGTCGTTGCAGGTGGTCGAAGAACGCGGCCTCGTCGAGGATGGCGCCGCGGGCCACGTTCACCAGGATGGCGTCGGGCTTCATCCGGTCGAACTGCTCGCGGCCGATCAGCCCGCGGGTGGCGTGGTTGAGGGGCAGGGCCACCACGATGACGTCCGCTTCCGAGAGCACGTGATCGAGGTCGGCCAGCGTCCCGACGAACGCCACCGCCTCGCCCGTGACGCCGGAGGTGTTGACCGCGAGGATCTCCACGCCGAGCGAACGGAGGAGCCGGGCCACCGCCTTCCCGATCCCGCCGAACCCGAGGATGGCCGCCCGCAGGCCCTTGACGCTGCGGTTCAGCGCGAACTGGTTCCACTCCCCGCGGGCCATCGCGGCGTGGTTCTGGGGCAGCTTCTTGGCGAGCGACAGAACCATGGCCAGGACGTGTTCGGCCATCGGCTCGGCGTAGGCGCCGACGTTGCTCGCCAGGACGGCGCCGGGCGGGACCTCGTCGAACGGGATGTGGTCCGCGCCGGCCGAGATGAGCTGGATGAATCGAACGC
>DAIMKN010000233.1:0-2768 GCA_036721725.1 Actinomycetota bacterium
AGGAGGCCGACGCCTGGGCCGGCCGGGCGGCGGAGCTCGGCGCGAGCGACGACGCCTACACGCAGATGCTCTGGCGGCAGGTGAGGGCGAAGGTGCTCGCGCGTCGCGGCGAGCACGCCGGAGCGGAGCGGCTCGCGCGCGAGGCGGTCGCGATCGGCGAGGAGACCGACATGCTCGACACGCAAGGCGACACGCACGCCGACCTCGCCGAGGTGCTCCTGCTCGCCGGCAAGCCCGACGAGGCAGCCGCCGCGCTCGAACAGGCGCTCGAACGCTACGAACGCAAGGGCAACCTCGTCTCTGCGCAGCGCGCGCAGACGCGACTCGCCGAGCTCCAACACGCAGCGCCGCGATAAGCGTCCCCGTCGTACCGTGCGCTGTTGCAAAAGCTCGCCGTCGCGATCGAACGCGACCTCGCCCGCACGACCGTCCCGTCCCCGACCGAGGAGGCCGCTATGCTCGTCACCGCCTGACCATCAACACCGGGACCGCCGTCACGAAGTTCCACGACGAACGGGACATCCTCCCCCGAAAGGCCCGTTCGACCGGCCTCCGCTGGGCGGGCGGTCGGTCGCAACGTGGTTGCGGGCCTGTCAAACGTGGCCTCCTACCTGCGCTTTCACCGCGGGCATCTGATAGATCATCAGAAGAAGTGAGCGTCGATCGTGCCCGCTGATCTCGCTCCGACGCAATCGCCCTGCCCTCGCTGCGGTGCTGCCGTGGGCCCCGGCGACGGTCAGTGCCCCTCATGCCGCCGGTTCCTGCCCGGCAACAAGCTGTCCGAGGTTCACGGCGCCCGGGGGTCTGTCTCCCTGGCCAAGGCCTCCGCCCACGCCGCAGCGGAGGTGGACCTGGCCATCGCCGGCGGCATCGGGTCGGACCGCGCTTCGCGTTGGCCCGCGGCTCGGCAGCTCGTGCCCTGGCCCGGGTGCGGCTCCTCGAAACGTTCCTCGAAGCCCGCGGCCTGCTCGATGCCAAAGGCCGTCCACGGCCGGCCACCAAGCTCCTGACCGAAGCCCACGCCTCGCTGCTGCGCCACCTGGAAGCGCTGGGTCTCACGCCCGGCTCGGCGGCCAAGCTCGGCGTGGACCTCCGGAAGATGCAGGGCCTCAGCCTCGCAGCCAAGGTCGCCGCAGAGAGGACGACGTGACCGCGAGCCTTTCCCCGTTCGACCTCATCGCCCGCCACCTCCGCCTCCCGGACGGACGGTCGTTCGGTGATGCCATGGCCGACTACCAGCGGGCGGACTTCGAGCAGCTCTTCGCACCTGACGCTGCGCCGAACGTCTGGATCAGTCGTCCCCGGGGCGGCTCGAAGACCACCGACATCGCCGCTATGGCCGTCGCCGACCTGCTGAGCGCTCCCGACCGCTCGCGCCTGTACGCCGTGGCGGGGGACCAGGACCAAGCCGGCCTGCTGCTCGACGCCGTTGCCACCTGGCTCGCCAACTCCCCAGACCTCGAGGGTTCCCTCACCATCCAGCGCGACCGGGTGTCCAACCCGCTGACGGGCTCGGTGCTGATCGTGCTGTCCTCCGACGCTCCAACCGCCCTCGGTCTCACCCCCTGGCGCATCTTCCTGGACGAGATCGCCGCCTGGCCTACCGGCGCCATGTTCGGCTCGATGTTCTCCGCATCCCACAAGCTCCCCGGCTGCCGGGTCATCGCCATGACCACGGCCGGCTCTCCGACGAGCTGGGCCTATGAGCTGTGGAAGAACGTCAAGCAGAGTGCCCGGTGGCTGGTGCTCGAACGCCGCGAGCTTGCCCCGTGGAGCGACACCGAACAGGTGGAAGAGGCCCGCCGGCTTCTGCCCTCGGGTGTCTTCGCCCGGTACTACGACAACGCCTGGACCGCCGCGGACGAGGCGCCGTTCACCCTGGAACAGATCGAGCGGGCCACCGACTACGGCCGGGAACCGGCCACGGGCGGGGACGGGAACCACCTGCACTTCGTCGGGGTGGACCTCGGCCTGGTGAACGATGCGACCGTCATCTCCGTGGTCCGCCAGGACCGCGACCGGCGCGCGCACAAGCTCGTGTACACGTGGTACCGGCAAGGCTCCCGCGAGTCCCCGGTGCCCATCGCCGAGGTGGAGGCGGAACTCCGCTCCATCCAGCGCCGGTTCGGGCCAACTCGCATCTTCTGCGACCCGTGGCAGATGAAGGCTCTCATCCAGGCGGTCCCGGGCGTGGAGGAGTTCGCGTTCACCACGAAGTCCATGCAGCCGCTCTCCTCATCGCTGCTCGTACTGATCCGGGAGGGCCGGTTGCGGTTGCTGGACGACCCGAACCTCCGCGGCGAATTGCTGGGTCTGACCATCGTGGAGAAGTCATACGGATGGCGCATCGAAGCTGCCTCCGGTCACGACGACCGGGTGATGGCACTCGCCCTAGCTGCCCACCACGCGGACACGGAGATCGTTGAACTCTGGGTGGGGTGATGAGACGTGCCGCGGAGCCTTGTAGCGGGGCTCCACCGTATGCCCGGCCTAGCTGGCCACGTCGGCCAGGGCGATGGTGGCCTCCAGCGGCAGGCCGGCCAGGCGGGCGGCCTCGGCTGGCTCCGCCACGGTGACGACGGGTATCTTCTTCCCCACGGTGGTCCTCCTCTCTGCGGGCGTCTTTCTCGGACACCCGAACCTTGCCAGAGGCAAGGCCTCAGGTGGTGGACCACCGCCTTACGGTGGCGTCCCTTCCTCGGTGTAAATAGACCACGGGCGTAGGCTCCTCCCGAGAGCTGACAACTCAGCAGAAGGAGGCCCACACC
>DAIMKN010000234.1:0-2746 GCA_036721725.1 Actinomycetota bacterium
CCCCGCCACGATGGACGGCGTGGAGAGCAGGATCTCCGCGACGAACCGGATCGCGGAGGCCAGCCGTCCGTGGCCGTATTCGGCCAGGTAGACCGCGGCCAGGACGCCGATGGGAACGGAGAACAGCGTCCCCAGCCCCACGATGATCCCGGTGCCGATGAACGCCTCCGAGATGCCGCCGCCCGTGATGCCCGGCGGCTCCGGCGTCCGGGTGAAGAAGCTGGTGTGGAGCGCCGCCACCCCTCGCGTCACCACGTAGAACGCGATGAACGCGAGCGGCACCATCGCCACGACCGCGCTCGCCCACAGCAGGCCGGTGAACACCCGGTCCTTCGTTCGGCGTCCCCGGGAGAGGCCGCCCGTCAGGGTCAACGCCGCCGTCGCCACCCTAGCCGCTCACCTGCAGGACGGGCGCAAGGGGCGGCTCCGCGGGTGCACCGGACACCAGCCGCGTGGTCCGTCGTACGAGCAGCCTGGACAGCGCCGCCAGGACGAACGAGATCATCACGAGCAGCAGCGCCAGTGCCAGCAGCGCCGAACGGTGCACGCCGGCGCTGGTGGCCTCGCGGAACTCGTTCGCGATGACGGATGGGATGGTCGAACCCGGACGGAACAAGGAGCTCCGCACGGCAGGGAAGTTGCCGACCAGCAGGGCCACGGCGATGGTCTCGCCGAGGGCCCGCCCCAAGCCCAGCATGGTGGCGCCCACGATGCCGCTGCGGGCATACGGGAGCACCGACATCCGCACGGTCTCGTACCGCGTCGCGCCGAGGGCCCGCGCCGCCTCTCGCAGGTCCTTGGGGACCGTGGCCACCACTTCGCGGGACACCGCGGTGATGATGGGCAGGATCATGATGGCGAGGATCACGCCGGCCGTGAACAGGTCGCCTCCGTGCGGATCGCCCCGGAACAGCAGCCCGACCACCGGGATCCTCCCCACCGTCGCCGTGAGGAAGGGTTCGACGTGACGGTCCATGAGCGGGAGAAGGACGAACAACCCCCACAGGCCGTAGACCACGCTGGGGATGGCCGCAAGCAGGTCGACCAGGACCGCCAGCGGGTCGCGGAGGACGTTCGACGGGAGCTCGTTCAGCAGCAGCGCCAGACCGACCGCGACGGGGACCGCCAGGATGATGGCGATGGCGGAGGTCACGAGCGTGCCGAAGATGAACGGCAGCGCCCCGAAGCTCTCCCGCCCCGCAACCGGGTTCCAGTTCGTGCCGGTCAGGAAGTGCAGTCCGAACCGGGCGAACGCGCGACTCCCCCCGAACGCGAGGTCGGCGACCAGCAGGCCCAGGAGCACCAGCAGGCCGATGCCGACGGTCCGCGTGGTGCCCCGGAACAGCCGGTCGCCGAGCTGGCCCCGGTGGCGTTCGAGCCGCTCCTGACCCCGGCCGGTCATACCTTGGACGAGGCCTTGACCGCCTTGCCGTTCGCGGTGATGGACGCGACCTGCTGAAGCGACTGCGTCGCGATGTTCGACGGGAGCGGCGCGTAGTTGACTGAGGTCGCGCTGGCTTGGCCCTTTGTGAGCGCCCAGGTCCAGAAGTCCACCAGCGTCTGTGCCACCTTCTCATCCGTCTGGTCCTTGTAGATCAGGACGTAGGTGGTGCTGGCGATGGGGTAGGCTCCGGTCGTGGTCGAGTCGAGGATGTTCGTGGTCGGCGTGATGGGGAACTGGAGGCCTCCGCCGGCCGCCGAGATCGAGGCCGTGGACGGCGCCACGAACTGTCCGCTCGGCGCCTTCATCGAGGCGAAGGTCAGGTGAGCCGTCACGGCGAAGTCGTAGGAGACGTAGCCGATGGTGCCCTCGCCCTGGCTGACGCCGGCCGCCACGCCGTCGTTGCCGTTCGCGCTGGTACCGCCGGACCATTGCACGGACTTGCCCGCACCGATCTGCGAGCTCCACGTCGAACTCTGCTTGGCCAGCCATCCGGTGAACACCGCGGTGGTGCCGGACTCGTCCGCCCGGTGCACCGTCTGGATGGGGGTTGCCGGCAGGCTCACACCGGAGTTCAGCGCGGTGATCTCAGGGTCGTTCCACTTCGTGACCTTGCCCAGGAAGATGTCCGCCAGCGTGGTGCCGTCGAGGTTCAGACCGTTCGGCACGCCGGTGGTGTGGTAAACGACGGTCACGGCGCCGAGGACGGTGGGGAACTCGATGTAGGCCGCGCCCTTCAGCGCGGAGATCTCCTCGGTCTGCAGCGGGACGTCGGTCGCGCCGAACGCCACCGACTTGGCGGTGAACTGCTGCACGCCGCCGCCGGAGCCGATGGCCTGATAGTTGATCTTGGCACCCGACTCGACCCCCAGGAAGGCCTTGGACCACGTGGCGTACATGGGCTGCGCGAACGTCGAACCGGCCCCGGTCAGCGCCACCCCATCGCCCGAGCCGCTGCTACATGCCGCGGACGTCACGGCGAGCGCTGCCGCCAGTCCGAAGGTCCCGAAGATCCGACGCCGTCTGTTCATCCGTCCTCCTCGTCTGTATGCCACCTGCGAAGGACGCTAGGCAGGCGCCATGAACCGGGCGCGTCTGCAAGGTGAACGGAGGATGAACAGATGAACAACCCGAGGTGAGCGCACTGGGTCCATCTCAGGTCCTCACCCTCACCCTCGACTCCGTTTGCTCGGGGAGAGTCCCAGGGCTAGCGTGTCGCAGCATGGGGAGGGGGAGAGCGCTCCCGTGGGTCACGATCCTGGCCGCGACGGTCGCCCCGCCGGTCCTCCCCGCTGCGAGCGCTTC
>DAIMKN010000235.1:0-2743 GCA_036721725.1 Actinomycetota bacterium
GCCAGGTGGTCGAACGAGCTGAACACCTCGTTCAGCAGCAGGACGATGTCGTCGGGCGTCATGGAAGACGTCAGGGGCGTGAAGCCGGCGATGTCCGCGAACAGCACTCCGACCTGGGGCGACCCGTCCGCGATGACGGATTCCCCGGACTTCAGCCGTTCGGCGATCCGCGCGGGAAGTACGTTGAGCAGGAGTCGCTCGGAGCGTTCGCGCTCGGCGGCGATCACGGCGGCCGAACGGTCCCGTTCCCCGACGAAGTAGTTAAGCAGGAAGTAGCTGGTCCCTGTGACGCCGAGGACGTTGTTCACGAAGAACAGGACGACCACCCAGTGCGGGATCTCCGCGCCCTTGTCCGCCAGCAGCGGGTCGAGGGTGCCGGCGAGCGCCATCACCACGAGGAAGGCGACGAACCATCGCGCTGCCTCCCGCCGGCCCGAGAACAACAGTGCACCGAGGGGGGCGGTGAAGGACCAGAGCACGACCCCGCTGGATGAGACGAACCCACCCAGGCTCAGCTGGAGGAAGAACGGCAACAGCAGGCTCAGCCCGAGTGCGCACGCCCGGAAGAAGCGGTATCGCTTCGTTCGGGCGAAGACGATCAGGTTGACCACCGAAACGACCTGATAGCCGAATGGGATGGCCGCGGCGAGGTAGAGGCCCAAGATCCAGTAGCTGGCGACCCAGACGATGGCAAGGGCCGTGATCACGCTCGCCGAGAGGACGAGCGTCTCCTTTCGGAGCGCCTCCTCGGGGCTGTCCGTGGGTAGCGTCCCGATCCTCGCCAATCTCCCTAGGACGCCTCGCCAGCCAGCAGAAGCAGCTTCCATCACGGGTAGCTAACTCCTTCCCCCCGAGCGGCGCAACGGCGTGACGCAGCTTCTCGCGGTTCGGCCACGTCAAGTTCCGCTGAACTCCGTTCGGAAGGAGGGCGGGACGATGGGCGGCGGGCGGCGGAAGTGGCGGCTCAGCGTGACCGTCTGCCCCTGGTAGGCCGAACCGACGTCGGCGCCGTAGAGGGAATCCGGCGCCTCCACCATCCGTTCGAACGCCAGCTTGCAGACCTTCTGGCGGTCCTCGACCATGAACGGCACGTCGTGGGCGCGAACCTCCAGCGCTGCGCGCGACCCGCGCACCGGCTCCTCCGTCGAATGCCCGAAGCCGGGGTCGAAGAAGCCGGCGTAGTGCGTTCGAAGCTCGCCGCTCGTCGGCTCGTAGGCCGACATCTCGGCGGCGTAGTCCGGTGGGATGCGAACGGCCTCGCGCGAGAGCAGGAGGTAGAACTCCTCCTGTTCGAGCACCGCGCGGTTACCCTCTTCCTTGCGGACGGGCTCCCAGTAGTCGTCCGGATCGTGGGCATATTCGGCGCTCAGATCCAGCAACCGGCTGTTCTTCTTCGCCCGGAACCCCACGCTGCCGTTCGCGTCGCCCTGCATGTCGAGGCTGAGGAAGAGCCCTCGCGAGACGACCAGTTCCTCCTGCCGAACCGGCTCGCCGCCGTCGAACAGGATCGGGACGCGAGCGTGCAACTGCGTGATCTCCGCGTCCGAGCAGCGAGCCGTTCCGTGGATGAGGCGCAGCTGGTTGAGCGAGATCCCCGTCTTCAGCTTGATGGTGAACGAACGCGGAACGACCTCCAGATACAGGGGGCCGCGGTAGCCGGCGCGGACGTCGTCGAACGTGAACCCCCGGTCGGTGATCACGCGGGTGAAGACATCGATCCTGCCCGTCGAGCTGCGGGGGTTGGCCATCGCGCGGAGGCCGTCGGGGAGGTCGAGCCGCTCCAGGAGGGGGATGAGGTACGGGCGGTTCCGTTCGAGGATGGCACCCTCCCGGAGGTCCACCTGGCCCATCTCGTACTCCCGGAGCCGGTCGACCACCGGCATCGGTCCGGGCAGGAAGCTGCACCGGAGCCGGTGCGCCGTCTCGCCGAGGCGCAGGTCCAGGCTGGCCGGCTGGTAGCTCTTGTCCGGGATCGGCCGTTCGGAGGAGATGATGCCGGCCGCGACCGCCTTGCGCAGCCACTGGGCGGGGAGGATGCCCTCCGCGGGAAGCTCGAACTCGTTCACTGGTCTTGCAGGTTCGCACACCGCCGACGTTCGGTGCCGTCGCGCCGTTCGATCGCGCCGGGAAAAGAGCGACAACTCTCGCAGCGACATCACAGGTTGCGAACAGCCTCGTCCCACCCGCGGCATCGACCCTCCTCCGTATGGCAACCGCGATGAAAGACATGCTGGCGAACGCCCCACGGGCTGAGGCCATCCCCGCCCTGGGCGCTCTGAGCGGGCGTTCGCCGATGGTGGAGATCGTCGTTCCCGTGTTCAACGAGGAACGCGACCTGGGCCGGAGCGTTCGGCGCCTCCTGGCCTACCTCCTGACGCCGTTCCCGTTCACCTTCCGCATCACCATCGCCGACAACGCCAGCACGGACGGCACGTGGGCCATCGCGTCCGGGCTGGCCGAACGCCTGCCGAACGTGTCAGCGGTGCGGGTCTCCGAGAAGGGCCGAGGCAGGGCGCTCCACCAGGTCTGGTCGAAGAGCCATGCCACGGTGCTGGCCTACATGGACGTCGACCTCTCCACCGACCTGGCCGCGCTGTTGCCGCTGGTGGCACCGCTCCTGTCCGGCCACAGCGACCTCGCCATCGGCACTCGCCTGTCGCGGAGCGCGCGCGTCACACGCGGAGGCAAGCGGTGTTCAGCCTGGCCCAGGGCATCATCCATCCCTACTACAACGTGGCGCTGG
>DAIMKN010000236.1:0-2737 GCA_036721725.1 Actinomycetota bacterium
CAGGACGTCGTCGTCGAGCATCGCCTGCAGCGAGAGGTTCGAGGTGTAGCCGCCGTCGCAGTGCGCGATGACCCACGACGCCTCCGGCTTGGGCCGGGCTCGTTCGGCCAGCACCTTGAACGGGACGCCGGTCCACACGTTGTCGAGCGTGGTCCAGCCGGTCACGCAGTGCATGTCGGCGGTGAGGTCGACAGGCCCGACATCCTTGAGCTCCTGGTACGTCAGCGCGAACGGGTTCTCCACCAGACCGGTGACCCTGAAGTCCCACGTGCTCTCGTCGAACCGCGGGATCGGTCCGTAGTGCAGGACCGGCCATCCCTTCACCAATCGCTGGCCCGGCGGGATCCGCGGGGCGATCTCTTGCGGATACTTCGTGCCGAACAGCTTCACGCGTCGCTCCCCCGTTCCGACACCAGCTCGCGCCACACGGCGATGGTCCGGTCGATGTCAGCCGCCGTTACATCGCGGTGCGTGACGAACCGGATCCGGCCCGCCACCACGTTCGACAGCACACCGTGTTCGCGGAGCGTGGTGAGCGTCTGCCATACGTCCAGGCCGAGACCGTCGGTCGAGACGAACAGGATGTTGGTCTCGACGGCCGCCGGGTCGATGGCGCCGGGAGCGACGTCGTTCAGGCCCTCGGCCAGGCGGCGGGCGTTCGCGTGGTCCTCCGCCAGCCGGCCGGGGCCGTCCTTCAGCGCCAGCAGCCCCGCGGCGGCCATGATGCCGGCCTGCCGCCATGCCCCGCCGATCAGGATCTTCACCCGGCGAGCCTCCGCCACGAACGCCTCGTCGCCGCACAGCACCGAACCGATCGGCGCGCCGAGTCCCTTCGACAGGCAGAACATCACCGCGTCCACCTCGGCCGCGTAGTCGGCCACCGGCGTGTCCGCCGCTACGCTCGCGTTGAACAGCCGCGCCCCGTCCATGTACAGCGGCAGCCCCGCCTCCTGGGTGACCTTGCGGATGGCCCGAAGCTCGTCGACGGGCATCACCGTTCCGCCGCCCACCTGGTGCGTGTTCTCCACCGCCACCAGGTCCACCACCTCCACGCCGTACGGGTCGGGCCTGACGGCCTCGGCCACGACATCAGCGGTGAGCTGGCCGCGCGGCGCCGACAACGCGCGGAACGCGATCCCCGAGAGCACCGCCGACGAGCTCGACTCCGTGGTGACGACGTGCGCGGTGGCCTCGGCGACGACGGTGTGGCCCGAACGGGCGAACACGTGCAGCGCGATCTGGTTCGCCATCGTCCCGGTCGCCACGTAGACCCCGCCGTCCTTGCCCGTGACCTCGGCGCAGCGGTCCTGCAGCTTGTTCACCGTGGGGTCGTCGCCGTACCAATCGTCGCCCACGTCCGCCATGGCCATGGCCCGGCGCATCATGTCCGTGGGCTTGGTGACGGTGTCCGAACGCAGGTCGACGGGGCGCTCCGGCATGAGGCCCCGAGTATAGTTGCGACCGGGACGAGGCTTGAACGATCGCCCGGATGAGCCTGCGGCGCAGGCGCTCGGAGCTCGAACACGGAGGTACTACGGCGGACATGCAGGCGGTTCCCGGAGCGGTGCTGCTGGCTCTCGGCTTCGTCGGACCGCTGGCATCGGTGCAGTGGCGGCGGGGCCATTGGCTGCGTTCGGGCCGGTGGATGATGCAGCGGGTCTCTCCCCACGCCGTCGTCGGCCTGCCGGTAACCGGCGCGTTCGTCATGACGGTCGGAGCGTCCCTCCTGTGGCCGCCGGCCATCGTCGGAGCGTTCCTGCTGGCGCTGGCGGCGCTCCTCACGATGCGGCACTCCGCAAAGAGCGGCTGGGCCCGCCGCGTCCCACGTGCCCTGAGGCCGGACTATGTATCCCAGCCGCGGCGTGCCGGCCGGAAAGCGCCGAGAACGGCTGCGCCGCAACCCGAACGAACAGCGACTCGAGGCGCGACGCTGCGAGCGGCCGCCGCCTCCAGGATGGCTCGGCAGCGCAGCCAGATCGCAGAACGCCGCCGGCGCCTCGCCGGCGCGGTCCCGCAAGACGAACACGAGGCCCGCCGCACCGGCTGAACCGCCAGGCCTACCCCCCCGCAGCCTTCAGCGCCCTGGCTCGTTCGGCCACAAGGTAGCCGTACCGCTGCGCGAACCCGTCGGCGGTCATGCCGGCCGCTTCCGCGATGGCACCGAGCTTCCCAGGGTCGTCCAGATCCTCCTGTTCGAGTCGGATCATGTACTCGGTGGCCACGCGGTACGAGCCGCTCGCGATGTTCACTTGCCGGACCTGGGGCCGCCCCGTCTCGGGATCGGTGAAGGAGCCGAACGGCAGCGGCACCATGGTGTCCTCCTGGATGGTGATCATCGCCCCCACGTCCGCGCTCCCGTCGCGGTACAGCGTCCGGAGGTAGTCGATGGCGCCGTACCCGAGGTCTCGCGTGTAGGCGATGTCGAACGGGATGGGCGGCGCGCAGCGGAGTTCGTAGCCGATGTTCTTCGGCGTGATCGTTGTCTTCTGCCCGCGGTCCTTGAACCGCTGCTTGACCTGGTCCGCGAGCACACCGTCCAGGTTCATCTCCCCCAGGCGGATGTGGCCGTGTTCGTCCACCTCGATGTCCGGCATGGCCTGCTGGAGGTCCTCCTCGGCCAGGCGCAGCGCGATCCCCTCCGAGAAGATGGCCACGCCGAACGGCCGCCCGTGCGCCATCCGTTTCAGCATCGAGGTCTCCACCAGGTCCACCAGGTGCTCCAGCCGAACGGGCTCCT
>DAIMKN010000237.1:0-2701 GCA_036721725.1 Actinomycetota bacterium
TCCGTTGGGGCGGCTCGGCAGGGCCGCCTTCGCTCGGCGTTCGCGCGGTGGCCACGTTGTCCGCCGATTGTAGCCGCGGCCTCCGACACCCCTGTCGAACAGGGCGCGAACGGTACCATTCCGGGGATGGTCCTCGTTCGCTTCCCCCTGCCGGGCGTCAGGCTGCCTTGACCATTCCCGAGACCGTCCTGCTGGGAGCGCTGGCCGGCTCCACGATCTTCCTGGGGCTCCCCCTTGGCCGGCTGAAGGCCCCTCATCCCCGTTTGAAGGCCTTCCTCAACGCGGCCTCCGCGGGCATCCTGATCTTCCTGCTGTTCGACATCCTGTCGAACGCCACCCGGCCGCTGGAAGCGTTGGTGGACCCCGGGCGGAGCCACCTGGGACCGGCCCTCCTGTCGCTTCCCGGGCTCTTCGTCGTCTACGCCGCCGGCCTCGCCGCCGGGCTGCTCTCGCTCCTCTACCTGGGCAAGTACCAGAAGGCGCGGCGGGCGGCGCGGGCCGCCTCCCCGATGGCCGTGGCCGCCACGGGACCGTCGGCCGTGGCAGTCGCGGACGCCCATGAGGCCCGTCAGGGCGCGCTGCACCTCGGGATGTCGATCGCCGCCGGCATCGGGCTGCACAACTTCTCCGAAGGGCTGGCCATCGGGCAGTCGGCGCGGGGCGGCGAACTCTCCCTGGCCGTCCTGCTCGTGGTGGGGTTCGCCCTGCACAACGCCACGGAGGGGTTCGGCATCGTGGGACCGCTCGCCGCGGGCGGCGTCCAGGCGTCGTGGACCTACCTGCTGACGGCGGGCCTCGTGGCCGGCGCGCCGACGTTCCTGGGCACCCTGGTCGGTTCGTACTTCACCAACCAGTACGTCTTCGTGGGATTCCTGACCCTGGCCGCCGGCGCCATCATCTACGTCATCGCCGAGCTGCTGAACACGGGTCGCCGCCTGGGGGCATGGGATATCACGGTCTGGGGCGTCTTGGCTGGGTTCCTGCTGGGCCTGGTCACCGAGCTCGTCATCGTGGCGGCCGGGGTCTGAGGACGCCGGTGGCATCCGTTCCGCCATGACCACCGCCTCCGACTCCGCCTCCGCCAACCCGTTTCTGGCCGCCGACCCGGCAGAGGGCGCCCGGGTGGCGAACGGCTGGCTCCACGACATGCCGAACGCGATCTTCGCCAAGATGGGCATCGAGTTCGTCGAGGTGTCCCGGGATCGCGTGGTGGCCCGGATGCCCGTGGCCGGCAATACCCAGCCGTACGGCCTGCTCCACGGCGGCGCGACCGGCGTGCTGTGCGAGACCGTCGCGTCGTTCGGCACCGGCGTCATCGTCGGGCTGGACAAGGTGGTGACCGGGGTGGAGCTCAACGTGAACCACATCCGAGGCGTCCGGGACGGGTCCGTCACGTGCACCGGGGTCCCGCTGCACATCGGACGGACGACTGCCGTATGGGACATGCGGGTGGAGGACGACCGGGGCCGCCTGGCCGCGGTGAGCCGGTTGACCCTCGTCATCCGGGACACCGGCGGGGCGGGGGGAGCCTCCGGCTAGCGTGGCCCCGCTCGGGGCCGTCCATGTCACGGGCACGCTAGCTCCGGTCACGGTCGCCGTGGTCCAGGCGCTCCACTGAGCGAAGCAAGCCCGGGTTTTGTTTGTCACTCTTCGCGGAATCTTGTTCGAGCGCAAGGAGCCCTCTACCTGCGACGATTGCCGAAAGACGTTGGCCCCCAACGTTTTCGGTGCGGTTGACAGGCCGGTAGGCCCTGCGGCAGTATCCGACCCGGTCCCAGGCTGATCGCTGGACCGAAGGGACGGCTCGAAGCGCCCCGTGAGGATGGCGCCGAGGCCGGCAGGGCGAAAGCTCCGCTGGCCCGCGCGGTTCGCCGGACGTGCGTTCGAGCCCCCGGGCCGTCTGGGAGGTCGCCGGGACCGCCTTTTTGGGTGGGCTCGAGGTGCCGAGTAGAAAACGCTCGCGTATGGGGAAGGCGCGAGCGGGTCCAAAGGTACCTCGGGTCCGCCCAATCTCTCGCCCTTCGTGGCTCCGTTCGGCCTCCCTCGGGTAAGCTCAGCGCCTGTGTCCGATCTCGATCCGGCCGCCGCACCACAACCCGTCGCTCCGCCGGCGAACGAACCGCCGGCCCCGCCGGAGGATGCCCCACAGCGCGTCGATCCCCAGCGGCTGCTCCGGATCGCGGGCGTGGTCCGGGAGGTGCTGGAGGAGGCTCGCCGCATCCGGCCGGAGCCCGGCGCGGTGGAGCACATCCGCCGCGTGCACGACCAGATCTGCGGCGAGCTCCGCCAGGCCCTGCCGCCTCCGCTCTACGAGGAGCTGATGGACCTGACGCCGGAGATCCGCAGCGGCACGCTCGAGGAGCTGGGGCTGGCCCACGCGGAGATCCTGGGGTGGCTGGAGGGGCTGTTCCAGGGGACGCAGCTCGCTCTGCAGATGCAGGCCGCTCAGGGCATGGCCGAACGAACGCGCCCGGGACTCCCACCGGGTCCGGCCGAACGGGAGCCCGTGGAGGACAAGCGCTACCTGTAGAACGCCGCGTGGCTACAGGATCTTCGACAGGAACTGCTTGGTCCGTTCGTGCGTGGGCGAGACGAAGAAGTGCTCCGGCGTCCCCTCCTCGATGATGACGCCCGCGTCCATCATCACCACCCGGTCCGCGACCTCCCGGGCGAACCCCATCTCGTGGGTCACCACGATCAT
>DAIMKN010000238.1:0-2615 GCA_036721725.1 Actinomycetota bacterium
CGTACGTGGTCGTCGCCAACCCGGTGGGCATCGACGTGGTGTCGCGGCGGGTCGGCAACTATCAGCGCCACCCGCAATGGGGCCTGCTGCTCGATCAACTCTGGGTTCGGTAGGCCTCAGCCGAAGGGGGAGGGAGCCTCGACCAGGATGCGGTCGCCGACCTGCACGCCGAGGGCCTGGGCCGCGCTTTCGTTCCTCCGGACCAGCGCGAGCCACCCACGGGAATCCACCAGGGCGCCGTAGTGGCCCTCGGGGACCTGGGCGAACGTCTCCACCCGGCGGGCCGCGGCGATGCGGGTGGCCGTTCGAACCTGCAACTGGCCCAGGTTGTCCATCTTGGCGCCTGCCAGATGGGTGCTGCGCAGCGCCAGCTGGACATTGCCGAACCGGTCGATGCCGGGGATCGTGGCCCGGATGCGGCCGTCCTCGATCTCCGGGTCCGGCAGGTCGACCCGGGCCAGCGACGGGAGTTCGACGGGCCCACCCAGCTGTTCCAGGGGCATCCCCGCCGCCAGATGGGCCGCGGCGGGCGCGAACACGTCCCGGCCGTGGAAGGTCGGGGCGACGGGGTTCAGCAGGACGCGTGGCGAGGTGATCTGGCAGGCTCGGAGCGTTCCCTCCAGCGCGGCCCACGCCAGCGACAGCACGCCGTTGTCCGGACCGACCAGGATGGGACCGCCGCTGGACTCGACCGCCACCGCGCGGCGGTCCGTTCCCACGCCGGGATCGACCACCACAAGGTAGACGGCATCGGTCGGCATGAACCGGATGGACTGGATGAGCAGCAGGGCCCCCCGCAGGATGTCGTGGGCAGGGACCGCGTGCGACAGGTCGATGACCTGGCTCGTCGGGGAGATGCGGGCGATGACGCCGTGGCAGACGCCGACGAACTCGTCACCGAGACCGTAATCGGACAGGAAGACGATGGGCCGCCCTGCCATGGACTCCGACCTCGCCTACTGGTTTCGCTGCCAGCGAGTCTTCTTCAGCAGCTTCTTGTGCTTCTTCTTGCGCATCTTCTTGCGCCGCTTCTTGACGACTGAGGGCAACCGGCCCGTCCTTTCGCATGCGAGTTCACCAGGTGAGCCCGGAGAGTCTAATCGGTTCCGAACAGGTTCCGCAGGTCGACCTTCCGCAGCCGGAACCCGTCGTCGACCCGAACGGACCCCAGACGGAGCGCCTTGGGGGCCTCCGCCACCGGTGAGGTCAGCCGGAGCACGCCCTCCTCGCGGGAGTATTCGAGGTATCCGAGCCCGGTGTAGGTGCCCTCACCGTCCGACAGCCCAACCAGCAGGTGGTCGAGTTCGGACTGTTCGAACAATGCGGGGAGCGTGGGCATGAACACCGTGGGCTTGACCCGCCACCGTTGCAGCGGCGGGGCGAAGTAGGCCGCCAGCGCCTGCTCGCGACCCTTGGCCCGCTCCTCGACCGACAGCGGGAGCACGCCCGGGTCGACCGGGAGGACGGCCACCTCGGCGGAGAAGAACCGCGACACGATGCCCAGGATGGGTTCGAGCTCCTCTCCCCGTTGCAGGCCGATCACCATGTCGGGCTGGAGCTGTTCGAGCTTGTGGTATTTGAGGAGCTGGCCGTAGACGCCTCCGACCGTGCCGCTCGTGTCCACGACGACCAGGTCCGCGCCGAGCTCGACCGACTTCTCCAGGAGCCGTCCCGCGCCGACCACGAGCGGCAGGAGTTGGCCCTGGGGCGTGGTCGAACCGACGAAGTAGAGAGCGTCGGGTAAGGCCATGGCCTCGCTGCGGATGTCGTCCTGCGTTCGGAGCACCCGGAGCGACACCGTGGTGGGCGGGCCCACCGCCTTCTGGCCGAGATCCGCGTCGAGGTAGGCGACCGTTCGGCCGGCATCCAGCGCTTTCGCGGCGATCGAACGGCCCAGCGTGGTCTTGCCCGTGTCGAGGCCACCGAGCAGCACGACCACGGTGCCGCTTTCGACCACCCGGTCGATCACCACCTCGCGTCCGTCCACCATCGCTCCTCATCCCGGCCGCGTTCGCACGCGGTGCGGCACGTCAGGGGAACTGGGCGGCGATGGCCTGGAAGCAGGGCCAGTAATCCTCGGGAAGAACGTTGTCGTCCATGACGATGACGAACTCGGTGCGGCCCTGGGCCCTGGCCACGACCGGCGCGGGATCGTTGATGTCGACGATGGAGATCGTCTCCACCCCGGCCTGGATGGCCGCCCCGGCGAACCCGTGATCGGCGAACGCCAGGTCCGGCCGCGACTCGGCCAGCATCAGCTCCATGGCTTCGGGGTCGTGGGTGTGCAGCGACGAACCGTGGTTCGTCAGCATCCCCACGCCGTGGAGATACCGGACCTCCCGGGTCTGGCCGTCCTGGCGCCACCGTTCGGATTCCATGGGCCGCAGCAGCTTCGCACCGTTCGACACGAGCAGGTCCCCCACCGCCATGTACAGCAGCGGCAATCCGGCGGGATGGCCGGTTGCCAGGATCACCTGCTCGCCTCGTTCGGCTGCCAGCGCCAACCGCCTCCCGGCCGCCTCGCACGAGTCGAGGATCAGCCCGGGATCGATGGGCACCGGATCGTCGCGCAGCAGCGGATCGAACGCGAACCCGGCGGCTCGGCCCATCAGCTC
>DAIMKN010000239.1:0-2576 GCA_036721725.1 Actinomycetota bacterium
CTTCCCGTCGGTCTGGCGGAAATCGGCGGTCAGCTTCGCTCCCATGGTCGTTCCTTTCGCGGTGGCCGGAGGTTTCGAACGAACGCCGCGGCCTCCTGAAGGAACCGCGCACGCGCGTGAGTTCGGAGGCTCATTGTACCGACCGGCGAGCCGCGTTCACCCGTTCCCGGTGGTACAACAACCGCGGAATGCAGGACGCGAGGATCGGAACGCGACTGCGGGGCTACCGCATCGAACAGATCCTGGGTCGTGGCGGCATGGGCGTGGTCTACCTGGCCGAGGACGTCACGCTGAAGCGCAAGGTCGCGCTGAAGGTTCTGTCGAACGACCTCGCCGCCGACCCCGCGTTCCGCGAACGGTTCGTTCGGGAATCACAGCTCGCGGCGAGCCTCGAGCACCCCAACGTTTTGCCGATCTACGAGGCCGGCGATCAGGATGGCGAACTGTTCATCGCCATGCGCTTCGTGGGTGGCAGCGATCTGCGCAAGTTGCTTGACGAACGCGGCCCGCTGGAACCGGCCCAGGCGGTGAGGATCGTTCGAGACGTAGCCGGCGCGCTGGACGACGCCCACGCCGAAGGGTTGGTCCACCGCGACGTCAAGCCGGCCAACATCCTGGTGGCCTCGGGCCGTGGCGCCAACACCACGGGCCACGTGTACCTGTCCGACTTCGGGCTGACCAAGCGCCTGGAGTCGACCTCAGGCCTCACCCGCACTGGTCAATTCATGGGCACCATCGACTACATCGCGCCCGAGCAGATCAAGGGCGAGGCGGTGGACGGCCGGGCCGACCAGTACTCGCTGGGGTGTGTGCTGTTCGAATGCCTGACGGGTCGAACGCCGTTCGAACGCGACCCCGAGGTCGCCGTCATCTATGCGCATCTCTCGGACCCACCACCGTCGGCGCACGCGCTCAAGGCCGGGCTCCCCGCCGCCCTCGACCCCGTGATCGCCCGGGCCATGGCCAAGGACCCGGTCGAACGTTTCGACTCGTGCGGGGCGTTCGCCGCGGCCGCCGGCGCGACCCTGGGCGCGACGACCGCCCCCGTCCCCACCGAGCTTCCCGTCGCGACGTCGGGCCTGTCCGCCGAGGAGGCGGTCCGCCGCAGCATGTCCGAAGCCATCCTTCGAAGCGTGGAGGCCGGCACGCCGATCCAGGGGGACGAGATCGAACGCGCTGTGAACACCGCCGTTGCCCGTTCCATCGCGGAGAAGCTGGCCGGCCCGGGGGCCAAGCCGCCGTGGCGACCGCGCCGAGCCGTGTGGCTGTTCGTCGCCGCCGCCATCGCTGGAGTCGTGGCGTTCGTCCTGCTCACCCGACATCACCCCCACGTCTCGACCACGCCAACGCCCCATCCCTCGGCTACCGCACCGCCCGTGGCCATCCCCCGTGGAGTGACCAGGATCGACCCCGTAACGAACAGGGTGGTGACGACCGTCCAGCTCGACGATGCGAACGGAAAGGTCATCACGGGCGATGGGTTCGTCTGGGTGGCACGCCCCGAACACGTGGCGAAGATCGAGGAATCCAGCGATCAGATCGTGGCCACGATCCCCGCGGACATGGTTCCGGCCGTGGACGTGGGCGGCGAGGTGTGGGGCCGGAACGCGACCACCTTCAGCCGGATCGACGTTCACACGAACCGGGTGACCGAGGTGTCGATCAGCTCGATCGGGATCGGGGGCGTGACCGCGGACGCCGGATCGATCTGGGTGGCGAGAGGCGGATTCCCCGGGGGCGCGCCCCCCGCGATCCTGCGGATCGACGCGGCCAGCGGAAGACTCCGCCGAACGTTCACCCTTTCTTCAGGCCCCCAGACCGGTGTGGCCGGGCGGGACATCGCGGTGACCGACGGCGCGGTCTGGTACGTGGACGAGAGCGGGGGCCTCGGTCGCGTCGACATCGCCACGGGAGCCGTCACGACCGTCCCGACGACGGCGAACGGCGGCGTGGCCGCCGGCGACGGATTCCTGTGGGTCCTCGACGCCGAACAACGCACCGTCATCCAGATCGATCCGTCCCAGGAGTCGGTCGTCCACCGGTACCGTGTCGGCGCGGGCCCCGGCCCGATGGCGGCGAACGCCCAAGGGCTGTGGATCCTCAACCACGACGACGGAACGGTCTCCCACATCGATCCGGTGCAGGCGAAGGTCCTCGCCACCATCCCGGTGGGCGTGGGTCCGCTCGGCATCGCCGCCGACGGCACGGCGGTGTGGGTCGTTCACTGAGCCACCGAGCCGACGGTCGCAGCTGGGCCACGTGGATCGAGGACGAAGTGTTCGACAGCGCGAACCCGATCACGGAGTACGCGGCCTGGCCGATCGACACCTGCGACGGAGGGCCCCCGGTAGCCATGAACGGCAACCCCGACCCCGACTACTGCTACGGCGACGTGGAGGTCAGGGTGAGCTGCCAGACCGGGGGCCGTTCGGACTTGTCGAGCAGCCCGTCCCGGGTCGTTCACAGAGACGGACCTCGCGAGGAACGGTGTTACGGCTGGTTCTCGCCGTGGAAGATCTGGGACACCGATTCGTCCTCGAACACGGCCTTGAGCGCCGAGGCGATGATCGGCGCGA
>DAIMKN010000240.1:0-2559 GCA_036721725.1 Actinomycetota bacterium
CGCCCCACGGACAGGGCCACGTCACGACGTTCTCCCAGATCGTGTCCGAGGACCTCGGCATCTCGACGGACGACATCGAGGTTTTCTACGGCGACACCGAGATCTCGCCCATGGGCATGGACACCTACGGCAGCCGGAGCCTGGCCGTCGGCGGGATCGCCGTCCACCGGGCGGCGCTGCGAGTGGTGGACAAGGCCCGCAAGATCGCCGCGCACGAACTGGAGGTGGCGGAGGAGGACCTCGACTACGAGGCGGGGACGTTCTCCGTGAAGGGCGCTCCCGACAAGGCTCGAACGGTTGCGGGGATGGCGTTCGGCGCGTGGACCGCGCACAACCTGCCCGACGGGATGGAGCCGGGCCTCGACGCCAGCGCGGTGTACGACCCGGAGAACTTCGTGTTCCCGTACGGCTGCCACATCTGCGTGGTGGAGGTGGACACCGAGACGGGGACGGTGGACGTGGCGAAGTACGTGGCGGTGGACGACGTCGGGACCGTCATCAACCCGATGATCGTGGACGGCCAGATCCACGGCGGCGTCATCCAGGGGATCGCCGAGGCGCTGTTCGAGGAGGCCATCTACGACGCGGAGGGCCAGCTCATGACGAGCTCGATGGCCAACTACGGGGTCCCCGCCGCGTCCGAGACCTCGAACATCCAGCTCGGGCGCATCGAGACACCGTCCACGTCGAACGAACTGGGCGTGAAGGGGGTCGGCGAGACGGGGACGATCGCCTCGCCGCCCGCCGTCATCAACGCGGTCATCGACGCCCTCTCCCACCTGGGGGTGACCGACGTTCCGCGACCGGCCACGCCGGAGCGGATCTGGCGGATCATCCACGAACGAGGAACGCCAGCGGAGCCGAAGCCCGAAGCCCCCGGTGCCGGCGCCGGGCTGGGTTCGGCCACTCTCACCGACGATGAGGGAGGTGCGCGATGATCCCGGCGTCGTTCGACTACGAACGGGCAGAGTCGGTCGAGCAGGCGGTGGAACTGCTGGGCGGGACGGAGGACGCGAAGCTGCTGGCCGGCGGGCACTCGCTGCTGCCGTTGATGAAGCTTCGTCTGGCCCGGCCGGCCCTGCTCGTGGACATCGGGCGCCTGTCGGATCTGTCGTACATCCGCGAGGACGGGGACCACATCGCCATCGGCGCGCTGACCCGCCACCACGACGTGGAACATAGCGACCTGCTCCGGACCGGGTGCGGGATCGTGGCCAAGGCGGCCGGTGAGATCGGCGATCCGCAGGTCCGCCACGTCGGAACCATCGGCGGCTCGGTCGCCCACGGGGACCCCGCCTCGGACATGCCGGCCGTGCTGCTGGCGCTGGACGCGACGTTCGAGGTCCGCGGGCCCGACGGTGCGCGGACGGTGGCGGCCGCGGACTTCTTCACCGGCTTCTTCGAGACCGCGCTGTCGCCGAACGAGCTGCTCACGGAGATCCGGGTGCCCAAGCTGGCGGCTGGCGCCGGGTGGTCCTACCAGAAGTTCCACCGGCGGGCCATGGACTGGGCCGTGGTCGGCGTGGCCGCGGTGACGTCCGGTTCGAACGGCGCCTCCAAGGCGGCGGTGGGACTGGTGAACATGGGCGAACGCCCCGTGAGGGCCACCGCCACGGAGGAATCACTGGCGTCGGGCTCAGGTGCCGCCGCGGCCGCGGAGCGCGCGGCCGACGGAACGAACCCGCCAAGCGACACGTTCGCCAGTTCCGAGTACCGCCGGGAGCTGGTGAAGGTGCTGACCCGCCGGGCGCTGGAGGAGGCCCTGTCGTCGTCGTAGGCTCCCTCTCGTGAGTCGGTCGGCGTTCGGTTCGGTCCAGGATCTCCAGGAGGCGTTGCGGGGCGCCTCCTACCTGACCGACCGCGGCCTGGCCACGGCCATCCATCTCTCGCTCGCCCTGGACAAGCCGCTGCTGCTGGAGGGCGAGGCCGGCGTGGGGAAGACCGAGGTGGCGAAGGTGCTCGCCGGGGTCCTGAGCCGCGACCTCATCCGGCTCCAGTGCTACGAGGGGATCGACGCGAGCCAGGCGCTCTACGAGTGGAACTACTCGAAGCAGCTCATCGCGGTGCGGACCCTCCAGACGGGCGATGCCGGCACCACGGTGGAGGACTTGTTCGGCCCGGACTACCTGGTGGAGCGGCCGCTGCTGGCGGCCATCCGGGCCGGCTCGAACGCCGTGCTGCTGGTCGACGAGCTGGACCGCGCCGACGACGAGTTCGAGGCATTCCTGCTCGAGGTGCTGTCCGAGTTCGCCGTGACCATCCCCGAGATCGGACGGATCGGGGCGAGCGCTCCCCCCGCGGTGATCCTGACGTCGAACCGGACCCGCGACCTCCACGACGCCCTGAAGCGGCGGTGCCTGTACCACTGGATCGATCACCCCACACTGGAGCGGGAAGTGGAGATCGTTCGGGTTCGCGCGCCCGGCGTTCCCGAGGCGCTGGCGGTGCAGGTGGCCCGGGCTGTGGGGAAGCTTCGCGAACTGGACGTGGCCAAGCGGCCGGGGGTCGCCGAGACCATCGACTGGGCCCACGCCCTGGCCTTCCTGGGGGTCGACCGAT
>DAIMKN010000241.1:0-2533 GCA_036721725.1 Actinomycetota bacterium
CCCCCTCACTGCCCGCGCCGTCGCCGTCGGGCCCGGCGCCGTTCGGTGCGCCGCTCGGCCGGCATCGAACATAGGAGCCCCCGCGACGGAGGTGGATCGCTCGCGAGGATCCAGGCTCAGTCGACGCGGGGCGTCGAGGCCAGGACGTCTAACGGAAGGCTCGCCGAGATGGTGGTGCCCCCGCCGGGCGCACTTCGGATGGTGAGCGCTCCACCGCCCAGTTCGGACCGTTCCCGCATCGACGCCAGGCCCACCTTGCCGAGGCGGAGGTACTCGCGCGCCTCGCCCGGATCGAATCCCCTGCCGTCATCGCCGATGGAGACCTCCAGCGATCCGGCCCCCGCTTCGATGCCGACCCGAACGCGGGTCGCCCCGGCGTGCTTGGAGACGTTCGACAGGGACTCCTGCACGACGCGGTACGCGAGGGTCTCCACGTCCGCCGGGATGTCGTGGTAGGCGCCGCAGGCCACCTCGACCTGGACGCCGGATTCCCGGCCGAACCGTTCGCACAACTCGCGGACGGCCGGGATGAGTCCGCGCTCCTCGAGCAGCGGCGGCCTAAGGTCGCTCATGACGCGGCGCAAGCTCGACATCTCCTCGGCCAGTTCGGTCCGCACCTTGTTCAGCATGTCCTGGGCACCCGGGACGTCGCCCGCCTTGATCATCAGTCGAACGGCTTCCAGCGAGAGCCCGGCCGCCGTGACGCCCTGGATCGGGCCGTCGTGGAGGTCGCGGGCGATGCGGTTGCGTTCGGCCTCGATGGCCGAGTTCGTCCGCTTCAGCAGGCGCGTGCGGTCCTCGTCGCGGTCCTGCAGGAACTGGAACAGTTGGCGGATGGTCTGTTCGGCCAGCTTGGTGGCGGTGACGTCGCGGATCATGAACAGCGTCCCCCGCGGGCTCGTGGAGAGCAGGGACGAACGCGCCTCCAGGTAGACCGTGCCGTTCAAGGAGGTGAGGCCGGCTTCGCCCGTTCGGGGCAGTGTGGCCAGTGAATCGCTCTGGGCGTCCGCCCGCTTCGCCGTCTCGGTCCACGAACGCCCCAGGATCTGTTCGAGAGGAAGGTGGACCATCCGGCTGAACGCGCCGTTCGTTCGAACGATGACGCCGGATGCGTCGAGTTCGATCACGCCGTCCACCGCCGAGTCCAGGATCATGCGCAGCCGGCTCTCGGACATGTTCGCCGCCTGCGCCGAGAGCAGGATCGACACGATCGCCTCCTCCCGGTCCGCCAGCGCGCTCTGCATCTGGCGGGTCGTGCGGTTGACCGCGAGGTGGCCCATGAGCGCTCGAACGGCCACCAGCGCGGTCATGGCGCCGGACAGCACGAGCATGTGGGGAACGCCGACCCGGACGCGGATCTGATGCGAGACGAGCGCCGCTCCGAACAGGACCCACGCCCCGACCAACGTCACACCGAGCAGGACGGGCCGGATCCACGACGCGGTCTCCGCCGAACGGACGCCGGAAGGCCGTCCCATCGAGACCGCCGCCGCCGAACCCAGCACCGCGAACGCGATGCAGGCGAAGGCGGGAAGCGACGCCGCCGGGCTCTGACCGGACCGGTGCGCCGTCTCCACGAGCAGGACGGCCGTGCCCAACAGGGTCGTGCCGCTCAGCAGGCCGAGGTGGACACCGGAGGGCCACCACAAGCTGACGGCGACCCAGGCCGCCAACACTGTCACCGCCGCAGTCGCCAGGATGGCAACGCCGATCCGCGACAGCGTCGAACCCGTGGGGTGGCCGTTGTTCGCGAGCAGGACGTACACCGAGCCGCCGAACACCGACGCCACGACGGCCATGTCGGAGAGCGCCCTGGCCCGGTCGGCGGCGGTCACCCTGCGGAGTTCGACCGCGGCCGCCGCGAACAGGGAGAGAAGAAGGGTTGCGACGAGCACGTCCACCTGCAGCCCGGAAGGCATGGCGTGGAGACCGCCGAGGATCGCGCTCCCCACCGTTTCGCCGATGGCCGCAGTCGCTCCCACCGTCAGCCACCGTGCCGGGGTCCATCCGCCGCGTCGTGGCCAGCTCCGCGCGAGCGCTGTCACCGCGCCGAGGGAGGCCGCCACCAGGCCCAGTCGAACCCACACCGCGCCATCGCTCCGCCCCGACATCGCGAGGGCCAGGGCGGCAAGAACAGTGGCGACAGCCAGCACGGGAAGCGCAGCACGGCGTGAAGCAACAGCAGGGGCAGGCTGCCTGCCGCCAGGCGCTTCGGCCAGCGTCACGGGTCGAAAGCGAGTGGTGGTCTGCATCTCCACTACCTATCGGCCACACCCCCCATCCGGTGTAGCCCCACCCGGTACCAACCGGGCGATTCCACCAACTTCCGCCCCGACATGCGACACGCCGGGTTGAAAGGGGTTTGGTTCGAACGCTCCGAAAGGTTGATCCCCCGCGAGTGCCTCGCGGGGGACGGAGCACCAACCGCCAGCAGTGAGCTACTCGATCAGTCTCCGACGCAGCGCCTCGGCCACAGCAGCCGTTCGATCCGTCGCCCCGAGCTTTTCGAAGATGTGCTCGAGGTGCGTCTTCA
>DAIMKN010000242.1:0-2507 GCA_036721725.1 Actinomycetota bacterium
GAGTCCTTGGAGGAATCCTTCTGCCGGTGGGACGACACCCATGTTCACGGCGACCGGTTCGACCACGACACAGGCCACCTGTTCGTCTACCACGTCCGAAACCGCAACAAGGTCGTTGAAGGGAACGACCACGGTGTCGGCGGCGGCGGCGCCTGTCACGCCGGGGGAATCGGGCAGGCCGAACGTCGCCACGCCCGAGCCGGCCTTGGCCAGCAGGCCGTCCGAGTGGCCGTGGTAGCACCCTTCGAACTTCACGATCTTGGGCCGGCCGGTGAAGCCTCGGGCCAGGCGGACCGCGCTCATCGCGGCCTCGGTGCCGGAGGACACCAGGCGCACCATGTCCACGCCCGGCACGTCCAGCACGATCTCCTCGGCCAGCCGGACCTCGTTCTCCGTCGGCGCGCCGAACGACGTTCCTCGCCCGGCCGCCTCCACCGCGGCCGCCACGATCTCGCGGCGAGCGTGGCCGAACAGCAGCGCTCCCCATGACTGGACGTAGTCGAGATAGCGAACGCCGTCCACGTCCTCCAGGAACGCGCCCTCGCCGCGCGCCATGAACCTCGGCGTCCCGCCCACCGCGCCGAACGCCCGCACGGGCGAGTTCACCCCTCCCGGGATGACCCTCCGCGCGTCGCGGAACAGGTGCTCCGAACGCGCTCCCGCCGGACGAGGTTCCACGCCGGCCTACGCGCCGGCCCGGCGCTGTCCGGGCGTCACGCTGCACGCCTTGACGCCGAGCCGCTCCCCCAGCCACGTTCGATGCCGGGCCACCCAGCGGTACGCGGCATCGGTCGCACCCGGCAGCACGGCGGCGACCGTGGCCAGCGGCGCGCCTCCCGGCAGCAGCCTCAACAACGGCGGCGCCGCCGCGCCCGCCGAGTACACGCGTCCAGCGGGATCGACGAGGTGCCATGAGGCGAACTTCACTTCGTCGGTCATCCCGGGGAGGAGAGCGTTCGACTCGGGGCTCTGCAACGCCACCGGGCGAACGCGATGGTGGCGGTCCCACGCCAAGAGCTTGACGAGCGACCACCGGCAGAACCCGCAGTCGGCGTCGTACAGGATGGCGTGGTCGCCCTTCACGGTTCGAGCGTAGCGCGACGCACGCCGCGCCAACCCATTCAAGAGGTCCCGCGTTGTGGACCGAAGGTTGAGAGCTCGCTCGAACGGGGATTCGCGTACGGGCCTGCGTGCACCCTCCCGGGTATCTGGCGCGTGTGTCAGACTTACGTCATGGCAGATCCTGAGGAGGTCAGACTCGAGGTTCAGACGGATCCGGCGATGCTCGGCGGGGTCTATGCGAACCTCGCCGTCGTGAATCACTCTCCCTACGAGTTCACCCTTGACTTTATTCGGGTCGACTACACGAGTGGTGGCTCCCGAGGGGTGCTGGTATCGCGGGTGAACATGTCACCGCTCTTTGTTCGGAGCCTGATCGATGCGCTGGAAAAGAACTGGGAGAGCTACGCCGAGAAAGCCGGACCGAGCGAGGTGAGCTGATCGATGGCAACTGAACTGGTAGACGTGAATCCTGATCCGACGAGGATCCAGCTGTATCGAGTCTCCTCCTCGCTCATCGCCCGAGGAACGAGTCGGATCGGCAGAAACGTGGCAGGCGGAGATCCCGAGCGACTTCGAGAGATCCGATTCGTCCTCGGCCTCCGGGGCGACTTGGAGCTGACGAGGATGATGGATCAGGTGGAAGACGAGGCGGCCGGGGTCGACATGGAGGAGTTTCTGAGTCGAAATCCCGACTTGGCTTGAACCTTCGTGATACCGCTGAGGCTCTTCGACCAGCCGGTGGCTTGGTTGGAGGACGTTCGGAACCGGCCCGATGCTCGTCTCGTCCTCACCTGGATCACGGAAAGACTCTGCAACGAAAACGACAACACGCCTGGCGACCCGATCCTCGACGCGAAGGGTCGACCGTCGACAGCAAGCCGTGTTCCCGGGACAGCCATCGAGGTGGTTTGGAAGATGGACGCAGGAGGCCGTATCGCCGTGGTTCTCATCGGGTTGCTGCCTCCATTCGCGTGACCTGATCGAGGTGGTTCGACTCGCGGGCTGATCGACGAACTGAGGCCCGTCGCGGCGGGGCGTCCCTACCGCCGCTGTCAGTTGAGCCAGTCGGCGACGTCCCCGGCGTGGTAGGTCAGGATGAGGTCGGCTCCGGCCCGCCGGATCCCGGTGAGGATCTCCAGCACCACGCGGCGTTCGTCGATCCAACCGTTCGCGGCGGCCGCCTTGACCATGGCGTACTCGCCGCTCACGTTGTACGCCGCCAAGGGAAAGCTCGTGGCCTCCTTGACCCGCCGGATGACGTCGAGGTAGGCCAGGGCCGGCTTGATCATGACGATGTCCGCGCCCTCGGCGATGTCCTCGCGAACCTCACGCACCGCCTCGTCGCCGTTGGCCGGGTCCATCTGATAGCCCGAACGGTCTCCGAACTGCGGCGCGCACTCGGCGGCGTCGCGGAACGGACCGTAGAAGGCGGAGGCGAACTTGGC
>DAIMKN010000243.1:0-2482 GCA_036721725.1 Actinomycetota bacterium
ATCCGGGTCAGGACCAGTTCGTCGTGCTGCATCAACCCGCGCATGGCTTCCTCCTTGCCCGATGGCTTCCCGCATTGTAGGTACGCTGCTGTGATGATGGGAAATGCTGAACCATCCGGGACGATGTCCCAACGGGTTCGGGCCGTGACGGGCCGGCAGCCGGTCGGATGGTCCCGCGTCACCAAGGGCTACACGCCGGCCGAACGCTGGACCGTTCGCTTCGACGACGGGTCGTCGGCATTCGTCAAGGCGGGCGTGACCGAGGACACCGCGGGCTGGCTGCGGAAGGAACATGACATCTACGAACGGCTGGCCGGAGCGCCGTTCCTGGCGGAGCTTCGGGGCTGGGACGACGACGGCGAGACGCCGCTGCTCTTGTTGGAGGACCTGAGCGGTGCACAGTGGCCGCCGCCGTGGACGGGCGCTCGCATCGATGCGGTGCTTGCCGCGCTTGACGCCGTGCACGCCAGCTCGCCGCCGGTCACCGTGACCCTGGAGGAAGACCGCGCGGACATGGCCGGCTGGTGGAAGATCGCGGAGGACCCGGAGCCCTTCCTGTCCACCGGGAACTGCACGGCCGCGTGGCTCGAACACGCTCTTCCGTCGCTCCTGGAGGCCGAACGGAACGCCGTGCTGGAGGGCGATGCGCTCGTGCATTTCGACGTTCGAAGCGACAACCTCTGCTTCACGCAGGGGCGGCCGGTGCTGGTCGACTGGAACTGGGCGAGCTTGGGGAACCCGAAGGTGGACGCCGTCTCCTGGATGCCCAGCCTCCGACTGGAGGGAGGGCCGCCGCCGGAAACGGTGATCGCCGCCGAACCGGAGCTGGCCGCGTTCGTGTGCGGCTTCTTCGCGTGGCGGGCGGGCCTTCCGGAGCTTCCCCAGGCGCCCAGGGTTCGAGCGATCCAGCGCGCCCAGCTCCGGGTGGCGCTGCCGTGGGCGGCCGCGCTGCTGGGGCTGCCGCCGCCCGGCCGCCCGGGTCGGCTCTCCTGAAGCCAGGTGTCGATTCCCGCGCCCGTCGTTCGTCGTCTAGGGTGAGCAGGCCGCCGCGGAGGGCGGCCGGAGGAGGATTGCTTGCGATGCGGTACACGTTGTTGATCTACGAAGAGGAAGCGAACTGGGCGGCGTTCTCGGACGAGGACCGCGGCAAGCTGCTGCAGGAGTACTTCGACTTCCACACCTGGGTGAACGAACGCGGCGCATTCGTGGCGGGCGAACCGCTCACGCCGGTCTCGACCGCCACCACCGTTCGCGTGCGCGACGGGCAGACGCTCACCACCGACGGGCCGTTCGCCGAGACGAAGGAGCAACTCGGCGGGTTCTACCTCATCGAGGCGGCGGACCTGGACGAGGCGCTGGAGATCGCGGCCAAGGTCCCCTCGGCCCGATTGGGATCCATCGAGGTTCGTCCCGTTCTGGACATGTCCCCCCGCGAGGACGGCCAGTAGGAGCGCTCGCCCTTGCGCGTGGAGGATGCCGTCGAGGGGGTGTTCCGGCGCGAGTCGGGACGGGCGGTGGCGACCCTCATCCGCGTGCTGGGCGACTTCGATCTGGCCGAGGAGGCCGTGCAGGAGGCGTTCGTGATGGCCGTCGAACGGTGGCCGGTCCACGGCGTCCCGAACAACCCGGGCGCCTGGATCACCACGACCGCCCGGAACAAGGCCATCGACCGGCTGCGGCGCGAACGAACGTATCAGGCCAAGGCCGAGACGCTGCAGCGACTGGCGGACCTCGACCCCGAGCCGGTCCCCTTGGAGAGTGGGTTCGGCGACGACCGGCTCCGCCTCATCTTCACCTGCTGCCATCCGGCCCTGCCGCCCGAGGCGCGTGTCGCCCTGACGCTTCGAACGCTCGGCGGCCTGACCACCCGGGAGATCGCCCGGGCCTTCCTGGTGCCCGAGTCCACGGTGGCCCAGCGGCTCGTTCGCGCGAAGCGGAAGATCCGGGACGCGCGTATCCCGTACCGCGTTCCGCCGCCTTCGGTCCTACCCGAACGCCTGGACGGCGTCCTGGCCGTGCTGTACCTGGTGTTCAACGAGGGCTACGCGGCCACCGAATCGCCGTCGCTGGTCCGAACAGAACTCTGCGCCGAGGCCATCCGGCTGTCGCGGGTGCTGATGCAGCTGATGCCGGAGGAGCCGGAGGCGCTCGGGCTGCTGGCGCTGATGCTGCTGCACGACTCGCGGCGTTCGACCCGGGTCGACGCCGACGGGCGTCTGGTGCTGCTGGAGGACCAGGACCGTTCGACCTGGGATCGAACGGAGATCGAGGAGGCGCTCGGGCTGCTCGATCGCGCCGCCCGTCTCGGACCGCCGGGCGTCTACCGGCTGCAGGCCGCCATCGCTTCCCACCACGCCCTGGCCCGCCGCCCCGAGGACACCGACTGGCCCCGCATCGCCTCGCTCTACGGAAGGCTGTCGCGCCTGTCCGGATCGCCCGTGGTCGAACTCAACCGCGCCGTCGCCGTCGCCATGGCCGACGG
>DAIMKN010000244.1:0-2481 GCA_036721725.1 Actinomycetota bacterium
GCCATCGCCCGGTACGCCGTCAGCTTGCCGCCCGTGATGGTGAACAGGCCCGGCGGGCTCTCGTAGATGGCGTGGCGCCGGGACAGGTCTGCGGTCGGCCCGTCCCGGTCGCCGAGCAGCGGCCGCAGGCCCGCCCAACTCGCCACGACATCGTCCGCCGTGACCAAGGGGAAGGCCTGCCGAACGCCCGCCAGCAGATAGTCCCGGTCCTCGGCGGTCACCGTGGGGTGGTCCAGGTCGCCCTCGTAGTTCGTGTCGGTGGTCCCGGCGTACACCCGGTCCTCCCACGGCACGACGAACACGTACCGCCCGTCGCCGGCTCCGGACCGCAGCGTCATGGCGGCGTGCGTTCGAACGGCGCCGGGTGCGAACACCAGGTGCACACCCTTGCTCGGACGGAGGCGCCGGGGGCTCTGCGAGGCCATGGCCTGCACGCGGTCCGCCCACACGCCCGCCGCGTTCACCACGGCCCGGGCCCGAACATCGAACCGCTCGCCGGACAGCACGTCCGTCACCACCGCCCCGGTCACGCGGCCCTCGCCCGTCAGGGCATCAACCGCGGCGTGGTTCGCCACCCACGCGCCGAAGCTCCGGGCCGTTCGAGCCACCTCCAGCGTCAAGCGGGCGTCGTCCGTTCGACATTCGAAGTACTTGAGGCCGGCGGTGGGATGGTCGAACCCCGGGATCGCCCGGTGGAGCTCCTCCGCCGAGACCGCGGCGTCCCGCCCCACATTGCGACCGAACGCCAGCGCGTCGTAGACGTAGAGCCCCAGGCGCAGCTCGAGGCGGCTGCGGGCGTCGGGGGTCGGGACGTACATCGGCACGGGCCGGGCCAGATGGGGAGCGAGCCGGCGGAGCACGGCCCGCTCGCGCAGCGACTCCAGCACCACGCCGTACTGGTGCTGGGCGAGGTAGCGGATCCCCCCGTGGATCATGCGCGACGAACGCCCCGAGGTTCCGGAGGCGAAGTCGTCGCGCTCGACCAGGCCCACGGTCATGCCGCGCGACGCCGCGTCCAGTGCCACGCCGGTCCCCGTGATGCCTCCCCCGATGACCAGCACGTCCAGTTCGCCCTCGGCCATCCGTTCGAGCGCCGTGCGCCTTGTTCGAGCGGAGAAGGCAAGCATGGGCCGGATGGTAGCCCCGTCGGGACCGGGCGCCACTATGCTCAAGACCATGGCTGGGGAACGGGACCGCAGGAAGGTCGCCCTCATGACGGGCGCGTCCAGCGGGTTCGGCATGCTGACGTCCGTCGAGTTGGCTTCGGCCGGCTTCCGCGTCTACGCGACGATGCGCAACCCGGACAAACGCGAGGCCCTGGACGCCAAGGCGGCGAAGGCGAACGTGGCGGTGGAGGTCGTCCCGCTCGACGTCACCGACGACGCTTCGGTCGCGGACGCCGTTCGACACATCGTCTCGGAGGCCGGACGCATCGACGTGCTGGTGAACAACGCGGGCTACGGCGTCGGCGGGTTCGTCGAGGACATGTCGATGCAGGAGTACCGCGACCAGTTCGAGACGAACTTCTTCGGCGCGGTCAGGATGGTCAAGGCGGTCCTGCCCGGCATGCGCGAGCGGGGCTCGGGCCGCATCATCCTCATCTCGAGCATCGGCGTGGTGAACCCGGTCCCCGGCCTGTCCGCCTACAACGGGTCCAAGGCCGCCGTCGACGCGTTCGGCCACGCGCTCCGCTACGAGGTCCTCGGCCACGGGATCTTCGTGTCGCTGATCGAACCCGGCACGTACAACACCGACATCTTCCACGGGAACGCGCAGTACGCCGCCGGTGCGCTCGAGCCCGATTCGCCCAACCGGGTTGCGTTCGACAACCTCCAGCGCTTCGCCATGAAGCAGGTCGAACGCACCAAGGCCGATCCTCGCGAGGTCGCGGTCAAGGTCCGCAAGGTGGCCACGGCCGAACGTCCCCGGCTGCGTTACATGGTGGGCAAGGACACGCTGCCCATCAAGACCGTCCGTGCCGTGATCCCCGAACGCGCGCAGGAGGCGCTGATCGCCAAGATCACCAAGGACTGACCTCCGGAGCGGCTACGGCGGAAGGCTCTCGCAGGCGATGCCGTCGTGGTCGCCGTCCAGATGTGATGGGTCGCCCGGGTACTTGTCGTAGTACTGCTGCGCCGTGTGCTGGTTGGGGAAGTCCGAACAGTTGTAGTCGTGCGGCGGCGGGAGGTATCCGCCCGAGCCGCCGCCCGATCCGCCCGGATTGTGCTTCGGGATCGCTGGCGGGAGCCGGTACAGGGTCAGGCCCTGGTCCAGATACCGGATGGCCCAGATCGGATGGATCTCGTTCCATCCGTGGTCGCGGTCGTAGACCCACGTCCCGAACACCGCGATGCGTTCGCCGAGCTGTGGCACCCGCAGGTACTGCCCCTCCATGATCTCGGTCACCAGCGCCCCGCCCTCATAACGGAAGTTGTCGGCGTCCAGGTAATCGCCGAACCCCTTCGCCGGGAGCACGTTCAC
>DAIMKN010000245.1:0-2474 GCA_036721725.1 Actinomycetota bacterium
TCTCGGACAGGATGTCGTCCCCGTCGCCGGCGGAGGTCGAGCGGGACACGAGCATCTCTCGATGCCAGGTGAGTGCGCATCGAACGGGCAAGGCCACGGTGGCTCGCGTCGCCGAGGGTTTCGGGCCGTGCTACGTTCGCCGCTCGGAGACGTGGAGGAGGACGAGATGGCTGCGGTCAAGGGTACGGGGATCCGCGAGGACCCCTGGATCTTGCAGACGCCGAGCGGCGGTGGGGCGTACCAGTCGTTCCGGGACCAGACGCTCGGTCCGCCGGCCCTGGTGGCCATCGTCGGCAAGACGGAGGTGCGCTACCAGTTGCGATGCCTGGACGACCTCCACGCGATGCTCAAAGCCCGAGGCGACTGGATGCCGCTCGGGAGCGCGGACGAACAGAAGCCGGCGGCGCCAGGGACGGTCGAGGCGTGGGCGCGTTCGGAGGACAATCCGGTGGGCGGCTGGTACGGGCTGAAGAAGGGCCTGCGAGGCCGGTTCGCGAATTATGTCCCTCCTGTGATGGAGGCGCTGGGCCTGGCCGAGGTCGGTCACCAGCCCCGCAACAACCGGATGCGCGCCATCTGAGCCGTCGGGTCACGGCCGGCGTGACCTGGGGCGGTCGCGGCCCTCGAACTGCACCACCAGCTTGCGCAGGAGGCGGTTCATGGTCTTCTTTTCGCGCGGCGTGAGCGCCTTGATGAGGTCGATCTCCTTGTGGGCCTGGACGCCGACGGCGGCGTCGAGGCGTTCCTTGCCGAACGGGGTGAGTTCGACCACGACCCCGCGACGATCGCGAGGGTCGGGCGAACGGGTCAGGAGGCCGGCCTTTTCCATCCGCTCGAGGCGGTTGGTCATGCCGCCGGTGGTGACGAGGAGCTCGCGGCTGAGGTCGCCGGGGGAGAGCATGTGGGGCGGTCCCGACAGCATCAGCCTGACAAGGACCCGGTATTCACCCTCGCCGAGCCCCGCGTCGCCGAGGGTCTCCACCATGCTCCGGCCGAGGTAGCGTTCGAGCTTCTCCACCCGGGCCACGATCCCCTCGACGTCCGGGTCGATCTGGGGGAGGGCCTTCACGGCGCGTTCGACGTGCTCGTCGACGAGGTCCCGCATGAGGCGTCTCCCTCCTGGGCAAAGTAGCTTGTCAGAAAGCTATTTCCCTAGTATCTTTGGTGCAAGCTAACATGAAGAAGGGAGGGACGCAACATGATCCCTGAGCTGCATCGAGAACTGAGCGGCGAACGCCAGCGCGACATCGTCCGCCGCATGGAGCGGGCGGAGTGCGAGGGCCGGCGACCGACCCGGATCCTGCTGCCCTGGCTCCACCGCCACGCGGCCTGACGGCTTGACGGATACTTCGAACGCGACCGCCTACGGACTTCGCGTTCGAACGTCGTGGAGAGGAAAGGAGCCGTCCGTGCCCGCAGACGCCGACCATTACAGCTTCCGCTTCTCCGTCCTGGGCCGGTACCGGACCCGCATCCCGAGCAACGACGAACACGTCACCCTGAACCTGGCGTCGGGCCGCGACGGCCACCTCCAGTACTGCGGCACCCTCACCATGAGCGTGGGCGAGTGGGACCTGTTCGCTGCGGCGTTGCGAACGGGTCTCGGCGACGATCTCATCATCGAGACCTGACCGGCCTCCGGGAGGCTATCCTCCGCTTCCAGGCTTGAGGAGGATACGTGGCGATCGATCTGGCGGAAGCCTACGAACAGACGCAAGCGAACGTTGGGGCGCTGGTTCGAGACCTCCCGTCCGACGAACTCTCCATCGTGGTGCCGGCGTCGCCCGACTGGACCGTGCGGGACGTCGTGGCCCACGTCACCGGCATCGCCGCCGACCTCGGCCAGGGCCGGATCCCGCTCGAACTCGACCTGGTGCGGTCGCTGGCCGACGAAACCCTTGCGGCGCAGCGCGAATCGATGACCGCGCGGCAGGTCGAGGAGCGCCGCAGCCGGGCCATCGGCGAGGTGTTCGACGAGTGGAGCGGATACCTCCCGACGCTGCTCGCCATGATCCGCGGTGACCGCCCGTTCCCCGCGCCGGTGCCGTTCGCCGACGTCATCATCGTCTCCGACCTCGCCGTCCACGCCCAGGACATCCGCGGCGCGCTCCGCCGCCCGGGAGACCGCGAGTCGGCCGCGGTCAGCGTGGCGCTGCTGAGCTACCTGACGGCGTTCGGCTTCAAGCTCCGGGAGGCCGGACTGCCAGCGGTGCGGTTCGTGTACGACGGGAAGGAGCGCGTGGCCGGCGACGGCGAGCCGGCGGCCACCGTGACGGCGCCGCGGTACGAGGTGTTCCGGATGCTGGCCGGCCGTCGCAGCCGCGCGCAGATCCTGGCGATGGACTGGCAGGGCGCCCCGTCGGCGTTCGTCGCGCTCATCCCCGCGTACGGCGAACGCCTCGACGACGTCGTGGAGTGACGGCCTGGGATGCTCCTATGGATCGTCAAGTCGGTAGGCGAAGGAGTTCGCGGTA
>DAIMKN010000246.1:0-2471 GCA_036721725.1 Actinomycetota bacterium
CAACCAGGGCCACGTGTGCTGCGCGGGCTCGCGGCTGCTGGTCCAGGAGTCGGTGTTCGAACCCATCCTGGAGAAGCTGAAGCGCCGCCTTACCACGCTTCGCGTCGGCGATCCGCTCGACAAGAACACCGACGTCGGCGCCATTAACTCGCGCCAGCAGCTCGACAAGATCGAGGAGCTCGTGGAGTCGGGCGTGGACGAGGGCGCGGAGATCTACCAGGTGGACTGCCCGCTCCCCGAACGCGGCTTCTGGTTCCGGCCCACCCTGTTCACCGGCGTCAGCCAGTCCCACCGCATCGCCCGCGAGGAGATCTTCGGCCCTGTCCTTTCCATCCTCACGTTCCGCACGCCGGAAGAGGCGCTGGAGAAGGCGAACAACACGCCCTACGGCCTGTCCGCCGGCGTGTGGACCGAGAAGGGTTCGCGCATCCTGTGGATGGCCGAACGCCTCCGGGCCGGCGTGATCTGGGCGAACACCTTCAACCGGTTCGACCCCACGTCGCCGTTCGGCGGGTACAAGGAGAGCGGGTTCGGGCGGGAGGGCGGCCTGCACGGCCTGGAGGGCTACCTGGACTTCGAACCCCCCACGTCGAACGGAAACGGGAGCCGCAAGTGAGCGACCGAGACCGGCTGGACGTTCGAAAGACGTACAAGCTCTTCATCGGCGGCGCGTTCCCCCGTTCGGAATCGGGACGCTCGTACCCGGTCCGTGACGGAGACGGCGCGGTCATCGTCCGCGCGGCCCGGGCCTCCCGCAAGGACCTCCGTGACGCGGTCAAGGCCGCTCGCGCCGCCGTCAAACCGTGGTCCGGCGCAACGGCCTACAACCGCGGCCAGATCCTGTACCGGGTCGCCGAGATGATGGAGGGCCGGCGCGAACAGTTCGCCGACGAACTCCAAGCCACCGGCGCCGTCAAGGCCAAGGATGCCGAACGCGAGGTCGCCGCCGCCATCGACCGGTGGGTGTGGTACGCGGGCTGGTCGGACAAGGTCCACCACCTCGCCGGCACGGTCAATCCTGTCGCCGGCCCCTACTACAACTTCACGTTCCCCGAACCGACCGGAGTGGTCGGGGTGGTCGCCCCCGAGGAGCCCGCGTTGCTCGGCCTGGTCTCCCGCCTGGCGCCTGCCATCGTCAGCGGCAACGCCGCGATCCTCCTGGCATCCGAACGCAACCCGCTCCCGGCAGTCACGCTGACCGAGGTCCTGGCCACCTCGGACCTCCCCGGCGGCGTGGTCAACCTCCTCACCGGCCACAAGACCGAACTCCTCCCCTGGCTGGCGGGCCACATGGACGTGAACGCCCTGGACTTGACCGGCGCCCCCGACGACCTCCTCCCCAAGCTCGAGGAGCTGTCCGCGGCGAACGTGAAACGAACGACCCGCGCCGCGCCCACCGACTGGTTCGACGACACCGCCCAGAGCCCCTACGCCATCACCGTCCTCATGGAGATGAAGACGGTGTGGCATCCGATGGGCGCCTGATGCGATTTTCAGCCTTCGTCCGGGCAGGCGTTCGGGCCGCCCTAGCGGCCATCCTGTTTTCGGCCTGCACCGGCGGGTCGAGCGTCACGCCGACCAGCTCTCCACCGGCTGGGCGCTCCGTGATCGCCCAGCGTGTGTATCAGCTCTGGCCCCCGACTGTCGTGGCGGCGAAGTCCTCGCTGTTCGAGGTGAACACGGGTTGGAACGGAGCAACCCTGGTATTTCCGATGGAAACGTTGAGCTGGTCGTGCCGGTCCAAAGTGGAGCTCTGGCTCTTCGCCGTCAATGGTGGTCGCGGGCAGGGTCCGATTGGGGTGTACGCCTCCCGGCTCTTCGACCTACTGGCCGGACCCGACCGGTTCCCGCGGGGGAAGACGTTGCGTCCGCCCGCCCCAGATCGGTCAGGTCACTCGATGGCCTCATGAAAGGCTGGGTTGCCTGGGATATCACCAGCGTCTATCGGGCATGGGTTCCTGGGCAGCCATTCGGCGACAGCGGTCTCGCCCCTCCGGTGGGAGGACCGTTCGTGCTTGAGATGCGTTCGGTAGCGAACCCTGATCCGGTGTAACGCCCCGAAGGTCTTGTGGCGCTTTTCATCCCCGACGGGCAAACCGGGGCAACGGCCTCGCCTCGTATTCCCAGCCTGTCCCGCGAGCCCTTCCGTGACCTGAACCACCCTGGGTGCTGATCCCATCTCCTCTTCATCGTTCGAGCTGCTGACCGGCGGTACGATGCACCGATATGCCCCTCTACAAGGAACAGGGCATCGTCCTGCGCGCGTTCAAGCTGGGCGAGGCCGACAAGATCGTCACCATCATGACCCAGGGCGCCGGCAAGGTCCGGGCCGTGGCGAAGGGCGTTCGCAAGACGCACAGCCGCTTCGGCGGCCGGCTCGAACCCTTCACCCACGTCGACCTGCTCGTCCACCAGGGCCGGAGCCTCGACACGGTCACCCAGGCCGAAATCCTCACCTCGTTCCGCCTCCT
>DAIMKN010000247.1:0-2461 GCA_036721725.1 Actinomycetota bacterium
GCGCTCCTCTCCCAGGAGGCGGTCCTCGGACAGATCGCCGGGGACGAGGTCATGGCGCTGTTCGTGCCTGGGCTCGCCGGGCCCGCTTACCAGGCGAAGGCCGTGGAAGCGGGGCGCTCGCTGCTGCGGGCGGTTGGGTACGGCACGGCCGAGGGGAAATGGGTCGACGTCGGCGTCGGTATCTGCTCGGGCGAGGAGTTCGTGGGCAATGTCGGAGGGGGGGGCTTCAAGGACTTCACCGCCTTGGGGGACGTGACGAACACCGCCGCACGCCTGCAAGCCGCCGCCCGGGGAGGCGAGATCATCATGTGTGCCTCCACCTACGAGGCGCTGCGGAATCGGCATCTGGAGGCAGAGGCCCTTGATCTGCAGCTCAAGGGGAAACAGGAGCCAGTGCGCGCCTATCGCATCCGCCAGTAGTGGGCGGACCAAGCCGCATCCCCGCAGGTCAGGCAAGGCAGAGGCCCTCGTCGTGCGGCCCGTGTTCTTGAAGTCGAACCGTCGCGCCGCGGCGCTCGTGCAGGTCTGCTCGATCGCCCTGCTCGTCTACGGCCTCATCGAAACCGAGGTCCGGGGAGCCATCGCCCCGGCCCGCACCATCCCGGCCCTACTTCCCGAGGGTCGCGCCGCCCGGCCGACGGCTGCCAACATCTTCGCCGCCTTCACTGGACTCGGCTACCGTCGCGCCCGCACTACGGAGGGCCTCGAGTACATCCCGGACCCCATCACCACCGCACAGGCCGTCATCCTCAAAGCTCTCGGCATCCCCTCCCTCCTGCCTCCCCAGGCAATCGCGTCCTCGGAGCAGTTCGGAAAACGGGGCTAGCCCGCAACCCGGTTCCGTTGTGGGAACTGAACCCCTGGCGGAGACGAAGGCAGCAGCGGAGTTCGTGCGCGGACTGCTCGGGCGGGCTGTGGGCTGAGCCGTTTGACAGGTGTTCGAACATGTGTTCTAGCAGTGGAGGAGAGGGGACGCTACTCGAACCTACTTGTCGGTAGGTTGGGACCGCTATTCTTATGCCCAGAATGGCAGCAGCAAGTCCGTGACCTGCATGAACGGCTGATCACGCCTAGAGAGAAGCAAGGCCCGAATCGTCGCTGACGCATCATCCTTCCGTCGGACGCGTTTCGGGAAGGAACCCGCGAACCTTGCGTGCTTGTAGTCGTTCGACGATGCCCCACCCAGAGCGATGCAGGTCCTCAACCTCGAAGCCCTCGGCGTGCAAATAGACGAGCGGTTCGCGCAACTGATGGTCCGCCTGGAACCATCTGGTGAACGGATCGATGATCCGTTGCCCGAGTCGAACGACCGGATTCGAGCTCTTGACGTGCTCGACGAGCACCAGACGGCCGCCGGGTCGCAGCACTCGGTGGGCCTCCGCTATCGCGCGGCGATCATCCGGGATCGTGCACAGCGACAGGGAGAACACAGCCGTATCGAAACTCTGATCTTCGAACTCCAGCGCCTGGGCATCGCCGATAAAGAGCCCGACCTCGCGACCCAACGCCAGTGCTCGAGCCCGAGCCAGCTCCAGCATCTCGGGACTCAGGTCGATCCCACTCAGCCGGACGTCGGGGCGGTAGAGGGCCAGATTGAGCCCGGTGCCTACGCCGATCTCGAGCACGTCGCCCGTCGCCCGGGAACAGACCCATGCCCGCGCGTCTGCGAACAGCAGACGGTCGATCCGCGCGATCTTGCGGTCGTACTTCGGTGCGAAGCCGGAGTAGAAACGCCGGACCCGCGCGAGCTGCGATCCCTCCGCTCGAGGATCCGCCATCTCACGGGGCCGTCGGCCGGCCTTCGGCCAGCCACTCCGGCCAGCCGCCCTCCAGCCGAACGGCGTCGAACCCGGCGTCCCTGAGGATGGACAGCGCCTCGTCGGCGAACAGGCAGTAGCGGCCGCGGCAGTACACGACGATCCGTGCATCGCGGCGGAGATCCGGGGCTGCGTCCCGAAATGATTCGAGCGGGATCGACACGGCGCCCTGGAGATGGCCGTGCTCGTACTCGGCGTCCGGTCGCACGTCCACGATGAGGACGCCTTCGGATGCCATGACTGCCTCGAGATCATCGCGGCCCAGCTCCGAACCCCTATCGCCGTCGACAGCACGGTCGCGGACGATCTGGGGGACGTCGGCGAGCCGAGTCTCCGCGACGGTCCGAAGCGCCAACCACAGGACTAGTACTTCCTCGCTCGCCAAACGGTAGAATACCTTCGTCGCCTGGCGCTCGGATTCGACGAGGCGAGCCGACTTCAAGATCTGCAGGTGCTGGGACGCGTTCGCGGTGGACATCTCGGCTTCGCGGGCGAGCGCGTCGACGCTGCGCGGGGCCTGGGCGAGCAGATCGAGGAGCTCCAGCCTCTTCTGGCTGGCGAGCGCCGCGCCCACCCGTGCGAACTGGCCGTAGATCTGGTCCTTGAACTCGCGATGGCTCACGCACTCACCCTAAGGGCTTCTT
>DAIMKN010000248.1:0-2459 GCA_036721725.1 Actinomycetota bacterium
GCACCCGACGGGCAGCTCCGGCCATGGCCGGAGCGTCGAAGGTGGTCGCCGTCCGCCACCGGGGTGACCTCCTAGGCGCCCTCACCGTTACCAAGCCGCAGAACGAGCCGCTCACGGTCGCCGAAGCCAAGTTGGTGGACGATCTGGCCGCCCAGGCCGGGCTGGTGGCTACCACGTCTTGCTCAAGAAGGTCAACATGACGGCCATCAACGTCACCGTCCCGTCAGCGGACTGGGCGACGTTCGGATCCGGCTGCAGCCTGCTCGGAGCCATCGACATCAACTGGTGGGACCCCTTCCTGCACAGCACGGTGTTCCCCCTGGTCGCGGCCGCCGGGTACGGGCCGAACACGTTCCCCATCTTCCTGTTCCACAACGTCGTCCTGTACGTCGGAACCCCGAGCAACTGCTGCATCCTCGGGTACCACAGCGCCTTCAGTTTCGGAGGCGGTTCGCAGACGTATTCGATCGCCGATTACGACAACAGTGGTGAGTTCGGCAAGGGTGTGAAGGACGTCTCGGCGATGGCGCACGAGGTCGGCGAGTGGATGGACGACCCGTACGTCAACAACGGCACCCCGTCTTGGGGCCACACCGGCCAGGTGTCCGGTTGCCAGAACAACCTCGAGAACGGCGACCCGCTGACAGGGACCAACCTGACCGTCACGGTCAACGGGTTCACCTACCACCCGCAAGAGCTCGTCTTCAACGACTGGTTCTACGAGAACGCCTCGAGCGCGGTGAACGGCTGGTTCTCGTTCAACCACTCGTTCACCTCGACATCGGTGCTCTGCAGCTAGCAGGACGAACGGAAGATGCAGCACCCGGGGTCCTGGGGGAGCGAGTGAACGTCGCTTCCTTCGGGGCCCCGGCGCGTTGCCGGAGACAGATGGTCCACACTGGCCACGATGAACGATTTCGTGACGAACGAGAACGCTGGACAGAAGGGCCCCGACCTTCTGGCGAAAGCGGTGAGGGTCGAAGATCTCGAGGAGCTGGCGCGCGAACGGATGCCCCGGCCGGCGTTCGACTACTTCGCCGGCGCCGCAGGGAACGAATGGACGCTCGCCGAGAACCGGCGGGCGTTCGAACGGTGGGTCCTGCGGCCGCGCTACCTGGTCGACGTGTCGAACGTCAACCTTGAGACGACGGTGCTCGGTCAGCCGCAACCGTTCCCGATCCTGTTGGGGCCCACCGCCTTTCACAAGCTGGCCCATCCCGACGGCGAGTTGGCCACGGCGCGGGCGGCGGCGGCGTTCGGCGCGACGATGTGTGTGTCGACGTCGGCGACGGCCACCATCGAAGACATCGCGGCGACGGGCGTTCGGCCCTGGTTCCAGCTCTACGTGCACCGCGACCGGCGGATCGCAGAGGAACTCGTCCACCGGGCACACGCCGCCGGGTGCGGCGCCATCGTGCTGACCATCGACGTGCCCTTCCTGGGCCTGCGCGAGCGCGACGTGCACAACCGGATGGACGAGTGGATGCCGGCCGACATGCAGATGGCGAACCTCGTCCGCGCGACCGAGGAGGAACATCCCGGCGCCGAATTCTTCGGCCAGGACTCGTTGCTGTTCGACCCCTCGCTCACGTGGAAAGACCTGGAATGGCTGCGCGGGCTGTCGCCGCTGCCGATAGTGGTGAAGGGTGTGATGACGGCCGAGGATGCGGTGCTGGCGGTGGAGTCGGGCGTGGATGCCATCGTGGTGTCGAACCACGGCGGCCGTCAGCTGGACGGGATCGCCGCGACCGTCGACGTGCTCCCCGAGGTAGTCGAGGCCGTGGCCGGCCGGGCCGAGGTGCTGATGGACGGCGGGATCCGGCGCGGGAGCGACGTGGTCAAGGCGCTCGCGCTGGGGGCGCGGGCGGTCCTCATCGGACGGGCCTACCTGTGGGGGCTGGCGGCGGACGGCGAGCGCGGTGTTCGGTGGGTCCTGGACACGCTGCGGACCGAACTCGAGCTGGCCATGGCGCTTGTCGGCGCCCAATCGGTCGAGGGGATCGTTCGAACGATGATCGCGCCCGCTCCTCGCTGAAGTGATGTCGATCGGCGGCGACGCCACGCTGCGCGAGGCCCTCGAACGGATGCTGCAGGAGGAGGTCGAACACCTCCCGGTGATGGACGGTGGGCGGATGGTGGGCATGTGCACCCACACCGACATCCTGCGGGCGCGCCACCGTCGGTTCGAACGGGAACATCGCCAGCCCGGGTGGCGTTCGGCGCGAAAGGCTGGCCGCAACCCGGCGTCCTGACGGATGATGCGGCCCGTGGAGGCGGTCGATCTGATCGTTGTGGGCGACGTCATGGTGGACGTCGGGGTTGACGCGGGTCTCCTGGCGACCGGCGGGGACGTTCGAGGCGAGGTGCGGTTGCGGCCGGGCGGAGCCGGTGCCAACGCTGCGGTGTGGGCTGCGGCGTCGGGAGCGCGGGTTCGGCTGTTCGGCCGGGTCGGGGACGAC
>DAIMKN010000249.1:0-2427 GCA_036721725.1 Actinomycetota bacterium
CGTCGTGGCCGCCGGCGAGGCATGAGGCGCGGCGCGTGGTGTGGTGTCGACGGCCGAGGCGGAGGAGGTGCAGGCGGCGGCGAGGAGCGTCACGGCTGCTGCGGCCGTGGTCAGTCGGAGCGTCGCCCCACGGGAGTTCGACATCTTTGCCCCAGTTTACGGTTGTCATGGCGCCTCGGTTCCCGAGCTTGCCGTGGCCCGTCGCTCAGGTCCATCCTGTGACCACCGTGTCCATGCCACCGAACGCGACCCCGCCGGAGATCCGGGCCCCCCGGGGCCGCGAGCTCTCGTGCAAGGGCTGGCCGCAGGAAGCGGCGCTGCGGATGCTCATGAACAACCTCGACCCCGACGTGGCCGAACGCCCCGCGGACCTCGTTGTCTACGGCGGCACGGGGAAGGCCGCTCGGTCCTGGGACGCCTTCCACGCCATCGTTCGCGCGCTCCGTTCGCTGGAGGGCGACGAGACGCTGCTCATCCAGTCGGGCAAGCCGGTAGGAGTGTTCCGAACGCACCCCGGCGCGCCGCGCGTGCTGATCTCGAACTCGATGCTGGTGCCGCACTGGGCGAACTGGGAGACGTTCTGGCAGCTTGAGGCGGCCGGGCTCACCATGTACGGCCAGATGACCGCGGGGTCCTGGATCTACATCGGCTCGCAGGGCATCCTCCAGGGCACGTACGAGACGCTGGGCGAACTGGCGACGCAGCGGTTCGGCGGCTCTTTGAAGGGACGCGTCGTGCTGACCGCCGGACTGGGCGGGATGGGCGGCGCGCAACCGCTCGCGATCACCATGAACGACGGGATCGCGCTGTGCGTGGAGATCGATCCCGCCCGCATCGGACGCCGCATCAAGTCGCGCTATCTGGACCGCGAGACGGCAGACCTCGACGAAGCCGTCAGGTGGGTTGACGATTCGCGCGCCGCCGGCGAGGCCGTGTCGATCGGCGTGGTTGGCAACGCCGCCGACGTGTTGCCCGAACTCCTCCGGCGAGGGTTCGCCCCCGACGTGGTGACCGACCAGACCAGCGCTCACGACCCGCTGGGCGGCTACGTGCCGGTGGGCCTGACCCTGGACAAGGCGGCAGAGCTTCGAACGTCCGCCCCCGAGGACTACGTGAAGCGTTCGTATGCCTCCATGGCCGCGCACGTCGAGGCGATGGCGGGCTTCCTGGACGCGGGCTCGGTGGTGTTCGACTACGGCAACAACCTTCGGGCCGGAGCCGAACAGGGCGGCCTGTCCCACGATCGCGCGTACTCTTATCCGGGGTTCGTGCCCGCGTTCATCCGGCCGATGTTCTGCGAGGGCAAGGGGCCGTTCCGGTGGGCCGCGCTGTCCGGCGACCCCGCGGACATCCTGGTCACGGATCGCGCTGTGGCCCAACTGTTTCCGGACGACGAACGCCTGGCGAAGTGGTTGCGGCTGGCCGAGGAGCGCGTGGCGTTCCAGGGACTGCCCGCCCGCATCTGCTGGCTCGGCTACGGCGAACGCGACCGGGCCGGGCTTCGGTTCAACGAACTCGTCGCCTCCGGTGAGGTCATCGCGCCGATCGTCATCGGCCGCGACCACCTGGATGCGGGCAGTGTGGCCTCGCCCTACCGCGAGACCGAGGGGATGAAGGACGGCTCGGACGCCATCGCCGACTGGCCCATCCTGAACGCGCTGCTGAACACGGCGGCCGGCGCGCACTGGGTGAGCGTCCACCACGGCGGCGGCGTGGGTATCGGCTACTCGATCCACGCCGGCATGGTTGTCGTCGCCGACGGCACCCCGGAGGCAGCCGAACGCCTGTCTCGCGTCCTGGTGACCGACCCCGGCATGGGCGTCATCCGCCACGCCGACGCCGGCTACGACCGAGCCCTCGAAGTGGCGAACGAACGCCACGTTCGGCTTCCCTGGCTCGAGTAGGTCCAACCCTCGGCGCGCCCGGCTAGGATGCCGGTTCGATGGGCGAGGTCATGCGGGTGGGGATGCTCGGGTGCGGTCATGTCGGCGGGGCGGTGGCCAGGATGCTCGACGACCACGCGGAGGACATCGCGCGGCGTTCGGGACGATCGATCGAACTGACCCGGGTTGGGATCAAGGATGCCGCCGCGCCGCGTGACGTGCCGATCGATGCCGAACGCTTCACCACCGATCTTCGCTCGCTGGTCAGCTCACCCGATATCGACGTCGTGGTCGAGGTGATGGGCGGGATCGAACCGGCGCGTTCGCTCATCCTCCAGTCGTTCGCCGGGGGGAAGCCGGTCGTCACGGCGAACAAGGAGCTGCTGGCGACGCGATCGGGAGAGCTGTTCGAGGCGGCCAGGGCGGCGGGGGTCGACCTCCTGTACGAGGCCAGCGTCGGTGGCGGCATCCCGCTGATCCGGCCGCTCCGGGAAAGCCTGGCGGGCGACCGCATCGACCGGTTCTTGGGCATCGTGAACGGCAC
>DAIMKN010000250.1:0-2405 GCA_036721725.1 Actinomycetota bacterium
GCTCAGGACGCCAGCGAGGTCCCGCATTCGGGACAGAACTTCGTCCCGCGCGGCGACTCTGCCCCGCACTTCGCGCACGCCGCCGGCGTCGTGAGCGGCTGGCCGCACTCCGGACAGAACTTGCCGGAGTGCGAGGCCTCCGCCCCGCAATGCGGGCACAGCGCGACCCGCCGGTGTTCGGCGTCCACGCCCTTGGTCCAATCGACGGCGCTGATCTTGTCGCCGACCTGGGATTGCCGCGCGCTTGACTGCATCGCCGCCATCTCCTGTTCGAGCTTGGGCGCGCAACCCACGCACAGGTTGAACTCGGTGTTCCAGCAGATCTCCTTGCACACCCACTGTCCGCACCGGTGGCACTGATTGAACAGCGGCCTGCACTCGGCCACCGCCTCCAGGAGCGCCTTGTCCTTGGCCTGGGACTCGGTGAGGTCCTTGACGCTGTCGGCCCCGTACGAGAGGTTGCCGAGGCGCCCGCCGAACATCCCCCCGAGCGTCCTCAGCGCCTTGCCCCCGATGCCCATCGCACTCGCGTTGAACCCGGACTTGTAGCCGTTGCCGCACCGTTCGCAGAAGAACTCGAACTGGTACCCGGCCTCGGTGGAATGGTCGGTGTAGTTGTCCGTGTACGGCACCGGCGGCGCGGTCATGACCTCCCCTTTTTCTCCGTTGGACTGCACCCGAGTGAACGCCTCGGCTTGCCGATGATAGGCCAGACGCGGGGTCGAAGGGAAGGGCCTCAGCGAGGACGAGCCTCCGCCGCGCCGAGCTTGGCCAGCCCCACCATCGTCAGCACCATGATCACGGTGACCACCGCGGTGGCCACGCCGATGCGTTCGGAGAGCGTTCGAACCAGGTCGAAGCACACCGGGTCGGGAGCGACACCGGGAACCTCAGGGCCGGCGCATCCGCCCGCGCCCGACCACGCCGCCAACGCCGTGACGGCCCCGCCCACGGTGATGGATAGGAACGCCACCCGGACGGCCAGCGAGGACGACCCGGCGCCCTTCTCTCGTGCTCTCATCACGGCCGCTCCTCCTTCCCAGGTGTGGCCTGCCGACCACCATAACGGACGAACCGTCCATGGCGAAATTTCGTTCGGGCTGGTCAGTCCCGTTCGAAACCGTTCTGCGGCGAGAGCGTCTGCACCTCCACCGGGGAAGCCTCCCGGACGAAGCGTTCGGCGTCGGACGGCGAGCCGATCACGAACCCGTAGTGCATGGGCACGGCCAGGCGCGGCTTGATGGTCTTGACCAGGCCTGCCGCCTCCGTGACGTCCATCGTGTAGGTCCCGCCGATGGGGACGAACGCCACGTCGGTCTTGATCTCGTCGAGCTCGGGCGCGTGATCGGTGTCGCCCGCGTGGTAGTAGGTCGTACCGTCCAATGTCAGGACGTAGCCCACCCACTTGTTCGACTTGGGATGATTGTCCAATCGCTCCTCGGCCGTGTTGTAGGCGTGGACCGCCTGCCCGGAGATGGCGCCGAACTGCACCGAGTCTCCGGGCGCAACCGGCACCACGTCCCCGCTCAGCTCGTTCGCGATGTCCGCGGGAGCGAAGATCTTGGTGTCGCCCTTACGGATCTTGTCGATGTCCTCCACGGAGAAGTGATCGAAGTGGGCGTGGGTGATGAAGATGACGTCCGCCGGGTCGTCGGTGGTGACGCCCCACGGGTCGATGTAGACGGCCACGCCGTCACCTCTCCACAGATACGCCGATTGCTTGAACCAGGTGAACCGATCGAGCATGGGCTCAGCCTCCTCTTCACGGAGTCGAACGTTTCTTGAGGGGCGCGGGTGGCCAGCCTACCCGCGGACGCTCCGACGGGACAAGCCGGACCTGACACGGCGCGCTGGTAGCCTTCGCGGCGGGGATGGAGACGCCGCCGGCCGCCGGGGAGGAAGCAACCGCCGACGCGGTGGCGGCGGCCGTGGCCCGCGGGCGTGTCGGGGTCCTTGCCCTCCTCCGGAGCAACCGGGACTTCCGCCTGCTGTTCTTCGCCGCGGTGATCTCGTTCGGCGGCGACTGGTTCCTCTACGTCGCGCTGACCGGTCTCGTGTACTCGCTGACGCACTCCGCCGCTCTGGTAGGCATCCTGTTCGCCGCACTCACCGTGCCGTTCGCCCTGTTCACGTTCGTGGGCGGCCCGCTGGCCGACCGGTTCGACCGTCAGAAGCTCATGGTCACCGCCGACCTCATCCGGGGCGTGCTCGCGCTGGGATTCTTCTTCATCCACCGGTCCTCGCAGGTCTGGATCGTCTACGTCCTGGCCGCGGGGATCGCCGCGCTCGGGGCCGTGTTCGAGCCGGCCTCGAACGCCTCCCTCCCCAACCTGGTGAGCGCCGAGGAGCTCCCCACCGCGGCGGTGGTGTTCGGGGCGACGTGGGGAACGATGCTGGCGGTCGGC
>DAIMKN010000251.1:0-2379 GCA_036721725.1 Actinomycetota bacterium
CCGAACTTGCGCTTCATCCGTTCGACCATCGTGTCGAGGTGCGCCTCGCCCATGCCGAACATGACCGTCTCGTGCGTCTCGGCCGAACGTTCGACGTGGAACGTCGGGTCGTCCTCCTGGATGCGGGCGATGGCGGTGGAGAGCTTGTCCTCGTCGCCCTTGGTCTTGGGTTCGATGGCCATCGACAGCAGCGGCTCGGGGAGCTCGATGGGCGGGAACGCGAACGCCTCCGCCTTGGTGGTGAGCGTGTCGCCGGTGGCGGTGTGGGCGAGCTTGGCGACGGCGCCGATGTCGCCCGCCGGCACCTCGGCCACGTTCTCGTGGTCCTTCCCTTTCATGGTGAACAGTTGGCCGATCCGTTCCTCCGATCCGCGGTGCGAGTTGAACACCTGGGAGTCGGGGCGGACCTTTCCGTTGAAGACCCGGAACACGTTGATGCGCCCGACGTAGGGGTCGGACACCGTCTTGAACACCAGCGCGGCCAGTGGCCCGGCCACGTCACCGGCCAGTTCCTTGTCGCCCCCCTTGCCACTCACCGTTACTCGCTGCCGGTCCATAGGCGAGGGGAACTCGGCCGCGATGAACGACGCCAGGAGGTCCACGCCGATGCCCTTGGCCGCCGCGCCCACCAGCACCGGCGCCAGCTTGGCCTCGGCCAGCCCCGCGCTCACCCCGCGCACGATCTCCTCCTCGGCCAGCTCGCCCTCCTCGAGGTACTTCTCGAGCAGCGCGTCGTCGGCCTCCGCCACGGCCTCCGTCAGCTTCTCGCGGTACGGGTCGGCCTTGCCCGCCACGTCCTCCGGCAAGGGCTCCTCCGTCCCCTTCGCACCCGCGTCGTAGCGGTACGCCTTGCGCGAGAGCAGGTCCACCACGCCGGACAGTTCGTGCTCCTCACCGATGGGCAGCTGCATCGGCGCCACCTGCGTCCCGAACGCCTTCACCAATTGGTCGAGCGTCCGGTCGAACGAGGCCCGTTCGCGGTCGAGCTTGTTGATGAAGAACGCGCGGGGGAGTCCGGCCTCGACTGCGAGCTCCCACACCACCTCGGTCTGCACCTCCACGCCGTCCACCGCCGAGACCACGAAGAGACAGGCGTCGGCCGCGCGCAGCGCGCCTCGGACGTCGCCGATGAAGTCCGCGTAGCCCGGCGCGTCGAGGATGTTGATCTTCACGCCGTTCCATTCGATCGGCGCGAGCGACAGCGACACGCTGATGCCGCGCCGGATCTCCTCCGGGTCGTGGTCGGAGACGGTGTTGCCGTCCTGGACGGCACCCATGCGGGTGATGGCGCCCGAGGCGAACAGCAGCGCTTCGCTGAGGGTGGTTTTGCCGGCACCGCTGTGGCCGACCAGCACGACGTTGCGGATGGACCGTGGCTCGTGGACGTTCATGGCTTCCCTTCCCCCTCGAGATGGAGACGGCGGCCGGCGAACGAGCGTAGCGGAGGCCGGCGACGCCTGAGTATAGGAAACGCAGGTGGTAGGCTCCGCCCGATGGCCGAACGAGCGGCGTCCCGTCGCCCCACCACCCCGTCGCCCGCCGGCCTGGCCCTCATGGCCGTCGCCATCGTTTCCTCCGGTCTGTGCGCGTGGTTCATCCTGCAGCGCCACCAGATCCCCGCCGGATCGTTCGCCGTCGTCGCCGTGATCGCGGAGGTGGCGGGCCGCGATCTGGGGGGGACCAGAGGACTGCGGGGACGGTTCGTCCAGCGTCTCCTGGACCGGTCGTTCGAGGCGGCCATCCTGACGCCCATCGCGTGGCTCTTCCGAGTCGACGACAAGAGGGTGGCGGTGCTGGCGCTGGTGGGCCTCGGCGCGTCGTACGTGGCGTCGTACGAGCTGGCCAAGGGGACGGCGCTCGAGTACAAGGGGCACGAGACGGTCGGCTATCGAACGCTCCGGGCGGCCATCTTGGCCCTCGGGCTGCTGTTCGGCCGCATCGAGCTTTCGCTGTGGGTGTTCACCGTCCTCACGGTCGCTGCGATGGCCGTCAGGTGGATGAACGTGACCCAGCAGGACCGCCGGGCTCGCCGCCGGCCCGCCGCCGCGAGTTCATGAGGGTGGCGGCGATCGAGACGGAGGCGGAGGCAGAGGCCGAACGCAACCCGTGGAAGGACCGCCTGGCCATCTTCAACATGCGTTCGATCGAATGGCTGGGGATGCACGTCCCGAGGCCCGCCGGGCTGCGGGTGGCCTCGGTGGCGTTCGCCGCGTTGCACCGCGCCCAGAGAGACGGCCAGCGCGAGGTGGTCGCCCAGAACCTCTCGCGCGTCCTGGGCTACCCGCCCGGCTCCCCACTGGTGCGGCGGGCCGTGTGGGAGGCCTACCAGCTGTACGGCCGGTACTGGTACGAGACCTACGCGATGCGTTCGATGTCCGC
>DAIMKN010000252.1:0-2371 GCA_036721725.1 Actinomycetota bacterium
GAAGTTCCCGCGCCGGGGGGCGTTCGAACTCCCACCGCAATTGCCCGCACGCCGCTTCGATGTCGCGGCCTCGGGTGTCCCGAACGGTCACTGGTACGCGACGTTCAGAGAGGATGCCGGCGAACGCCTCCAAGCGGCGCTTGGACGTGGGCTGGGCCGAACTGCCGGGCGTGGGGTTGAGCGGGATGAGGTTGACGTGGGCGTGGAGGCGGCGGGCCCGTTCGGCCAGCAATCCGGCCTGACGGTCGTCGTCGTTGACGCCGTCGATCATGGCCCACTCGATGGACGGGCGGCGACGGGTGGCAGCACGCCACGCCTGCATCGCCTCCTCCAGCACGTCGAGCGGCCACAGCTTGTTGACCGGCACGAGGTCGTCGCGCAGGGCGTCATCCGCCGCGTGAAAGCTCACGGCCAGCCCGACCTGCGGGTGGTCGGCGGCCAGACGCCGGATGCCCGGGACCACGCCCACGGTGGACACCGTGATGTGACGGGCGCCGAGGTTCATGCCCGCCGGATCGAGCATCTTGGAGATGGCGCCTGAGGTCGAACGGTAGTTCGCCATCGGCTCGCCCATGCCCATGAACACGACGTTCGAGACGCGGCGCGCGCCGTCGTCCAGCGAGGCCGCGGCCCTGCGCGCCCACACCACCTGGGCGGCGATCTCGCCTGCGGTCAGGTTGCCCTTCAACCCCATCTGCCCGGTCGCGCAGAACCCGCAGCCCATGGCGCAGCCGGCCTGCGACGAAACGCACACGGTGACCCGGTCCGGGTAGGTCATCAGGACCGACTCCACGAGATGTTGGCCGCCGAACCGCAGCAGCGCCTTCCGCGTGGCGCCGCCGTCCGCGGCGCGTTCGGCCAGGAGTTCGAACCCGAACGGCAGCTCGTCGTTGAGGCGCTCGCGGAGGTCGCGCGGGAGGTCGGTCATCTCCTCGTAGCTCGCCCCGCGCCGCCACAGCTGCGCGTACACCTGCTTGGCCCGGAACGCCGGCAGCCCCCACGACGTCACCCGTTCGGTGAGCTCGGGCAGCGACAGATCGAACACGTTCGTCACGGAAACAGAGCGTAGCTGCTCCCGGTGTACGTCAGACGCGCCGGTATCGTTGTTCGAGCCGGCGCGGCGCGAACGCGAACACGAACGTAGACGAACGAGGTGGCGAGGGCAGGTGGGGATGCATCGACGGGGACCGAACCGCAGGGGCGGGTTCAGCCTGGAGGCAGACCGCGGTCCCGGCCACGACCCTGCCTCGCGGCGGCGGGCCGCCATCATCGTCATCGCCCTGCTGGCGGTCATGTTCGTCGGCGGCGCGGTCACCATCGTGGAGCTTCGACGGGCCGCGGCGACACGTTCGCGCCAGCAACTCCAGCGAACGGTCGACGCCTACCTCACCGAATGGTCGAAGCAGAACTTCACCGCGATGCACGGGATGACCTACCTCCCGCCCGCGACGTTCGTCTCCACCTATCAGGGGATGTGGACCGACCTGCACCTGACCGCCGCCTCCTTCACGGCCGGCGCGCAGGCCATCGACGGAGTGAACGGGCAGGCCCCGTTCGACGCGAAACTGCAGGTCGGAGGGCTGGGATCCTGGTCCTACCGCGGGAAGCTGAGCCTGCTCCGTCGCGGCGACGGGTGGGTGGTCAAGTGGACGCCCGCGGCGCTCTACCCGTCGCTCCAGCCCGGCGAGCGGTTCGGCACCACCCGGACCTGGCCGGCGCGCGCGCCCATCCTGGCCCGGGACGGCGCGTCCATCACCATCCAGGGCGAAGTCGTCGAGGTGGGCATCGAACCCTCCCGCATCGCGGACCGCCAGCAGGTCCTGAACGCGCTCGCCACCTACACGGGCGCCGATCCCACGCGGGTGGCCGGTCTCCTCGACGCACCGGGCGTCAAGCCGAACGAGTTCATCTCCGTCATCACCCTTCGTCTGGCCGACTACCTGGCCGTCAAGCCGAACCTGTTCCCCGTCCCCGGCCTGGTGTTCCGACAGAAGAAGGCCCGCATCCTGGTGAGTTCGGGCTTCGCCCAGCAGGTCGTGGGGCGGGTCGGTCCGATCTCGGCGGAGGAGTTGCAGAAGCTCGGGCCGCCGTACCGGGTCGGCGACATCGTCGGGCAGTACGGTCTGGAGGCCGCGTTCGAACGCCAGCTCGCCGGCACGCCAAGCGGCTCCATCGTCATCGCGAATGCCGACGGGAAGGCCGCGCAGACGCTGCAGCGGTTCACCGGGACCGACGGGAAGCCGGTGAAGACCACGCTCGACATCGCCATCCAGCAGGCCGCGGAAGCCGCGTTGAACGGTGTGACGCTACCGGCCGCCGTGGTGGTGATGGACGTCGCCACCGGGGACCTCCGCGCCGTGGTCAGCTCGCC
>DAIMKN010000253.1:0-2369 GCA_036721725.1 Actinomycetota bacterium
GGGTCGAGCCCATCAGGTGGTATCTCGGTCAAACTGAGACACCACCTGGCGGTCACGAAGGGTTGCGTTCGGCCACGAGCTCCCGGGTCCGGCGAACGTCCTCCCCGATCTGCCGGCTGAGCTCCTGGGGGGACCCGAACCGGACCTCGTCCCGGAGGCGGGCCCAGAACTCAACCGACAGCGCGCCGTCGCGAAGGTCGCCGTCGAAGTCCAGGAGGTAGGCCTCGATGTGGAGCGGTTCGCCGCCGAACGTGGGATTGGTCCCGACGTTGATCGCCGCCACGTGCGCGCCGGCGGACGACACCGTTCGACCGGCATAGACGCCTTCGCCCGGGATGAGCATCCTCGCCGGAACCTCGAGGTTGGCCGTCGGCCACCCCAGGCCGCCCCCCCGCCCGGCTCCGCGAACCACCGTGCCGTCCACCGCGAACCGCCGGCCGAGCGCCTCCGCCGGCCAGTCGAGCTCGCCCGCCGCCAACGCTTCACGGATGGACGAGCTGGACACGGGCCGGGCGCCCGCTGACAGGACCGTCACGCCCTCCGCCTTGAACCCGTGCCGGTCACCGAGCGAGGTGAGCGTGGCCAGGTTCCCCCTGGCCTTGTGGCCGAACGTGAAGTTCTCGCCGACCACGACGTGGCGGGCCTGGAGCCCCTCCGCCAGGATGCGCCGCGCGAAGTCCTCCGGGGCCCAGGCCGCGACTTCGGGCGTGAACTCCAGGACGACCAGCGTGGTCACGCCGAGGGCGGCGATCAGCTCGGCCTTGCGCTCCAGGGTGGTGAGGAGCCGAGGCGCGTCGCCGGGCGTCAGAACCTCGCGAGGATGCCGGTCGAACGTCACCGCGACCGGGGTGAGGCCTCGCTCGTTCGCCGCCGCAACGGTCCGGCGGACCACCGCCTGATGACCTCGGTGGACCCCGTCGAAGACGCCAACGGTGACCGCGGCCGGGCCGAGCCCGAGCGGCAACGAACCGACCCCCCGCACCACCTCCATGACGCGGCCGAGGGTACAGGAACGGCGCGGCCGCCCTCAGCGAGCGGTGTCGGCGCGCTCCTTGGGGACCGGATGGAGATGCGTCTCGTCCGGGTCCGGATGGCGGCGTTCGACGGCCCATGCCAGGCGCAGCCCGATGCCGCCCACGATCCAGTACGCCATCACCCCGAACCCCAGTCCGGTCACGACGTCGCCGGGGTGGCGGGCCGGGCTGCCCAGGTGTCCGGTCACCTTGACGAACACCACCAGCGCCGTGATCTCGGCGAGCAGCTTCGTCACCAGTCCGATCCTTCGAGCGGTCCGGTTGCGGAAGCCCGTTCGACAGAAGCTCATCCTCATCGCCGGACCAGCGTACTCCGAGTCCGCCGGTTCAGCGGGTCAGGTGGGGGTCAGGATGACCTGCGGAACGGCCTTGGCGCCCTGGTCCTGATAGATGCCGATGAGGCGGCCGTCGGGCGCCACGGCCCGGTACGGTCCGGTCAGGCCGGCAGGTCCGAGGCAGCAACCGTGGACGGCCACCTTGGCCTCCTCCGGGTGGAGCGTGATCCCTTCCAGATGGGCCACCGCGCGTTCGACCGGAAGCGGTCGTCCGGGGTCGTCGGGGGAACGGGCATCACGGACCTCGAACGGGCCGATGGCCGTTCGCCGGAGCGACGTGAGATGGGCTCCGCAGCCGAGCACCGTCCCGGCGTCGGCCACCAGCGCTCGGACGTAGGTCCCCGAGGAGCACCGCACCACGAAGCCGAACGACGGCGGCTGCCAGCCGGTCAGGTCGAACGCGTGGACCTCGACCGTTCGGGCCGGCGCTTCCAGGGTCTCTCCCCTCCGGGCGGCCTCGTACAGCTTGCGCCCGCCGACTTTGACCGCGGAGTACGCCGGCGGGGTCTGTTGGATGCGGCCGGTGAACTTCTCCAGCGCCGCGCGAACGTCCTCCTCGGTCACGCCGGCGGCGTCGGCCTGCCGAACGACCTCCCCGTCGGCGTCCAGAGTGGTCGTCTCGACGCCGAGCAGGGCGGTCCCTTCGTAGGACTTGGGAAGGTCGCCGAGGTAGCGGAGCAGCCGCGTGGCCCGGCCCAGGCCGATCAGCAGCAGGCCGGTCGCCATGGGGTCGAGCGTGCCGGCGTGGCCCACCTTCTTCGTGCCCAGGATGCGGCGGATGCGGGCCACCGCGTCGTGCGAGGTGATGCCCTTCGGCTTGTCGATCAGCAGCAATCCGTCGACGTCAGGCATCGGCCGCTCCGTTCGAGCCGGTCAGCGCCTCCCGGATCAGACGGGCCGTCTCGGCCGGGCCCCACCAGGACGTGTAGCCCGCGGCCAGGCGATGCCCGCCGCCGCCCCACGACTGGGCGATGGCACCGACGTTCGTGGCGCCCTTGGA
>DAIMKN010000254.1:0-2328 GCA_036721725.1 Actinomycetota bacterium
GACATGAAGGGCCGCATCATCGGCCGGGAGGGCCGCAACATCCGCACGTTCGAGGCGGTGACGGGCGTCAACCTCATCATCGACGACACCCCCGAAGCGGTCGTGCTGAGCTGCTTCGATCCCGTTCGCCGCGAACAGGCCCGCCTCACGTTGGAGAAGCTCGTGTCTGACGGGCGCATCCATCCCGCGCGGATCGAGGAGATGCACGAACGGGCCATCCGCGAGGTGGACGACCAGATCAAGAAGGCCGGCGAGGAGGCCCTGGTGGAGGTCGGCATCAGCGACGTCCACCCGGAGATGATCAAGGTTCTGGGCCGCCTGCAGTATCGAACGTCCTACGGCCAGAACGTCCTGCGGCACCTGGTGGAGGCGGCCCACATCGGCGCGGCCATCGCCTCCGAGATGGGCGTCGAACCGCGCCTGGTCAAGCGGTGTGCCCTGCTCCACGACATCGGCAAGGCCGTCACCCACGAGGTGGAGGGCTCGCACGCCATCATCGGGGCCGAACTGGCCCGCCGCCTCAAGGAGTCCCCGGAGGTCGTCCACGCCATCGAGGCCCATCACGGCGAGGTCGAACCTCGGACCATCGAAGCGGTCCTGGCTCAGACCGCCGACGCCATCTCGGGGAGCCGACCCGGCGCGCGGCGCGAGTCGCTCGAGACCTACGTCAAGCGGCTCGAACGTCTCGAGGAGATCTGCACCTCGTACCCGGGCGTGGAGAAGTCGTTCGCCATGCAGGCCGGCCGGGAGGTCCGGGTCATGGTCAAGCCGGTCGACGTCGACGACGTCGGCGCGCAGGTGCTGGCCCGGGACATCGCCAAGCAGGTGGAGGAGGAGCTTCAGTACCCCGGCCAGATCAAGATCACCGTGGTGCGGGAGTCGAGGGCAACCGAATACGCCCGCTGACGCCGTCGCGTGAGCCGACTCGAGAGGGAAGCGGCTGTTCAGGGCGCTGCTAGCATCGACGCGTGAGCGGCCGCTACCTCATCCGCACGTTCGGATGCCAGATGAACGAGCACGACTCCGAACGCATCGCCGGCCTCCTGGAGTCGAACGGCTACGCGGCCACGGAGGAGGCCACGGATGCCGAGATCGTCGTGCTCAACACCTGCGCCGTCCGGGAGAACGCCGACCGGCGCCTGTACGGCGCCCTGGGCCACCTCAAGCCGTTGAAGCTGGCCAACCCGCGGCTGCGCGTCGTGGTGGCCGGCTGCCTGGCCCAGAAGGACCAGGGGATCATCCAGACCAAGGCCCCGTGGGTGGACGTGGTGGTCGGCACGCATGCCATGCCCGGCCTGATCGACCTCATCCGCCAAGCCGAACGCGACGGCCCGCAGATGGACGTTCGGGAATACACCGAGATCTTCCCCAGCGCTCTGCCCGCCCATCGAGGGTCGAGCCACCACGCCTGGGTCGCGGTGGGGATGGGATGCGACAACGCGTGCACCTTCTGCATCGTGCCGCTGGTGCGGGGGCCGCAGCGGTCGCGTTCGCTCGGCGACATCGTGGCCGAGGTCCAGGGCTTGGCCCGGCGCGGCGTGGTCGAGCTCACCCTCCTCGGGCAGAACGTCAACACCTACGGCCGCGACCTGAGCGTTCCGGACTCCTCCAAGAAGGCCCGGTTCGGCGAGCTGCTCCGGGCGGTGGACGGCGTGGACGGCATCCGGCGCGTTCGGTTCACCAGCCCCCATCCGCACGACTTCACCGACGACGTGGTCGAGGCGATGGCCGACTGTCCTTCCGTCTGCGAACACATCCACTTCCCCCTGCAGTCCGGTTCGGACCGGGTGCTCAAGGAGATGCGGCGTTCGTATCGTTCGGACCGGTACCTGAGCTGGCTCGACCGGATCCGCGACGGCGTGCCGGGCGTGGCGGTGACCACGGACATCATCGTGGGCTTTCCGGGCGAGACCGAACGCGACTTCGACGAGACGATGCGCGTGGTGGAGGCGGCGAGGTTCGACGCGGCGTTCACCTTCCAATACTCGCCGCGACCGGGAACGGTGGCTGCCGGGTTCGCCGACCAGGTCCCCAAGGAGGTCGTCCAGGAGCGGTTCGACCGGTTGGTCGCCCTGCAGGAGCGGGTCTCGCTCGAACGCAACCAGGACCTCATCGGACGGGAGGTCGAGCTCCTCATCGACGGCCAGGGACGCAAGGGGAACCTGGCCGGACGGACCCGGACGAACAAGCTCGTCCATGCGGACGGCGACCTGGCCCCGGGGACGTTCGCCATGGTCGAGATCACCGGGGCGTCGCCGCATCATCTGACCGGCCGGCTGGCGGCCTGACCGGACCGGGCGGCGAGGTGCTGCTCGCGCTGGTCGGGCC
>DAIMKN010000255.1:0-2321 GCA_036721725.1 Actinomycetota bacterium
GACGTGCCGCTGAACGTCGAGCTGAAGCTCGAGGTGTGGGACTCGCCGAACTCCGCCGGCATCGTCATCGACGCCATCCGCTGCGCCAAGCTGGCCATGGACCGGGGGGTGGGCGGGCCGATCATCGGGCCGAGCGCCTACTTCATGAAGTCCCCGCCGGTGCAGTTCAGCGACGACGCGGCCCGCGACATGGTGGAGGAGTTCATCCAGGGAAACGGCGCGTCCAAGGCGGCCGACTGGTCGAACTTCTTCGACCTGGACGCGACCGACGACGACGCGCCTCGGGACGCGGCGGACACCGTCCAGGTGGTCGAGGGCGGCGACACCATCGAGGTTTCCGAGCCCATCGGCGACCCCGCCCGGACCTCGTCCTAGCGATCGACTGACGCGCCGAGCCTCATCGGCGATGGCCGGCAGCGGCGAACGAGCCCGCGAGGCGCTCCGTTCGCGCGACTTCCGGTGGCTCCTCGGCACCCGGCTGCTGAGCCAGTTCGCCGACGGGCTGTTCCAGGCGTTCCTCATCGACACGCTGGTCTTCCTGTCGCCGGAGAAGCAGGGAACGGCGGTCGGTGTGGCCAAGGCGTTCGCCGTCCTCATCATCCCGTTCTCCCTGCTCGGCCCGCTGTCGGGGGTGCTGATCGACCGATGGTCGCGCCGGCGCATCCTCACGGTGACCCCGCTGCTCCGGGCCGCCGCGGTGGTGATCCTCATGTTCGCGAGCGGGCACGCGACCTGGTTGCTGTACGCCCTGTCGCTCGTCGTGGTGTCGGGGAACCGCTTCTATCTGGTGACCGCGGGCGCGGTGATGCCGTTGCTGGTGGCCGACGAGGACCTGCTGGTCGGGAACTCGATGGCGGGATCGGCCGGCACCGTCGTCACCTTCCTCGGACTGGTCGTCGGGACGCAGGTGGCGAACGGCATCCACCCGAACGGCCTCCTGGCGCTGTGCGCGGTGGGCTGGCCGGTTGCGGCCTGGCTGGCGTCGCGGATCTCGGACCCGATGTCGCCGTCGCGGTCCGCCGCGCCGCTGCGATCCGAACTCCGCAAGGTGGGCCGCGACCTGACGACGGGCGTTCGGCGTCTGGGCGCGACGCCGGCAGCGCTCGGCTCGATCGTCTCGGCCTCGTTCGACCAGTTGCTCATCGGCATCATCACCGTGCTGTCGGTGGTGGTGTTCAAGCAGGAGTTCCACCAGGGGGTCGCGTCGTACGGCCGCATCATCGGCGCCGGCGGCGTCGGCGTGCTGGTCGGCGCGGTGACGGTGGGCTGGTTCGAACCCCGTCTGACCAAGCCGCGGATCGTGGCGGTGGCGTTCCTCCTGGCTGGGCTGGTGGGGCTGGCGGTGTCGCCGGTGCTGGCGGCCCCGGGCATCCTGGTGCTGTCGTTCACCCTCGGCCTGACGTTCCCGTGGCGGAAGATCCCCGCCGACACCATCGTCCAGGAGTCGGTCCCGGACCGGTTCCGAGGGCGGGTGTTCGCGCTCTACGACATCTCGTTCAGCATGGCGCGGGTGATCGCCGCAGTCCTGGCCATCCCGCTGATCGAACATCTGTCGACGCGTGCCATCGTGGCGCTGATCGGCCTGGCCTATCTGGCCTGGACGCCGGTGTTGCCGTGGTGGGTGCGCCGGCGGCGAACGGTGGCCTTGCGCTTCTACGCCGGCGGGCGAGCCGACGAGACACCCCGGGCGGTCGTCATCGCCGGCGAGGAGGAGCCCGTCGAACTCCTGCGATCGTGGACCGAGGAACGCGACGGCGAACGCCTCAGGCGGTTCCGCCTGCGCACGGTTGACGGCGAGATCCTCGAGGTCAGCGGCACCGGTGACTTGAGCCGATGGCACCTCGAACGCGAACTCCCCGCCGAGGTCGCCACCGCAGCAGGAGAAGGACCAACTTCGACAGACTGACGTCCGCGGCGGGCGCGGCTTCAGCGAACCCGCCGAAGCGGCCACGTTCGGATGAGGACGACACCGGTCACGGCGTCGCGGCGAACGGGACCGAACGAACCGCTGTCGGTGCTGGCGCCAGGAGCGTCGCCGGTGATCCAGAGCTCGCCATCGCGGAGCGTTCGCCCTTCAACGTGGTCGCCCCCCACGGCGGTCACTCGCTTGATGAGTTCGAACCCCGCACGGTCCGGGCGCGAGACCACGACCACGTCGCCGCGTTCGACATGTCGCCGCCGCACCGCCAACACGTGGTCGCCGCCGTGGAGGGTCGGCTCCATGCTCCCCCCCGCCACGACCGCCCGGAACGGACGCCACCTGCGCCACCCGAACACCACCGTCGCCACCGCGGCCAGCGGCAGGAGGCGTGTTCGGACCC
>DAIMKN010000256.1:0-2262 GCA_036721725.1 Actinomycetota bacterium
TACGATGCGCGGACCCTGGGCGCCACGCCATCGGGCAGGCTGACGCGGTGGGTTCGGCTGGGCGGGTCGGTTCCGTCCTTTGGCCCGGATCCACCGATCGAGCGCCCGAACGGCCGGGTGAGGCCGCGTGCGGCGTGATCGGGGTCGCGGCCCAAGGGTGGAAGGGCGCGCGGGCCGACAGGGCGCGGCAAGACCGTGATGGGGCAGTGGCTCCGGCGGGCCGGAGCCGGCCACTTACTGCGTTCCCGGAGCCAAGCCGCCACGGAGATCTCGCTCCCCCGACCCACCCGCTCGCGCGAGTGGCTGAAGGTCGCCCTACTCGAATGCCAGCGTTGCCAACAGATAGTCGAGCGGACGTCGCCCGTCCAGCGCCACTGCGTGGATTGCGCGGCCGAATTCGGTCGGGAACGGAGTCGGGACTGTGTACGCAGGCGCCGGGGCGTTCGCCCATAACTCTGCGCGCGCCTGGTACCGCATACCGGAAGCCAGGTGAACCGTCTCATCCGTCTCAGCCGGGTTCAGAAACGCCTACGAAGAGACGCATGAGACGTAAGAAACAGGCCCGATATAGGTTCAGCCTGGTCCCACCGGACTTGCATCCGAGACGTGGGCCCGACTCCGAAACGGGGGACGATGAGGTCGGCGGCTCAAGTGAGCTTCGAGGGCTTCCGCGTCCCACACCGACCTCAGTGTGGAGGTGATTCGCTTCGCTCCAGTGGGAGCTTGTGCCAGACGGACATGAAGGCCGAGTGTAAGGGCACGCCAAGCCAGCATCGCGCCGCTCACCCGCCTACCGCGGGTCCCCGGAGGTCGAATCGCCCCGCCGAGGTGGATTTCGTCAGGGCTAAACTTGGCGCCGAACGCTGGAGCAGCCACGTGACCGACCCGATCGCGGACGTCCTCGGCGACTACCAGGCATTCTTCGCCGGCCAGAAGGACCGGCTGCGCGCGCGCGGAATCGACATCTCGCCGTATCCGCTGAGCCACCTGGCGTACCGGGTCCCGGAGTACGACCAATACCTCCACGTCCGCGGCCTGCTCGAGCGCCACGCCGCGGCGAACCACGAGAACGTCTGGAACGGCCGCCCTATCTCGACGTCTACACCGAGGTGCTCCAACGGTGGCCCGGCCGGCGGGATCGAACGGCCAGCGACCGCGCACAGCTGGCGAGGTGACAGGAAGCGACTCCTTCCGGCTCGGAGTGAACTACTGGCCGGCCCGGACGGCCATGTACTGGTGGGACGACGTCAGATTCGCTGAGGTCGATCGGGATATGGCCCGGATCGCGGATCTTGGCCTCCAGGAGGCCCGCATCTTCTTCCTCTGGGAAGCGTTCCAACCCCGGCCTGACCGCGTCTCGGACGACGCGCTCCTCCGGCTCGAAACGGCGCTCAGGGCCGCCGAGCGGCACGGGGTCGGCCTTGTGATGAGCCTGTTCTGCGGCCATATGAGCGGCGTGAACTGGCTCCCGGGCTGGGCGGTGGACCCGTCGGCGGCCTCGACGATCCGAACCGTCAGCGGGGGCCGGGTCGTGCCCGGCGGCGCGGGCGACATCTACGCGGACCCGGCGCTCCTCGACGCGCAGCTCTTCCTCGCCCAGCGGCTAGCCTCGACGTTCGCCGGCCACGGGGGGCTCGCCGGGTGGGACCTCGGCAACGAGTTCTCGAACCTCCGATGGCCCGCTGGTCCGGAGGAGATCGCTCGCTGGAGCTCACTATTGACGGAGGTGCTCCGGCCCGCCCGAGTCGACGTCGCCGGCGGCCTCCACGCCCCCGACCTCGAGCAGGACCGAGGGATTCGGATCAGCTCGATTGCCGCCCCATGGGACGAGGTCGTGATGCACGGCTACCCGCTTTACAGCGAGGCGGCCACGGCCCCCGACGATCCCGAGTGGGTGCCCTTCGTGAGCGCGACTGCAGCCCGCTTTGCCGGCAAGCGAGTGAACGCTCAGGAGTTCGGTCTGCCCGATCACGCGCTCGGCGAGGACCGGGTCGCGCGCTACGCGCGTGCCGTCCTGCAGCGACTGTGGTGGCTGGGGGCGGTGGGCGCGTCATGGTGGTGCTTCACCGACTACCCCGCCCTCGTTCTGGTCGGTGATCGGATGGAAGCGCATCAACGTCCTTCGTGCTGGCGGCCTGAGTGTAGCCGGCCCGTGAGGGTCAAAAACCCGGATTCGCGACTGTCCGGACTCTAGAATGCGCCGATGCTGTTCCTCCTCGGCCTGGTCATTCGGGCACTCTGCCGCCTCGTTGTTGGCCCTCG
>DAIMKN010000257.1:0-2221 GCA_036721725.1 Actinomycetota bacterium
ACCGTCCCGTCGGTCTTCACCCCGCAGGTGTGGTAGCGGCCGGCGCTGACCGAGGTGAACGAGCCCAAGGGCGGGGTGGCCTGGCCGTAGTAGTTGTATCCCCAGCAACGAACCGATCCCGTGGTCCTCACCCCGCAGGTGTGTGCGTTGCCGGCGCTGACTTGAGTGAACGTGTAGCCGGTGGCCGATGAGGTAAGGCGTTGACGTACGGCCGATCCTGTCGCGGCAGTCGCTGATGGTCCGCTCACGAGGCCACTCCAGATCAAGACCGCTGCAACGACGACGACTCCCGGGCGCCTTCCGCCAACCATTGCGATCTCCTCCTCCGGACCCATCATCGCTGCTTGGCCAGGGGAGCGTAGGCGAGCAGCAGGTTCTTCTCCCCCACGTCCTGGAAGGAGATGGTGGCTTCGGCGCGGTCGCCCTGGCCGCGGACGTTCACCACGACGCCCTCGCCCCACTTGTCGTGGAAGACCGTGTCGCCCTCGGTCACCGGCAACGGGTCGTGGCCGAAGCCCTCGCGGGCGGTTTTGGTCTGGGGCAGCGAGCCGCGTTCGCCCTGCATGTTCTGGACGAGGTGCGCGGGGATCTCGTTCAGGAACCGCGACGGCGGGTTGTAGTTCGAGCCGCCGAACAGCGAACGGGACCAGGCGTGGGTCAGGTATAGCCTGCGGCGGGCCCGGGTGATACCGACGTAGGCCAGCCGGCGTTCCTCCTCCAGCTCCGCCGCGTCGGTCATCGAACGGTAGTGGGGGAACACGCCGTCCTCCATGCCCACCATGAACACGACGTCGAACTCCAGGCCCTTGGCGTTGTGCATGGTCATCAGCGTGACCACGCCCGACTCCTGATCGAGCTCGTCCTGTTCGCTTGCCAGCGAGACCTGCTCCAGGAAGTCGGCCAGGATGCCATCGGGCTCGCGGACCTCGAACTCCCGGGCCACCCCGACCAGCTCGCGGAGGTTCTCCACGCGGCCCATGGCCTCGACCGTTCGTTCCTCCTCCAGCTCGATGAGGTAGCCGGACTCGGTGAACGCCGCCTCCACCAGCTTCGGGACGCCCGCGCCTTCGACCAGCTCGGCGCCCAGCCGGTCGATGACCTCGACGAACGAACGCACCGCGCCGCGAGCCCGCTGGCCCAGCACCACGATCTCCTCCGCCCGGCGAGCCGCCTGCAGGAACGGGATGTTCTCCGAGGCGGAGAACCCTTCGATGGCCGCCACCGTGGCGTCGCCGATCCCCCGCTTCGGCGTGTTGATGACGCGCCGAACGCTCACCAGGTCGCCGGGGTTCACCAGCACCCGGAGGTAGGCGAACACGTCCTTGATCTCCTTGCGCTGGTAGAACCGGACGCCGCCGATGATCTTGTAGTCCATCCCCGCCCGCATGAACACGTCCTCCATGACGCGGGACTGGGCGTTCGTCCGGTAGAACACGGCGCAGTCGCCGTACCGGTGCCCCTCCACGGAGACCAGGCGTTCGATCTCGTTCACCACGAACCACGCCTCGTCGTGTTCGTTGTCCGCCCGGTAACGAACGGCCAGCTCGCCGCCGTCCGACTCGGTCCACAGCGACTTCGGCTTGCGCTGGATGTTGTGTTCGATGAGCGCGTTCGCCACGGACAGGATGGCCTGCGTCGAACGGTAGTTCTGCTCCATGACGAACACGGCCGCCTCGGGATAGTCGTGTTCGAAGTCCAGGAGGTTGCGGATGGTGGCGCCGCGCCACGAGTACACGCCCTGGTCCGCGTCGCCCACCACGCACAGGTTGTGATGCTTGGCCGCCAGCGCCTTGACCAGGTGGTACTGGGCGCGGTTGGTGTCCTGGTACTCGTCGATGAGGAGGTACTCGAACCGCTGCTGGTAGTGCTCCAGGACCTCGGGATGCTCCCGGAACAGCCGAACGGTCTCCATGATGATGTCGTCGAAGTCCAGGGCGCCTGCCGCGTGCAGCCTTCGCTGGTACTCGCCGTACACGCCCGCCACCGCGGTCTCGTAGTAGGTGTTGGCGTTCGCGGCGAACTCCCTCGGCGAGACCAGGTTGTCCTTGGCCCGCCCGATCATCGCCGCGATCTGGCGGGGCGGATAGCGCTTCGGATCGAGGTCCATCCCCTTCAGCACCAGCGCGATGACGCGTTCGGTGTCGCCCTCGTCGTAGATGGTGAAGTGCGACGGGATGCCGAGGTGGTCGTGTTCGCGCCGCAGGATCCTGGCGCAGGCCGC
>DAIMKN010000258.1:0-2220 GCA_036721725.1 Actinomycetota bacterium
GTGGAGTTCGCCCGGCGCGGCATCCGGGCGAACGCCCTGTGCCCAGGACCCATCGAAACCCCTCTGCTGGCCGAACTGATGTCCGACCCGGCCCGCCGCCAGCGCCGGCTGGTTCACATCCCCATGGGGAGGCTCGGGCAGGCCCACGAGATCGCGAACGCCGCGCTGTTCCTGGCCTCCGAGGAATCCTCGCTCATCACCGGCTCCACGTTCGTCGTGGACGGCGGCATCACCGCCGCCTACACCACCCCGGAGTAGTCGCCCGGGCCGTTTGACACCAAGCCGAGCGAGGGAGCTAAATCCGCCGGGGGGCTTCGGCTTCGAGCGAGCCCACGAGGAGAAGGGAGGTCCGGTGGCCGTCCAGGGCACGACGGGTCGCAAGGACGACGTCCAGCGGCTGCACGAACTGGGCTACGCCCAGGAGCTCAAGCGAGGGATGGGAGCGTTCTCCAACTTCGCCGTGTCGTTCACCATCATCTCCATCCTGTCGGGCTGCCTGACGCTGTTCGGGTTCGGCATGATCACGGGCGGACCGGCCAGCGCCGCGTACGGCTGGCCCATCGTCGGCCTGCTGGTTACGTTCGTGGCACTCTCCATGGCCGAGATCTGTTCGAGCTATCCGACGGCGGGTGGTCTCTACTACTGGGCCGCCAAGGTCGCACCGAAGAACGGTCCGGCGTGGGCGTGGTTCACGGGCTGGTTCAACCTGCTCGGCCAGGTCGCCGTCACCGCGGGCATCGACTTCGGGTTGGCGGCGTTCCTGTCCGCGTTCATGCACATCGCCTTCAGCTTCGAGGTGACCCGCCTCAGCCTGGTCCTGACCTACACCATCGTGCTCGGCATCCACGGATTGATGAACACGTTCGGCATCAACATCGTCCGGCTGCTGAACGACGTCAGCGTGTGGTGGCACGTGGCCGGAGTGCTGGTCATCTTCGTGATCCTGTTCGTGATGCCCGACCATCACACGAGCTTCTCCACGATCTTCTCGTTCAGCAAGACGGCCAAGCCGGGGCAGGTGTCGGGGTTCATCAACGGGACGGGCTTCGGCAGCGGCTTCTTCGGTTCGACCATCTACATCTTCCTGATCGGGATGTTGCTGGCCCAGTACACGCTGACGGGCTACGACGCCTCGGCCCACATGACCGAGGAGACGCAGGACGCCGAGATCTCCGGGCCCAAGGGCATCTATCGTTCGGTCATCATCTCGGTGATCTTCGGCTACATCCTGCTGCTCGGTGTGTGGCACGCCGTGCAGGGAGCCAAGGGCTTCACGGCCGCCCTGGGCTTCCAGCTGCAGACCGCGAACGTGGCCGCGCCGGCCCAGATCTTCCTGGACGCGGTGGGCCGGAAGATGAGCATCTTCCTGCTGCTGATCGTCATCGGGGCGCAGTTCTTCTGCGGCATGGCCTCGGTCACGGCGAACTCCAGGATGATCTACGCGTTCTCCCGGGACGGGGCCATCCCCGGCTCGAGGTTCTGGCACCGCATCAACAAGCGGACCCGAACGCCCACCAACTCCATCTGGTTCGCCACGGTCGGCGCCTGGGTGCTGCTGGCACCGGCGTACTGGAAGGGAAGCGTGACCGCCTACTACGCCGTCACCGCCATCGCCGTGATCGGCCTTTACATCGCCTACGTCACGCCGACGTTCCTCCGGCTCCGCGCGGGCGACTCGTTCAAGGCCGGGCCGTGGAACCTCGGGAAGTGGAGCAAGCCCGTCGGGACCATCGCCGTGGTCTGGGTGTTGTTCATCTGCATCGTGCTGATGATGCCGCAGCTCAGCCCGGGTGGCCTGGGGATCCACAAGCTCGACGCGCTGAACTACGCCCCGATCGCCGTCCTGGTCGTCATCGGGTTCGCCGGCATCTACTGGCTCCTGTCGGCTCGCAAGTGGTTCAAGGGACCCAAGGTGCAGGGCAGCGCCGAGGAGCTGGCGGCGATCGAAGCCGATCTGGAATCCGTGTAGCCGGCGACCCCTCGACCGTTCGAACGAGGAAGGAGTGCCCTCCGTGGAGACGGGCAGGTTGAGCACCGACCACATCAAGGCGGACATCGAACGCGGCGACATCGACACGATCCTGCTGGTCTTCCCGGACCAGCAGGGCCGGTTCGTCGGCAAGCGCCTGACCGGGGACTTCTTCCTCCACGACATCCTGGAGGGCGAGGGGGCCATCCACGCCTGCAACTACCTGCTGGCCGTGGACATGGAGATGGAGC
>DAIMKN010000259.1:0-2218 GCA_036721725.1 Actinomycetota bacterium
CTCCACCCCCGCCGAGGCCAAGTCGTTCCGGGATCACCATCAGGGAGCCCCGTGATCCCGGACACCTTCCCGTCGGGTCCGCTTTCTTACAGCGGCTTGCGGCCGGAGAAGCCGGTCTCGGGGCCGTGCCAGAAGGCCACCTCGTGCTCGCCCAGACGCCAGCAGAGCAGCACCTCGCGGTCGCCGAGGCGCGACGGGAAGTCGATGAGGCCGGTCTCGGGATCGCGCAGGATCACGCCCTGGTCCGTCACCGCCTCCACCTCCCGGCGGAGCGTCCCCAGGGCGTCCAGATACTCCTGGGCGAACCCACCGCCGCCGTTCGTGGCCGCGGCGCCACGGATGCGTTCGGCGCCGGCCAGGACGATCTGCCGGGACTCGCGGATCCGGACCAGGGACTCCGACAGCGAGGGAAGGAGAGCGTTCGCCTCCTCGGCGGTGAACAGGCGTTCGGTCACGTTCGAACCCGTTCGGGGAGTCCGACCGCTCCCGCCAGATCCTTCAGGGAGGTGATGCGGGGGCCCGGGCCGGCGTAGTCGGGGTGGCGTCCGCGGCGGTCGATGAGGACCGGGACCATCCCGAGCGCCGCAGCGGGCTCGGTGTCGAACATCGGGATGTCGCCGACGTAGACGGATTCCTCGGGCCGCGCGCCGGTCCGTTTGAGCGCCAGGCGGAACAGCCGCGGGTCCGGCTTCTCCATCCCCTCGACCCCGGAGATGATCCGAACATCGAAGTATTCGGACACGCCGAGCGACTCCAGCAGGCGTTCCAGCCACTCCTCGAAGTTCGACACGACGCCCAGGATCAGGCCGCGCTCCCGCAACTGGCGCAGGCACGCCTCGACGTCGTCGAAGAGCCGGTAGTTGGTCGGGTCGGTGAACGTGTCGAACAACCGGGCCGCGAGCGCCTTGGAGAACGGCAGGCCGAGTTCCGTCAGGAACGTGCGGTAGACGCCGAACCAGAACCGCCGCGAGCGCTCCATCGACGTGGTCCACAGCTCCCCCGCCTGGCGAGCCCGTTCGAAGTGCTCGGACACCGTGTGGACCTTGCTCCGGACCATGGCCGGATCGACGTCGAACCCCTCCGCCCTCAAGGTCAGTGCGAGCAGCTCGGGGAACGAGGGTTCGGCGTGGACGAGGGTCTCGCCGACGTCGAAGAACACCGCCCGGATGGTCACCGTTCGATCGTACCGGCCCGGTCCTGCAGGTCTCGCCACAGGGCGGACACTTGGGCCTCCAGCGTGTCGAGTGCGTCATCGTTCGCGATGACCACCGCGGCCACCCAACGCCGCTCGGTCTCGGTGGCCTGCACGGCGATGCGGGCCCTCGCCGCCTCCTCGGTCATGCCGCGGTCACGGACGAGCCGGGCCACCCTGACGTCCTCCGGCGCCTCCACCGTCACCACGACGCCGAACATCCCCTGGAGGTCGTTCTCCACCAGGAGCGGGACCGCGTAGACGACGACGGCGTCCGTGGCGGCGAACGGCTTCGTCCGCTCCAGGAACAGCCGGGCCACCTCGGGGTGGGTGATGGCCTCCAGCCGTCGGCGGGCGTCCGGGTCGGCGAACACCTTGTCCGCCAGCCACGTTCGGTCCAGCTCGCCGTTCGACATGGCAGCCTCCGGGCCGAACGCGGCGACCACGGCGGCGAAGCCGGGGGAGCCGGGTGCGACGGCGAGGCGGGCCAGGTCGTCGGCGTCGATCACCACGGCGCCACGCTCGGCGAGGAGGGAGGCCACGGTGCTCTTGCCGGCACCGATGCCACCGGTCAGTCCGACCAGCAGCATCGACGGAAAGACGGGGGCGGGCTAGCCCCGGCCCTCGCGGCGCTTGAGGTCCTGCATGATGGCCTCGAGCGTGATGTCCTCGTCGGACACCTCGGTCGGCTCCTCCGGGGCTGCGGCTGCGGCCGCCACCGGGGCGGGCTCGTCCTGCGCCGGATCCTCGACCGGAACCTCGTGCACGGCGGCGACCTCGGGGGCTTCCAGCTCCGGTTCGATGACCGCCTCGAACGCCTCGGGGCTCGACTCGTCCATGCGGGTCTCGGCGTCCGCCACGACGGCCGCGGTTTCCGCGGACGGCTCGGGCGCGACGTCGGCCACCAGTTCGTCGGTGGTCTCGGCCTCGATCTCGGCCTCGGGGAATTCCTGTTCGGACTCGGAGACTCGCTTGACGGACAGGCTGATGCGACGACGGGACACGTCGACGTCCACCACCTTGACC
>DAIMKN010000260.1:0-2211 GCA_036721725.1 Actinomycetota bacterium
GTGCGCCGGGAGGGACTCGAACCCCCGACCCGCTGCTTAGAAGGCAGCCGCTCTCTCCACCTGAGCTACCGGCGCGTTGTGTTCGAACCAGTCTATCGGCGAGAGGTGTGCGAACAACCCGGACCGCGGTGGACGAACCGATTATGTAGCGGATCAAGCGGCGCGCGGGAACGGCCGATGGAAGCTGGAACATCGGCTCGTCGGAGAGAGGAGCAGCTCATGCAGTACCGACCGGACCTCGTCGGTCCCTCAGAACACGAACTCCGCATGCGTGCGGCGATCAGGGTGGCCCGGCGCCGGGCGTTCACCGTCTCGGCTGCCGTACTGGGCAGCCTCATCCTGCTGAACCTGTACCTCTACTCCACGACCAAGTTCACGGGCTACCTGTTGCTCGACGTCGTGTTCGGCTGCCTGCTGGCCTACCGCGCGTACCACGCGTTCGGCAGCAACGCGGCCGACGAGGCCCGCATCCGCCGCGAGATGGACCGCATGCGCGGCGGCTTCTAGCCCCTCGCGAGGTCCCTTCAGCAGCCGGGCCGACCTCAGCAGGCGATCGGGCCCGACGACGTCGAGTAGACGTTGCGCCGGAAACAGTTGTTCGAGCCCTCGTTCCACAGGTCCGGGCTGTTCGAGGACAGCGCGTTGTCCGTGACCTTGTTCGAGTCCGAGCCCGGATCGAGGTGGATGCCGCTGGCCGCGTTCCCCGTCAGGGTGTTGCCGATCAAGGCCACGCCGTCGCTGTTGTGCAGGAACACCCCGTCGTCGGCGTTGTCGTGCAGGTTGTTCGAGGCCACCGCGATCGAACCGCCGGAGCTGTCCTCGACGATGATGCCCCGCGAGCTTCCGTACACCTCGTTGTGCCGAACGATCAACGCGCCGAGAGGCGTGGAGGTGATCGCGCCGATGTAGATGCCGGAGTCCGAGAATCCCGTGGCCGTGTTCCCGCCGACGATGACCGTGCCGCTTGAGAACACGTTCACGCCGTATTCCGCGTTGCACGTGTCCTCGAGGAACGAATCGTAGACACCGCCGCTGTTCACGCCGGTGAGATCGACCTCGGACGGGAAGGCCGAGAAACCTTCGTTCGCGCCGACCACGTGCAGCCCACGGATGGTCACGCCGTCCGCCCGGATGGTGAGGACGGCGCCGGTCCTGCAGCGGCCGTCGACGGTGACCGGCCCGTCGCCCGCCGCTCTCAGCGTGAGGCCGTCGAGGCCGATGGTGACGGCGTCGCGATACGTCCCCGTGTGCAGGTTGAGGGTGTCCCCGGCCGAGGCCGACGCCAGGGCGTCGCGGAGCGCGTGCCGGCCGGGGAAGACCTGGATGACGGCGCCGGCCCGCGAGGCCGCCGCCGGGGGGGCGATGGCCACCGCGAACGTCAGTACCGCCCAGAACCCGACCAGCATGCGAGCCCGTCGCGCCGCCATGGCTTCCCTTCGTGCGGCAGGCCGGCGATGAGGCAGCAGTCTCTCACGGGAGGTGCGAACAGGCCGGCGCCGGCCCCTCTACGAGAGGCGTTCGACGATCATGGCCATGCCCTGCCCGCCGCCCACGCACATCGTCTCCAGGCCGAACGTCATGTCGCCGGTCTGAAGGTCGTTCAGCAGCGTGTTCATGATGCGCGCGCCGGTCATGCCGTACGGGTGGCCGAGGGCGATGGCGCCGCCGTGCGGATTGAGCTTGTCGCTGAACGGATCGATGCCGATCTCCCAGCACGCCGGCAGCACCTGCGCGGCGAACGCCTCGTTCAGCTCGACCACGTCGATGTCGTCGATGGTCATGCCGGCCTGCTTGAGGACCTTGCGAACGGCCTCGATCGGACCGAGGCCCATGATCTCCGGATCGATGCCGCTGACAGATGACGCCACGATGCGGGCCAGCGGCGTGATGCCGAGCTGGCGGGCCCGTTCGTCGCTCATGACGACCACGGCCGCGGCGCCGTCGTTCAGCGGACACGAATTGCCCGCGGTCACCGCGCCGCCCGGCCGGAACGCGGGCTCCAGCGAACCCAGCTTCTCGAGCGTGGTGTCGGCGCGCGGGCCGTCGTCCTTCGCCACGACCGTGCCGTCGGCCTTGGTGTAGGGACTGATCTCGCGGTCGAAGAACCCGTCGCCCTGCGCCGCCACGGCCCTCTGGTGCGAACGGAGCGCGAACCGGTCCATCTCCTCGCGGGGGACGTTCATCTTCTCCGCCACGTTCTCCGCGGTGACG
>DAIMKN010000261.1:0-2209 GCA_036721725.1 Actinomycetota bacterium
TACGGAGAGGATGCCGAGGCGGCCGTGTACTTCAGCGTCCTGGAGGGGCTGCAGAACGTGGCCAAGTACGCCGAAGCGTCCGGCGCGGTGGTTCGGTTGTCCCAGACCGACGGAACGCTCGAGTTCGAGGTGGCCGACGACGGCCGGGGGTTCGACGCCGAACGCTCGACGTACGGAACGGGGCTGCAGGGGATCGCCGACCGTCTCGCCGCGCTGGACGGGACCATGGAGGTTCGCTCGACGGTGGGTGCCGGAACCACGCTCCGCGGAACGGTGCCGGTTCGAGGGACCGATGTCGATGATTGAAGCAAGCACCGCCGTCTCTCATGACACGCCGGATCCGGAAGCCGGCGCCGGCCTCCTCCGTCACCTGGCCTGGCCTCTGGGCGCGCTCGGCCTCCTCATCCCCGCGGCATCGGCGACGCTCGTCTTCCTGAACAGGTCGGCCATCCACACCGTTCACCAGGCCGCCCTACCCGGGTTGATCGTCCCGATCGGCTTCGCCATCATCGGCGCGCTCCTCGTCTCGCGCCGGTCCCGGAACACGATCGGCTGGATCTTCCTGGGCATCGCCGTCTTCGGCGGCGTCAACGGGATCGCGCGAGAGTACGTGTTCCGGAGCTCGCATTTCCACCACCTGCCGTTCGTGGCTTGGATGGCGTGGCTCCAGAGCTGGGTGCTCTGGCTGGTGTTTCCGATGGGCCTTGTCCTGTTCCTCTTCCTGCTGTTCCCCGACGGCCGTTTCCAATCTCGCCGGTGGCGATGGCTGGGATGGGTCGCCGCGACGTTCACGACGGCAGGAGTCATCCTGAACATGGTCCAGCCAACGGTCCGGTTGGCCGGTTCCCCGGCCATACGGAATCCGCTTGCCGTGAAGGCCCTGAGCGGTGTCTCGAACGACAGCTCGCTCGCCTGGCTCATCCTCTATCTCGGGGGGCTGGGCATCCTCGTCGCCGCCATGGTGGGGACGATCCTGCGGACCCGGCGCTCCACCGGCGAGCTGCGCCAGCAGCTCAGGTGGCTGGGCTACGCCGCGGGCGTGACGGCTGCTTGCCTGGTGGCCGACGTCGTCGTCAACATCTTCGTCCCGGATCTCCCGGAGGGGTGGCACGACCTGGTCATCGTGCTCGGCCTCGGGGTCGCCGTCCCCGTGAGCTGCGGCATCGCCATCCTGAAGCACGGCCTGTACGAGCTCGACGTCGTGGTCAGCAAGACCCTCGTCTACGGGGTGCTTGCCGCGTTCTTCACCGCGGTGTACGTGGCGGTCGTGGTCGGCATCGGGACGGCCATCGGCTCCACTCGGAACCCGTTCCTGACGCTCTTGGCCGCGGCGCTGATCGCGCTTGCCTTCAACCCGGTTCGAGACCGGGCCAAGCGATTCGCCAACCGGATCGTGTACGGGAAGCGAGCGACCCCGTACGAGGTGCTCTCGGAGTTCTCCGAGCGCATGGCCGCCGCGTACTCCCTGGAGGACGTGCTCCCCAGGATGGCCACGCTCCTGGGAGAGGGAACGGGCGCCCGCCAGGCCCGGGTCTGGCTCAAGATCGGCGACGAGCTGCGTCCGGCGGCGTCCTGGGGCGAGGCCGGCGAGGACGAACGGCCGCTCCCGGCACCCGACGGCGAGCTTCCAGTCATCGCCGGAGCCTCCAAGGTCGTCCCGGTTCGACATCAGGGGGATCTCCTCGGCGCGCTCACCGTTACCAAGCCGCAGAACGAGCCGCTCACGGCCGCGGAAGGAAAGCTCGTGGACGACCTGGCCGCTCAGGCCGGGCTGGTCCTGCGCAACGTTCGGCTGACCGAGGAGCTCCGGGCCAACCTCGAGGAGCTCCGGGCGTCCCGCCAGCGCCTCGTGGCTGCGCAGGACGCCGAACGGCGCCGCCTCGAACGCAACATCCACGACGGGGCCCAGCAGCAGTTGGTGGCCCTCGCCGTCAAGCTGAACATCGCCGAACAGCTGGTCGGTCGGGACGAAGAGCGCGAGCGGTCGCTGATCGGGCAGATGAAGGCGGAGACCACCGAAGCCCTGGAGACGATCCGAGACCTGGCTCGCGGCATCTATCCGCCGCTGCTCGCCGACAAGGGCCTGGCAGTTGCCCTCCAGGCCCAGGCCCGCAAGTCCCCGCTGCCGGTGACCGTGGAGGCCGACGCGATGTCCCGCTACGGAGAGGATGCCGAGGCGGCCGTGTACTTCAGCGTCCTGGAGGGCCTG
>DAIMKN010000262.1:0-2199 GCA_036721725.1 Actinomycetota bacterium
CTGCTGTGGCAGAACATCTTCTGGTTCTTCGGCCATCCCGAGGTGTACATGCTGATCCTCGTGGCGTGGGGGATCGTCAGCGAGATCCTTCCGGTGTTCACGGGCAAGCCGTTGTTCGGCTATCGCGGGGTGGTCCTGAGCTTCCTGATGATCACGGCCCTGTCCTTCACGGTGTGGGCGCATCACATGTTCGCCACGGGAGCCGTCGAACTGCCGTTCTTCTCCGCGACCACCGAGATGATCTCGATCCCCACCGGCGTCCTGTTCTTCAACTGGCTGGCGACCTTACGCGGGGGCAAGATCCGGTTCGAACCTCCCATGCTCTACGCCCTCGGGTTCATCGCCATGTTCCTCATCGGCGGCATCGACGGGGTGTGGACCGCCGCGCCCGCCGTGGACTTCGCGCTCACCGACACCTACTGGGTGGTCTCCCACATCCACTACGTGCTGTTCGGCGGGACCGTGTTCGGCATCGTGGCCGGCGTGTACTACTGGTTCCCCAAGATGTTCGGGCGGATGCTGAACCGGCGGCTGGGCATCTGGCAGTTCTGGATCCAGTTGATCGGGTTCAACCTGACCTTCTTCCCGATGCACCTGCTCGGCCTGCGAGGCATGCCCCGGCGGATCGCCGACTACGCCCCGGACCGCGGCTGGAACCTCCTGAACCTCATCTCGAGCATCGGGGCCTACATCATCCTGGTGGCCATGCTCATCTTCCTGGCGAACGTGATCATGACCCTGCGCAAGCCCCGCAACGCTCCGGACGACCCGTGGGGCGGCAACACGCTGGAGTGGGCGACATCCTCGCCGCCGCCGGTCCACAACTTCGACAGCCTTCCGCCCGTCCACTCCGAACGTCCCGTTCGCGATCTCCGGCTGGCGAAGGCGGGCTCTTCCGGGGAGGGGCCGGCGTGAGCGTCGCCGAGACCTTCCTGGGCCGGGACAAGGCGCGGGGGACCAGCAGCCCGATCCTGGGGATGGTCCTGTTCGTTGCCTCGGAGGCGATGTTCTTCGCCGCGCTGTTCGGGGCGTACTTCACGTTCTACGCGCAGGCCACCGTATGGCCGCCGCTCGCTGTCCCCATCCCGGACCTCCCCATCCCCACCACGCTCACCGTGGTGCTGGTCACGAGCAGCGTGGTGCTGCAGATGGGCGTCCGCTCGGCGCGGCGGCGCGACGAACGGGGGCTGGTGCGGTGGCTCACGATCACGGTCGCGCTGGGGGTGGCGTTCCTGGCCCTCCAGGGCTACGACTACTCGCGGTTGACGTTCGGCATCCACGACGGGATCTACCCGAGCCTGTTCTACGTGATGACGGGCCTGCACATGGCGCACGTCGTCGGCGGCGTGGTGTTCCTGTCGCTGGTGCTGGCGCAGGCCCGCAGCGGCGAGCTCTCCCTGGACCGGCACGAGCCCATCGAGGCGGCGGCCATCTACTGGCACTTCGTCGACATCGTGTGGATCGCGCTGTTCACCGTGTTCTACGTGATGGCACAGCACTGAGCGGAAGAGGAGAAGCATGGGGAGCATCGAACGGTGAAGATCACCTCTCGGGTCGCGTTCGGCCTCGGGCTGTTCGTGCTGACGGCGGGAGCGGTCTACGGGCTCACCGCGCACGAACGGACCGGTGCCACCCTGCTGCTCATCCTGGCCATCGGATTCGGCTACCTGGGGCTGGTGATGCGGGGCGCCGCCCGCGCCGGCGACGAGTCGGCATCCGCGCCGGAGGGGTCGGTGCACGAGGAAGAGGTGGTCGGGCCGACCATCTGGCCGTTCGGGTTCTCTGTGGCCGCCGTCGGACTGGTCCTGGGCGTGGTCGTGAACCGGTGGCTCCTGATCGTGGGAGGGGTCGCGTTCGCCGTCTGCTGCCTGGGATGGTTCAAGGACATCCGGCGCCAGCACGCTCCCGCGTCCGGCGGGCCAGAGCACGATGCCGGCCACGGCTCGGCGGGCGGCTCGTGACCCGCGCACGGGCGAGGGACGCTGCCGACCGCTGCCTGCGCTGCCGGAAGGTGGTCCCCTGGGGCAGATCCGTGTGTCAGGAGTGCAACCCCGCGGGCCTCCCCGCTCCCAGCAGGACCCAGTATCACGCCACCGTCATGCTCGCGGTGATCGCCGCGGTGGTCGCGCTGGGTTTCCTGTTGATGCTCAAGGGCTGATCCCGCACCGCGCCGGTCAGGCGCCTTTGCGGAGCTGCTCG
>DAIMKN010000263.1:0-2153 GCA_036721725.1 Actinomycetota bacterium
CGGACTCCTCGACCTTGACGCGGCGGTGGGTCCCCGGCGCGCCGAGGAGGTTCGCCACGTCGATCACCAGGCCCGGCGTCATGGGCTCAGGTCTCCTGATCGTCGAACGAGAGCAGGTTGTCGTCCCGGCCGCCGAACTCGTCCTGGGCCGGACCGGTGCCCCGGAGCTTGTCGCGGCCCCGGCGGACCTGGGCGATGGAGCGTTCGAGCTCGGTCGAGGTCTTGTCCAGCGTGATCTCGAACTGGGCCAGCTTGGCGTCCACGTAGTCCTCGGCCTCCAGACGGATCTGGCGAGACTGTTCGCGGGCGTCGCCCACGATGCGCGCCGCCTCGTGCTCCGCGGCCCGAACGACCTCCTGCTCGGAGACCATGCGGGCACGCTCCTCGTGGGCCCGGACCACCACGGCCTCGGCGTCACGGCGGCCCTTGGCCAGCAGCTCCTCGCGGTCCTTGACCACCCACCGGGCCTGCTTGACCTCCTCGGGCAGTTCGCTGAGCGCGGCCTGGAGGAGCTCTAGCGCCTCCTCCCGGTTCACCAGCACGCTCGAGGACAGGGGCATCGACTTCGCCTCCTGCATGAGCTCCTCCAACTGCTGCAGACGGGCCAGGATGTCCATGGCTCAGGCCTCCCCTCGCAGCTTGTCGACCAGCCGGTCGCGGACCGCGTTCGGCACCAGGCCGGTCACGTCGCCGCCGAACCGGACCACTTCCTTCATGAGCGACGACGACAGGTAGGACCACTGCGGGCTGGTCGCGACGAACAGCGTCTCCACGTTCGCCATCCGGCTGTTCAGCTGGGCCATCTGCAGTTCGTAGTCGAAGTCGCTGACCGCGCGCAGGCCCTTCACGATGACGGAGCTCCCCTTGTCCCGCGCGTAGTTCACGAGTAGCCCGGAGAAGGACTCCACGTCGACCTGGCCTTCGATGCCGGCCACCGCCTCCTTCAGCATGCCGACCCGTTCGTCCACCGAGAACAGCGGCGTCTTGCCCGGGTTCTCCAGCACGGAGACGACCACGCGGTCGAAGCACCGTGCGGCGCGGGCGATGATGTCGAGATGGCCGTTGGTTACGGGATCGAACGTCCCGGGACACAGGGCGATACGCCCCATCGATTCGAACCTCCTGGATCGGTCACGTCCGGAAGATGAGCAGGGCGGCATCCCCATAGGAGAGCCGGCGCTCGACGGCCCAGTTTACCGGAACTACGGGCATGTAACTCTTGGCGCCCCTGGTCAGGACCACCGTGGCCTCCGGAGCGGCCGTCCCGTAGCGTTCGAGGTCCGCCAGCGTGCCGTCCAGGATGACCGGTTCGATGGCATATGGAGGGTCTAGGAGGATGAGGTCGAACCGTCTCAGTCCTGAAGCCAGCGCGCGCCGAACGTCCTGGCAGCGAACCGTGCCCTTGGCCTGGAGCCTGGTCCGGCGGAGGTTCTCTCCCATGACCTTCGCCGCGGCGGGGGCAGAGTCCACGAACAGCGCCGTTATGGCGCCCCGGGACAGCGCTTCGATGCCGGTTGCCCCCGTTCCCGCGAACAGATCGAGCACGGTGGCCCCCACCACCTTCGGTCCCAGGCTGGAGAAAAGTCCCTCCCGAGCGCGATCCGACAGCGGCCGCGTCCCGGCGGGCACGGGTGCCAGCCGAACGCCCTTCGCCGAGCCCGCGATGACCCTCACGTGAGCGCGTCGGTACGGGCTTCGCCCACCACATGGGGCAGGAACCGGCCGCCGGGCATGGGCGGAACGAACCGCCGGTAGCGGCCGGTGAAGCCGTTCGCGGTCAGCGCGCCCATCGTGTCGCGGTCCGGATGGCAGCCCGCGCCCACCACGCCCCACGGCTTTCGGAGTCGATGCTGCCACCGAGCCATGGAAGGGTCGGTCGAACGGACGTGCTCGTAGAAGCGAAGGGTGCCGTTCGGCTTCAGGACCCTGCGGATCTCGGCCAGGGCCGCGTCAAGGTCGGGGACGGTGCACAGAACGAGCGAACACACCACGGTGTCGAACGCCGCGTCGACGAAGGGGAGCGGGACCGCGCCGGCGTCGACCATGCGCACCGGGACGGCCGCGGCGCCGGCCCGCGGTCCGGCCCGACGTCGCATGTTCGGCTCGGGTTCGACCGCCACCACCTCCTTCGCCCGCTCGTACAGGGCGAAGTT
>DAIMKN010000264.1:0-2063 GCA_036721725.1 Actinomycetota bacterium
CGTCGCCCTTGTACGCGCCGCGCTGGTAGAGGTCGAACCGGTACGAGTGCACGAACGTGAACGCCACCGCCAGGCTCGGCCGGGCGCACGACTGCAGGTGGTGCCACGCCGCGAGGACCATCTGCTCACCGGCCGGCAGCTGCCCGGCCGCGCCCTCCGCCGGGTAGGAGTACGGCGCCACGATGACGTGGTTGCTCTCGCCCTTCTGGGCGAAGAAGCGTTCGATCCGGGTGCGTTCGGCACCTTTCAGCGACGGCGAGAACCACACGGTCACGGCGGCGTGCTCGAGCGAGTGGAGGGCCTCGCCGATGGGCGGCGGCGTTCGGTACACGCCCGCGCCGAGCGGGACGGGGGCGTGAGGTCCGGACACCGGCGGGATCGAACGGTACGTCGAGAGCAGCGGCATGCGGGGGACGTCGGTGCCGCCGACATGGGCCCGGTCCAGCGTGGCCGAGTAGGGCGGGAGGGTTCGAACGGCCGTGCAGCCCGCCGAACGTTCCTGAGCCGGGGCCTGCGCAAGCAAGGCGCGTTCGGGGCCATTCAGACGATGCATGTAGACCAGCACGCCGGCGATCAGGAAGATCACCAGCAGGGTCGAACCGCTCGAGATCACCAGCCGCAGACCTCGGCGCCGGCGGACGTCCCGTTCGGCCGCGGCGCGTTCGGCTTCTTTGGCTTTTCGTTCGGCCGGTGTCTGGGGGACGCGCCGAGGACCGCTCCCGCGCGCGTCACCCCTCGGCCCGCCTCCGGCCCGCCCCGGCCCGGTACGCTTGCGCTGGTTCGCCACTCAGGCCTGCCGGATCAGATCGCCACGCCGATCTCGGACGCGTCACCCTTGTAGGCCGCGGTCGCTGTGGAGCCGGTGGTCACCCGATAGCTCGCGACGAACTCCTTCACGGCGGCCAGGCTGAGGTGGTCGCAGTACTGGATGTGGTGCCACGCCACCAGGGCCATCTGGACGCCGGCCGGAAGATGGCCCGCCGGTCCCGGGTACTGATACGGGGCCACGATGACGTGGTCCGCCTGCGAGCCGCTGCCGTAGAAGCTCTCGATGGCCTGGCGTTCGCTCCCCGAGGCCGACGGATCCAGCCAGATCTCCACCGCGGCGTGCTCGAGCGAATGGAGTGCCATGTAGAAGTCCGGAGGAGACGAATAGATGCCGGCGTTGAGAGGCGTGGCGTTGTGCGGCCCGGAGGCCGGAGGGATGGACCTGTAGGCGGTCAAGGGGGGTGCGGTCGCCTCGCTGGTGATGTGCTCATGGTCCCGGCCGACCGGCGAGAACGGCGGGATGACCTTGACCGGTCCGCAGGTCGACGTGTCCACCCTGGCCGGCTTGCGTGTCACCACGTAGAAGGTGATGCCGGCGGCGACCACGGCCACGGCGGTGATGATGGCCACGATCCGCGTCGTTCGACGCCGCCCCATCTTGCGCTGGAGTGCCTCGCGCTCCCTGCGAGCTGCCTCCTTGCGGGCAGCGCGGTTCGGCCCTCCGTCCGCTGCCTCCGCGGGAAGGCCGGCGACGGTCGTTCCCTCCCCGGTCGCCGCCGCGGTCGCCGCCGCGCCATCCGTCGAACGCGTACCGGCGCCCCCGGTGGGCGTTGGTCTCGTCGCGGGTCCTCCGGAGGGGCGCGCGCCGGGACGGGTGGGCGGACCGGATGGACGCTTCTTCTTCGCCACGTTCGAGTTTCCTTCGTGCGAGCGCACCCGGCGGTGCCGGATGTACCGGGTGCGTCGATGATGGTATCCGACCAGCCTGTGAGGGGCTCGTTCGCCGTCTTGGGCGGCGGTCAGCTCTTGGGTGATGCCGGGTACTTGAACTCGACGGGGGTGGTGTTCAGCCGCGCCGCGAACCGTCCCAGCGACACGATCACCACGACCCCGATCAGCGTCACGATCACCGCGTAGACGAACAAGGCCGCGAGGTGTTGACCGGGCTTCGTGCCCTTCGGGAACGAGACGTTGAACGCATCGGTGATCGCGCTGTTCCACGCGAGCGCCGCCACCACGCCGAACGCCGCGCTGGCCAGGGCGATCATGGTCGCGATGACCTCCCGGCTGAACCG
>DAIMKN010000265.1:0-701 GCA_036721725.1 Actinomycetota bacterium
ATTCGAACATGTGATCTTGGAGCACGAAGTCGTTGGCGTAGGTCCAGTAGTTCGGGATCTCCCTGGCGTCGTGCCAGCCCATGACATCCGGGTGGGAGACCATCAACGAACAACGCGGGTTGTCCGGGTTTTGCCGACAGGCCTGCGAGCCGGTCTCCGCATGCTGGATGAAGCCGTCCATGCGGCCGCCGTTGATGTCGCCGAGCTCGTCCATGGTCTTGTGCGGGCCACCTCCGTTCACGTCGGCCGGGTTGTGGTACGGCTTCTGGCAGAGGTGATGTTTCGGGTCGGGGACGCACATCGTGGGCACCTTGTTGCTCATCGGGATGCCATCGGCCCCGGGGTATGTGCCGAAGTAGGAATCGAACGACCGGTTCTCTTGCATGATGATCACGACGTGCTGGATCTTGTGGATGCCCTGCGCGTTCGACGGCGGTGGCGGCGGCAGCGATACAGGGGTAGAGGCGGTCCCGCGGGAGGTCGGCGTCGTTGCGGACGCGTGGGTCGGTCCGGGGCTGGGGCTTCCGAACGAGCACGCCGCGCCGAGGAGCGCGTAAGCGCACAACGGGAAGAGGAGCCGTCTGAACGCTGTCACGACTTCCATACACATCCGACGAGGCCGTGGATGTTGAGATTTTCAAACAGTCGGTCCACGCCTGGGCCTCACTGGGAGGCCGGGGCCGCCGCGACGCAGGGAGCCC
>DAIMKN010000265.1:711-2027 GCA_036721725.1 Actinomycetota bacterium
CGCGAAACTTGGCCAAGTATAGAGGACGGCCGGTTGCCTGGGCGGCCCGACGGCGACCGCGTCGCGGTCGTGCGATCAGGGGACGGGCTCTCGGGGGCTGAGGACACTTGCAGGGCCGGAGGGAATCGAACCCCCAACCGCCGGTTTTGGAGACCGGTGCTCTACCAGATTGAGCTACGACCCTTCGCGAGCGGCGCCGGTGGCGCCCGCTTCCAGGCCAGTATAGGGCGAACCGGACGGGGCGGGTTCGAACGACGACCCCACGGAGTTTCGGCGGGATCTGGTGCGAAAGAGAGGCTCGAGATAGGTGAATCGGGCCCTTCGCTGACCTAGACTGCCCACCAGGTAGCTCTGGCGCCGGCCCCGGATCGCGAGCTGACATGGCACAGAAGATCGAACGGCAGTCGTCCCCTTCCCGCGGCGGCCTGATCCGTCGATTCCTCCTCGGCGATATCGAGGAGGACGATCAGCCCATCGTGGCCCTGGAGGAGGAACCCTCCAAGCTGATCCGCATCCGGCCTCGCGGCCGCTCGGCGGTGCTGCCCGAGGAGCCCGAGGTGGCGTTCGCCCTGGACACCCGGCCGGCACCGTGGGTCGCCCCGGCGCCAGAACCTGCAGCTGAACTGGCAGCGGACCCGGTTGCGAAGGTTCGGCCCTCCCCCGCCCCGGCTCCCGAGCCGACCGGCGCCGTCCTGGACGCGACCGCGGCGCTCCTGCTGCGGCGGGTCGAACGTCTCGAGACGGGACTGCAGCTCATGGCGGGCGCCATGAAGCGGAGCCACATCGAACTGGTCAGCCTGACCGAGGATTCGCGGGCAGCGGCCCAGGAGGCCGTTCGAGCCGCCTCGGCCGCCCCCGCCGAGATCGAAGCCGCGGCCCGGGCCCTGCGGGAAGCCGTCACCGAGGTTCGGAAGGAACAGGACGCGGACCTCCAGGAGCTCCGCCGGGCGGTCTCGGAGACGTCCGGGGCCATGGAGTCGCGCATCACCCGGACCGTCGACGGCGCTCGCGCCGAACGTTCGACGCCCGCCCCGGATCCCGCTCTGGCCGGCCAGCTCGAGGCGCTGAAGAGCTCGGTGGACCGGTTGGTGGAAGTGACCCAGGCGATCCCGCTGGTACTCGCGTCGAGCGCCGAACGGCTGGCCGAACGCATCGAGGCTTCCCGGGCGGACATCGAGGAGAACCTCATCGCCGTGCTCTCGGTCCCCACGGACGGCGAGGGGATGCGGATGCTGAAGGAGGGCCCGGCCCGGAGGCCGCGCGCGACCTCACGCCAGGTGACGGCCGAGGACGCGAAGTCGATCTGGGAGTAGGCG
>DAIMKN010000266.1:0-2001 GCA_036721725.1 Actinomycetota bacterium
GTCGAGCACAAGCGCAGATAGCCTCCGAGTCCGACCGCGCGGCCGTCGCCGCCCAGCTCGGGCGCGAACCGACCATCCCGTTCCGGGTGGTCGCTCGGTGCGGCCCCGGTCACCCCCTGGTCATCCAGAACCATCCGCTCGACGCGGACGGCCATCCGTTCCCCACGCTGTACTGGCTGACGTGCCCGGAATCCATCAAGGCCGTGGCCCGCCTGGAGTCGGCAGGCTGGATCAAGCGGCTGAACGAACAGGAGGAGATCGACCCGAACCTCCGCACCGGCCTGCGACGGGCCCACGAGGAGTACGCACGCGAACGCGGCCGCCTCGCCCCCGGGTCCGAGAAGGAAGGTGGCGTGGGGGGTTCGGCCCGGGGGGTGAAGTGTCTCCACGCCCACTACGCCCACTACGTGGCGGGCGGGCCGGACCCGGTGGGGCGGTGGGTGGCCGCCGCGCTGAAGGGCCAGGGCGACACCATCCACTACGAGAAGCTGGCCCGGCGTGCCGCCGCCATCGATCTGGGCACGAACTCCATCCGCCTGTTGGTCGTTCGAGCTTCGGACGGCGAGGACGACCTCGTGGAGCTGGCCAGGGACATGGTGATCACCCGGTTAGGCCAGGGCGTCGACGCCACCGGCAGGCTGAATCCCGCCGCGCTCCGCCGCACCATCGACGTGCTCGAACGCTTCTGCCGGCGGTCCCGCGCCCTGGGCGCCGAACGGGTCCACCTCGCGGCCACCAGCGCTGTGCGGGACGCCTCCAACCGCGACGAGCTGGCCGCCGCCGTGCAGCGGTTCACCGGCGAGCCGATGGAGGTCATCACCGGCGAACGCGAAGCCCAGCTGTCGTTCCAGGGCGCCACCCGCGGCCTGCGCGCTCCTCGGCCGTTCCTGGTCCTGGACATCGGGGGCGGCAGCACCGAGTTCGTCCTGGGCGACGACTCGGACGGACCCCTGGCCGCGGTGTCGATGCAGATCGGGTCGGTTCGGCTGACCGAACGGCTGGTGCACACCGACCCGCCGTCCTACCGGGACCTGGAGGCGGTGGACCGGGCGGTGGCCTCGGCGCTGGGCGAGGTGGAGGATCGACTGTCCGTCCACGACGCCAGGACGCTGGTCGCGGTCGCCGGGACCTCGACCACCGTGCAGGCCATCGCGCTGGCCCTGCCCTCCTACGACCCGGAGCAGCTCCACCGGACCTGGCTCGCACGGCACGACGCCGAACGGGTGTTCCGCCTGCTCGCCGACATGACCACCGCCGAACGCCGAGCCATCCCGGTGATGGCCCCGGGGCGGGAGGACGTCATCCCGGCCGGCGCGGCGATCCTGGTGGCGGTGATGCAGCGGTGGGGGTTCGCCCAGGCCCTGGTCTCCGAGACCGACATCCTGGACGGGCTGGCGTTCGCGGTGATGGAGGAGTTGCGACAAGGGGACTGACCCGGTGCGGGGGCTTCATGCCGAACCCACGGCCACCCGATAGGCTTCTGCGTTCGATATGTCCAGTCGAAAAGCTCGCGAACGCCAGCTGGCCAAGCTCGCCGCCCGCCGGGCCGCGGAGCGTCGCAAGCAGCGCCGACAGCGCATCATCACCATCGTGGTCGCCCTCGCCCTGGTGATCGGCGCCCTGGCCTTCGCGGGCGTCGCTTTGCTGGGCAACACGAAGAAGTCGGCCTCGCCCACCCCCACGCCCAGCCACACGCTCCCCACCACGCCGCCGCCGACCACCGCCCCTCCCACCACGCCGGCACCCACCCCTTCCGGTGTGGCCTGCGGCGGAACCGTTCCCAAGGCCGCCTCGGTCAAGAAGCCCACGAACCTCCCGGCCCCAAGCGAGGTCATCGACCCGAAGAAGACCTACGTCGCCACCATGGTCACGTCCTGCGGGACCATGCAGATCCAACTCACGCCGAGCTCCGCGCCGAACACGGTCAACAGCATCGTCTCGCTCCTCCAGAAGCACTTCTTCGACGGGTTGACGTTCCACCGGATCGTGGCGGGGTTCGTC
>DAIMKN010000267.1:0-1995 GCA_036721725.1 Actinomycetota bacterium
CGGATCCTCGACGCGCGCTATGTGGGCGACGAACACTACGCCGTGGCCCGCCGGGTCCAGGAGATCCTGCAGCGGTACAAGGACCTCCAGGACATCATCGCGATCCTGGGGATCGACGAGCTGTCCGAGGAGGACAAGGTCACGGTGGGCCGGGCCCGCAAGATCCAGCGCTTCCTGTCCCAGCCCTTCTTCGTGGCCGAACAGTTCACCGGCATCCCCGGTCAGTACACGCCCATCGACGAGACCATCGCGTCGTTCAAGGCCCTCACGGAGGGCGAGTACGACCATCTCCCGGAGCAGGCCTTCTTCATGGTCGGCGGCATCGAGGAGGCCGAGGCGCAGGGCAAGCAGCTCGCCTCGGCCGGCACAGAGAAGGAGAAGTAGTTCGTGGCAACGATGGAAGTGTTCGTGGTCACGCCCGACCGCGAGCTGTGGTCGGGCCAGGCCACCCTGGTCGTGGCCAGAGGGAGCGAGGGCGACGTGGGCATCCAGGTCGGCCACGCGCCCATGCTGATCCAGCTCGGGATCGGCCCCCTGTTCGTCCAGACCTCGTCCGAACGCGTCGCGGTGGCAGTTGATGGAGGGTTCCTCCACGTAATCTCCCAGGGCGGCGACTCGCGCGTGGACGTCCTGGCCGAGCACGCCGAACTCGCCACGGAGCTCGACGCCGAACGCGTTCGCCAGCTCCGGGCCGAAGCCGAGGAGCTGGCACGGTCGGACGATCCGGAGGCCGTGATCGCCCTGGCCAAGGCCACCGTTCGGCAGAACCTGCTGGGTTGAGACCCGGCGCGACCTAGAATCAGCGGATGGACCGGCTCATCGTCTCGGGTGGACATCGCCTCGGTGGTGCCGTCGCCATCAACGGGGCCAAGAACTCCGCGCTGAAGCTGATGGCGGCGGCCCTGCTGGCGAACGGGCGGACGATCTTGGACAACACCCCGCGCATCGTGGACTGCTTCACCATGGCCGAGGTCCTGGAGCACCTCGGCGTGGCGGTGGAGTGGGACGGCCAGACCGTGACCATCGACACCTCGAACGCGACGGGCATGGAGGCGCCCTATGAGCTTGTCCGCAGGATGCGGGCCTCGATCATCGTGCTGGGGCCACTGCTGGCCCGCCACGGTCACGCCCGCGTGGCCATGCCGGGCGGCTGCAACATCGGGTCGCGCAGCATCGACCTGCACCTGAAGGCGTTCGAACGGATGGGCGCGGAGTTCACGTTCGAACACGGCTATCTGGAGGGGAAGGCGCCGTCGCTGCACGGGGCCGTGGTGTCGCTGGACTTCCCCAGCGTGGGCGCCACCGAGAACGTGCTGATGGCGGCGGTGGCCGCCTCGGGAACGACGGTGATCGAGAACGCGGCGCGGGAGCCGGAGATCCAGGACCTCGCCGAGATGCTGGTGGAGATGGGCGCCGAAATCGGCGGGGCCGGAACGACCACGATCGAGATTCGGGGCGTCCAGGACTTCACCGCCGTTCGCCACCGCGTGGTCCCGGACCGCGTGGAGGCGGGGACATTCGCCATCGCGGCGTGCGCCACGCAGGGGTCGGTTCGCCTGGAGCATGTTCGGGCGGATCACCTGGACCTGGTGCTGGCCAAGCTGGGCGACGCGGGCGCGAACGTCGGCGTGGAGGGCGATACGATCACGGTCGGCATGGGCGAACGGGCCCGCGCCGTCGACTTCGTGACGCTTCCGTACCCCGGGTTCCCCACGGACCTCCAGCCGCAGATGATGGCCATGCTTGCCTCGGCTCGCGGCACGTCCATCGCCACGGAGAACGTGTTCGAGAGCCGGTTCATGTTCGTCGACGAGCTGAACCGGATGGGCGCGGATATCCGCACCGAGGGCCACCACGCGGTGATCTGCGGCGTCGAACGCCTGTCCGCGGCGCCCGTTCGCGCGCTCGACATCCGGGCGGGCGCGGCCATGATCATCGCCGCCCTGGCGGCCGAGGGGACCACCGAGATCTCGGATCTGTACTTCGTGGACCGGG
>DAIMKN010000268.1:0-1929 GCA_036721725.1 Actinomycetota bacterium
GTGGACACCTCGACGATCATCCCGGGGCCGCCGCGCGGAACGAACACCATCCACCAGTCGCCGGAGGGTCCGTTCTGCGTGGGCGGGGCGGCCTAGATGCTGGCAGCGCTCTCCACCGGCCGGGCGATCCTCATCGGGATCGGCGCAGGCCTGTTCGTCGTGGTGCTCGGACTTGCCGCGACCGTCGGGCTGCGCCGGCCGCGCAAGGCCGCCGGTCCCGACATCCCCTCGGGCATGCGTCCCGGACCGTCGGACGCGGACCTGGAGAAGCCGAACCTGGAGAAGCTCCTGGCCTCCGGGGCGGTCCTCACCCTGTTCATGGCCATCTGGGTCCCGATGATCTTCCTGCACGAGCCGGCCACGAACAAGGCCGACACCCAGGACCAGATCGCCGCCTCCATCGAACGGGGACGCCAGACCACGCTCCCCGGCTCCGAAGCCAACCCCCTCGGGTTCAACTGCGTCAGGTGTCACGGGCCGGGAATGGCCGGCGGCCACAACGTGTTCAACGGCGCGGTCATCGTGACGCCGAACATCACCACGGTGTGCGGCGGCGCCGCCTACGGCCACCCGCTGATCACCAACCTCCAGGACGTCATCAACACCATCGCCATGGGCCGCACCGGCACCGACATGCCGTCGTGGAGCGTTCGGTTCGCCGGGGCCATGGACGACCAGCAGATCAACGACCTGGTCAACTACGTCCTGTCGATCCAGAAGGAACCGCTCGCCAAGAACATCTGCGTCAATCCGGCCAAGACGTGAGGACCTGGTAGACGATGGCGAACGTGGCGCTGCTCTACGGCATCCTGGCGAAGCTCTCGCCGTTCTTCGGCAAGGGCGTCACGGTCATCGTGTGCGCGTTCGTCCTGTTCATCGGCAGCATCTACCTGCTGCTCTCCGCGGTGTTCGGGCTGCGGATGGGCTACCTGGTCCTGGCGGTGTGCTTCTTCGGCTGGATGATCATCCTGTCCTCGCTGTGGACCCTCGGCGCGCCGGGCACGCCTCGCAACCTCGGCCCGCGGGGCGTCGAACCCCACTGGGTGGTGGAGGCGACCGGGACCGGCACGGTGACGTCGCAGTTCCCGCAGTCCACGTCCTATCCGGGGGGGCCGTGGCACGCACCGGACGCCACCAGCCTGTCCTCGGTGGACACGGTGAAGGCCGTGTTCCAGACCTACCTTCAGCACCAGGCGGCCACGCAACTCGCCGCCCAAGGGGTCAAGGTCTGCGACCTGAAGGCGCCGCCCGGGGGGGACTGCTTCTTCCTCGATCCCACCACGTTCCAGGTCCAGGACGTCGAGTTCGCCACGGACGGCTCGACCCACTTGGTGGCCGGGCACGGGTTCTACAGCGGCGGCGGCCCGGAGGTCACGCTGGTCGCCGCGCACGAGAAGGGGAACGTCCCCGTCTACTCGGTGTCGTTCCTGCTGGGCTCTTTGCTGGGGTTCGGCCTGCACCTGCCGCTGCTCGACCGGGCCGAACGCAAGCGCAAGGACATCCTCACCGGCGGCACCGCCCCGGCCTGGTTCGGGCCGGCATAGAGCTGAAGGAGCGAGCGTTGCTGAGCCTGCTGGCAGCCATCACGAACGGGGCGGACGCCTTCATCGCGTTCACGGGTCTGGTGATCGTGATCTTCATCGGTCTGATCATCACCATCAGCCGCTAGGGGCCGCTCCGCGACTGAGTGTCAACCGGCGCAGAGCACATGACCGACGCCAAGGAGTTCGTCGTGCATCAAGGACCGGTGTGGCGGGAGCGATCGAACTTCATCATCAACGCGGAGCTTCCGAAGAAGGATCGACCACGTCGGTTCGAGCAGCTGTATGCCCGAAAGATCGACGAGGGCCGATTCGAAGTGTGCTGCATACCGTTCTTCCTCTATGACATCGCTCTCGGCGACATCGTGACCACTTCAATGAAGGGCGA
>DAIMKN010000269.1:0-1917 GCA_036721725.1 Actinomycetota bacterium
GGATGGCCCGTGGACCTGGCGGGGAGCGGTATGACCGGCGGCCTCGCCTACGTCGCGGTGTTCCTTGTCGCAGGCTTGACCCCGACCGAACGCCGGGCCTTGAAGTCCCTCACCGGCCGGGCGGCCTGACCGTTACGGCGCCAGCCGCCAGAAGGGTCCGGTCAGGCCGGTTCGTTCGAACGCCTCCTGCGCCTCTGAGGGGGTGCGGCGGCGCCACTCCGGCGTGAGGACATCGCGGTACCAGACCTGGGCCAGCTTCCAGACCTGGTCGACCGACAGGGTCGCGCCGGCTTCACCGCCGCGCTGCCGCCGGTGGCGTTCGACATGCTCTTCCGACCGGAAGAGGAGCATCGAGGCTCAAGCCGCGCCGATGTCCGCCCACCACTGCGCCGCCGGGATGGCGAAGCTCGCGACCGTCTCCGTTCGAACTAGCTGACCGTGATCGATGCTCACGGAGAGCGGTTCGTCGCAGTCGGGACACCAGGTATGGACGGTCCCGGCCCCTCCGAGCATGGCCACGATTCCGAGGGCATCCCAGATGCAGTTGCCGTACCATCGCCGGCCGTCCACCTCGGCCTGGAACGAGGTGGGGACCGCGGAGAGCGGGTTCGCCATCCACACGGAGGCGGTGCCGGGCGCCAGGACGATGACGTGGGCGTCCGCCAGCCGCCGGAGCGCCTCCTCGACCTCACGCCGGGGCACGCCGAACTCGCCGGCAAGCTCGGCCGACACAGGGGGCCGTCCCGCCCGCAGGAAGAACCGGAAGAGAGCGAGCCGAACGGCGGTGTCGTCGGCCGGCGGCGGTTCAACCGGTCCTGACATCATGCGGCGCTGGGCGCGATCCGGCCGCGGGCGGCCATGGGCGCGAGCGACCCGAGGGCCAGGGCGCTCGCCAGGAACGCCACGTACAGCCACGCGGACGGGCGCGACCACGCCATGTCCGCGCCGAACCGCAACAGGCCTACCGCCTGCAGCAGCGCGAACACCGGATAGGTCCACAGGCAGACCGAGCTGCGGCGAAGGTCGTTCTCCCGCAGTTGCAGGGCGGCCAGAACGCCGAACGCCAGCACCCAGGCCGCGGTGATCTGCCCCGTGAGCGGGGTGAGCGTCCACGGCCAGGCCTTCCCCACGCCGGTGGGGGAGACGAACAGCGCGACGGCCAGTGGGATCAACGCCACGGCGTGGATCCCCAGCACCACCCGGGCCCAGACGGGAAGCGGCCGCCACCGAGGCGGGTCGCCGCCGGGCGTTCGAAGCTGCCGGGCCAGCAGCACCCCGAGCATCGGCGGATACACCGCGTAGGCGATGAGCCAGATCCATCCGTAGGCCGTGTGAAGACGGAACTTGCCGAGGTGCAGCAGCGTCGCCGCCAGCGTCAGCGGGGCGAACACCAGCGCCACCGATGCGGCCACCCTGCCCTCCGCCCAGGTCGTTCGGCGCGACGCGAGCAAGGCCATGAGGGCGCTGCTCCAGTAGTTCGCTCCGAGGAACGCCGCGGTCAGCGGGGGGAGGATGGTCCAGGCGAAGAAGCGGTCCGTCATGGTCGAAAGCAGGAGCAGCGGCACGCCCAGTGCGAACCGGGTGAGCGGCGCCACGACCGGCGAACGCATCCCGTGGGTCAGCGGCTTGACCGAGCTCCCCGCCGCCTCGTCCGCTCGGTCCGTCTGTGGCATGCCGTCCGATCCCGCCGTTTCGCCGCGTCCTCGTGTCAGCCGCAACGTAAACCGGGAACTCGGGCCGCGCAACCGGGTTCGGCCCCAGAGATCAACCCCCGTACTCCCCGGCCAGCCTGAGCGCCTCGCGAACCGCCTCCTCCGGCGTCGTCGCCGAGACGAACGCCGCGACCGGGCGGCCGGCTTTGGACAGCTCCCAGGTGTCCAGACCGACCACCGGTACCCCGATCTTCAGCGCGAACGC
>DAIMKN010000270.1:0-1887 GCA_036721725.1 Actinomycetota bacterium
GCCCTGGCGGCCGAGGGGACCACCGAGATCTCGGATCTGTACTTCGTGGACCGGGGCTACCAGGACTTCGAGTCGCGACTGGCGGCGCTGGGGGCCGAGGTCCACCGCGAGCCCTCGCTGTGGCCGGCCTCCGTCTGAGTCGTTCGATCCGCCCGCTCCGTAACGCCTGTTTCGCCCTCGGCCTGACGCTGCTCGCGGTACCGCTGATGTTGGCGCCTTCGTCCGCCTCCGCATCGCCGTCCGTCGGCTCGGGTCCGCGGTACGTCTTCCTGCTCCTGACGCCCGGGCTGCCGTTCGAACGTCTCATGGCGGTCCCAGGGTTCCGCAAACTGGCGCGCGTGGGTGGCGCCGGGCTCATGACCACGCGGAGCGGCCCCGGAGGCCAGCCGCTGGCCGGTTTGCAGACACTGTTCAACGGCTCCACCTCGTACCGCCCGGAGACGCAGCCCTCGCTGTTGGACCGAGCCCTGACGGCGGCCGGCGTGGCGCAGTGCTCGCTCGGGCCGAACTTCGTGCCCCGCTGCCCGCATGCGTACCGTCGGACCCTCTACGTGCAACGGGTGGCCGGGAGGGCCGGCGAGTGGGTCGCCACTCTGGAACGGCTGCTTCCCCGGATCGACCCGTATCCGTCCCTCATCCTTGTCCTGGCTCCCTCCGTATCCGGGCCGATGAAAGCTCGGGGGGACGAGGTGACGCCGATGTTCATGGCGAGAACCGTTGGGGCGCAGCGCTTTCCAGCGAACGGCCCGCTCCACACGGTCACGAGCGACAGCACCCGTCTGTCCGGCGTGGTGTCGAACGTCGACGTCGCACCCACCATCCTTCGGTTCTTCGGCGTGCCCATCCCCACTCAGATGGAGGGTCAACCGATCCGAACGATCAACGAGCCGCCGCCGTTCGACCTGAATCGCCGGCACCTCGAGTACCGGCGGACGTACCTGCCCGTGCAACTCGGCGAGGTGGCGTTCATCTCCCTGGCCGGCCTGCCCATCATCGCGGCGCTGGTGCTGATGGGCCGGCGGGGGCGCCTCGGCCTACGGTTCGCCGGGGCCGTCCAGCTCCTGTTGATGGCATCGGCCGCGTTTCCCCTGGTGATCATGGCGGGAGGCCTGCTCCCTCACTTCACCTACGCGTGGGTCGTGCCGTGGCTCGTGGCCGGCACCGTCGGTCTGGCGTTCGCCGCGGAACGGTCGAAGCTCCGGCCGCCGCTCGGCCCGCTCCGCTTCCTGGCCGCGCTGACCGTAGCGTTCGTGGTGGTCGATCTGGCGCTATTCGGCGGGCATGCCTTCCGCTTCCCGCTGGAGGGGGGGACGGCTCTGGACGGCGTGAGGTTCTACGGCATGCCGAACTTCGCCATCTCCCCGCTGCTGGCCTCCGGCCTCATCCTGACCTGGTCCCTGGACGCGGTGGCGGGCACCGTGCTGCTGGCGGCGCTCGGCATGGTGGCCGGCTTCCCCCAGCTCGGAGCGAACGTCGGCGCGGCGATCGCGCTGTTCTCCGCGTCCGGGATGTGGCCGGTCCTCCGAGGCCACGATCTCGAACTCCGGCGGCTCATCGTGGCCGCGGTGGTCGGACTCGGTGCCGCGGTGGCCGGAACGGGCGTGGTGCTGTGGGCGAACCGCGTGTTGGCCGTCACACCGACGCACGCCACGCGGTTCGCCGGCTCCTCCGGCGGGTCTCAACTGTCCGACGTTCTGCACCGTCTCCGCCTCGACGTGACTGAGGTGGCCCGTTTCCCCGCGATCCTCATCCCCCTGGTCGGTCTGGCGGTCCTGGCCGCCCTGCTCCTGGCCGAGGTGAAACCCATCCGGCCCATCGTCACCGGCATCCCGGAATGGCGAACGATGTTGTTCGTGCTGATCGCCGCGGCGGCGGTGGCGTTCGTGG
>DAIMKN010000271.1:0-1886 GCA_036721725.1 Actinomycetota bacterium
ACGACCCGCGGTGGTCGAACGCCAGGATGTACAGGCTCCCCGTGTAGCCGGCCCGGGCGGTCTTCTCGTCGTGCGGTGTCTCCATGTCCGACATCCTCGCCTCACTCCTTCCGTCGGTGGGTCGTTGGTCGCGACCCGGCTGCCATTGTTCCAAACTTCGCCTCGCGCCGCCGCGCGGGCCCGGCCGTTAGCATGAGCGTCAGCGATGACCGACGCCGACGAGACCACTCCCGGAATACCTCAGTCCTGCCCGATCTGCGGTCAGGGCACGCTGATCGACGTGAGCTTCAACGCCAACTCGCAGGCCGTGGCCGACGAGTCGATCCAGGGATCCGACACCAGCCAGGTCGTGACGTACTCCTGCGGCCACGAGGTGGGCGGCCCTCGCCTGGACGAGACGGCCGTCACCGGCGAGCTCGAGGTCGAACATCGAACGTCGGAGGACGCGACCCCCGGCGAGTGACCGCACCTGCCCTTACGCCCGTTCGGCGGCCGGTCGAGCTGCGAACGCCACGCGGCCGGGTCGGTGTGCAGGGCCCGGCCCAGGAACGCCTTCCGGGCCCACTGCAGGTAGTCGAGCTTGCGCAGCGCCACGCGGTACCGGCCGAACGGCCCCTCCTGGATCTGCTCGTCAGAGGTGTAGATGGGTTCGCGGCGGAAGTTCAGGCTGAGCAGGGCCCGGTTGAGCCTGGCCACAGCGGCCGCGACCTCCGCCTCCACCGCGTCCGCGGCCAGCGCGGCGAACCGTTCGGGCTCCATCAGCCGGAACACGTAGGTGGCATGGCCGCCCTCGGAGGTGATCTCCTGGGCCACGGCGTTGAGCGGCCGGCCGTCCCGGGCCAGGGGGCAGAAGTACCACAGCCGCGCGGTAGGAGGGCCCGGAGGATCGTCCGCGGGGAGCGCCTCGCCCGCGTTGGCGGCGGCCACCGCGGCGGCGTTCGGATCCGCGGGCCCCGGGCCATCGGTCCTCGGGTCGACGGCCTTGACGCCGAACGCCGCCCAGCCGGGCGGTGACATCGAACGCAGCACTTCGTAGCTGGCCCGCAAGTCTTCCGTCCCCACCACGACGGCCTCCAGCCGGGTCCACAGCGCCGGATCGATGGCCTCGACCGTTCGCTGCTGCACGGCGCGACCGTCCCGCATGACCGCGGCCAGCCGTCCCAGCGCCGAGGGGTCCGCGCCCGGCAGCAGCTGGGTCAGGGTCCGTGCCGTTCGGGCGGCCAGCTCGTCGAGCCGGCGCTGGAGCATGTCGCGGAACTGTTCGCTCCGCTTGGCCAGCCAGCCGAACTCGTGGACGACCCCGCCGTCGTCGACCACGCGGACCCGGTACTGCTCGGCGTTCCACGCCACGCGGTCGATGAACGAATAGGGCAGCCCCCACATCACGCCGCGTTCGGGCATCACGACCAGGAGGTCGTCGAACAGCCGCAGCTCGGCCTTGGCCGGACCCGTGGGTCCGAACACGCTCCCCGGGAACGGCTCGGGCTTGCCGATGCCGGTCAGCAGGAGGTCGTGCTGCAGGCGATCCCGGCGGCGCCCAGCCACGTCCGCGGCGATCTGCCCGTAGGCCTTGCCGAACATCGACAGGTCGTACCGCCGCCCCGTGTAGTCGGTCAACCGCAGCGTGTAGTCGTCGTCGAACAGGTCGTCGATGTCCGTGTCGGCCAATTCCAAAGGAGGCCCGCCGGTGACCAGGATGGTCAGGGCCGTGTCTCCCGGCTCCAGGGTGGCCGGCGCGAACGCGCCGGCCACCCCCCGGGCGCCGTGATCGCGACCTGCCCCGGATAGACCGTCACCGCATGCCCTCGCGCCGGCCCGCCGCCGCGGGCGGGCTCAGGACGCCAGCGAGGTCCCGCATTCGGGACAGAACTTCGTCCCGCGCGGCG
>DAIMKN010000272.1:0-1878 GCA_036721725.1 Actinomycetota bacterium
AGCACCGTCATCCGCGAGGTCTCGTCGGTCACGACGAACCGGACCAGCTTGCCGCCGTCGGTGGTCTGGACGGTTCCTGGCAGGACCAGCCCGCCCAGGCGGATGCGTTCGCCCACCACCTGGCCGTGGAGGATCTCGGTGGGGGTCTTGTAGTAGACGAGCGAACCGGTCAGGCCCTTGAACGCCACCCAGCCCAGCGCGCCCGCGATGATGGCGACGCCGAGGACGACCCGGCCCTTCGTCACGCCGGTGCGCTCCTACGCGGCGGGCCGCCGCCGCGCCACGATTGCCGCCGTCCGCTGCCGTGCCCTTCGAGCCCGTGCGAACAGGCTGGCCACGTACGCCCCCAGCCCCGCCGCCGTCAGCGAGTACCCCGCGATGACGAACCCGAGGTTGTCCGGCGCGCTAGCCACGAACGCCCTCTGCCACCGACATGGGTCCGCCCTCGGCCGCCGCCAGCAGTTCGTGCGCGGGCTGCCCCAGCCGCGGCGACAATGCCTCCGCCATGGCCCGCTCCTCCAGCCGCCCCACCCGCATCCGTAGTGTCACCAGGTACGTGTACAGAACGGTGAACGCCACCACGCCGACCATCAGCCCGGTGGCCATGATCGGCGCGATGACCGGCACTAGGTGGAACCTCGCTGGGGCCTGATGCAGCGAACGCCACCACGTCACCGAGAGGTGGACGATGGGAACGTCGATGAATCCCACGATCCCCACCACCGCCGACCACCGGGCCCGCCGGGCGGGACTGTCGCTGAGGCGGCGGATGGCCAGGTAGCCCACGTAGATCAGCAGCAGGATGGCCGTGGTGGTGAGCCGCGGGTCCCACGTCCACCACGTCCCCCACACCGGCTTGGCCCACAGCGAGCCCAGCACCAGCGTCAGCGCGGTGAACACCACCCCGACCTCCGCCGAGGCCGCCGCCAGGCGGTCCCACCGGATCCGGTTCGTCTTGAGGTAGGCGATGCTCCCGACGAACACGACCGCGTAGGCGAGGTAGGACAGCCACGCCGCCGGCACGTGGAGGTAGATGAGGCGGAAGACGTTCCCCTGGTTGACGTCCGGGGGCGTGATGATCAACGCGAACACGAGCGTGGTGGCCATGGCGACGACGCTCGAGATGGCCAGGATGCGTTCGCCCCGCCTCGCGGTCAGCTTGCCCATGGCGCGTTCGGCGGAGCTCATCTCGTGCTCAGTCCTCCAGAAGGTGGCCGAAAACCAGGGTACCCGCCGTCAGGAATACCACGTCGAACGCCACAAGGAGGCCGAGCCACTGCCCCGCCTCGCCCCCGGTCGCCGCCGCGGCCAGCGCGGTCGTCTTCACGCCGGCCACGATGACGGGCGTGGCCAGGGGCAGGACCAGCAGCGGAAAGACCGCTTCTCGTGCCCGTGGCGACTCCGACAGCACGCCGAACAGCGACCCCACCGCGGAAAGCCCGATGGTTCCCAGCACGAACCCGGCGGCCATTTGGACGGGGTCGCGGCCGATAGAGAGCCCGAACAACCCCGCCACCAACAGCAGCACCACCGCCTCCAGCGTGAGCAGCTGCACGGTCACCGCGGCGGCCTTCCCCAGGAAGATGGCGGCCTTGTCGAACGGCGACAGCACCAGTCCTTCCAGGGCGCCGTCCTCGCCCTCGGCCTCGTAGGACCGGCGGAACGAGAGCACGGAGGCGAACAGCACCGCCAGCCACATCAGCCCGGGCGCGGTCTGCTGGAGGAGCGTTCGACCCGGCCCGAGCGACAGCCCGAACGCGATGAGGATCGTCCCGGCGAACGGCAACACAGTGCCGAGCGCGTAGCGACCGCGAACCTCGATGCGAAGGTCCTTCGCGGCCATGGCGGCGGACTGCTGTAGGAGACTCATCGCGCGAC
>DAIMKN010000273.1:0-1823 GCA_036721725.1 Actinomycetota bacterium
TGAGGTCTACCGCGAACTCCTTCGCCTACCGACTTGACGATCCATAGGAGCATCCGCCCGGACTGGTTGCGGTTGATGGTGTGGTCGGCGCTGGGAATATGCTGGGCGGCGTCGGGCTGGCCAGCATGGACTGACCCGCGGACGCCAGCGGCAAGGAGGAGCGGGCTCGTTCGGATGCAGTCACTGGCCCGCCTCCTGGAGGGCCAGCATCGTGACCTCCGGCGACGGATCCTGAAGCTCCTCGGCAAGCGCCGGTTCGCCTACCCGCAGGGGTTGCCCCGCGACGAGTACCGGGAGCTCGTGCTGAAGTGGTGCCGGGCGCTCGCTCGGGAGGGCTTGGGCGGGCTGGGGTACCCGGCCGAGTTCGGTGGCCAGGGCGATCCGGCTGCCGGCATCGTGGCGTTCCAGACCATCGCCTTCCACGATCTGTCGCTGGTGGTGAAGTTCGGGGTGCAGTTCGGATTGTTCGGCGGAGCCATCGCCAATCTGGGGACCGAACGCCACCACGTCCGCTACCTCCCCAAGGTCGCCTCGCTGGCCCTGCCGGGATGCTTCGCCATGACCGAGACCGGCCACGGCTCGAACGTCCGCGACATCCGAACCACGGCCCGCTACGACCCGAAGTCCCGGGGGTTCGTGGTGCACACGCCGAACGCCGAAGACCGGAAGGACTACATCGGCAACGCCGCGCTGCACGGACGGACGGCCGTGGTGTTCGCCCAGCTGGAGGTGGACGGCGAGCGCCACGGGGTCCACGCCCTGGTCGTGCCGATCCGAGACGCCCGCGGCAACCATCGCCCCGGGGTGCGGATCGAGGACTGCGGCGACAAGCTCGGGTTGAACGGCGTGGACAACGGCCGCATCCGGTTCGATCACGTTCGGGTGCCTCGAACGGCGTTGCTGAACCGGTTCGGTGACGTGGGGCCGGACGGAACGTACTCGAGCCCCATCCCCGACCCCTCGAAGCGCTTCTTCACCATGCTCGGGACCCTGGTCCAGGGCCGCGTCAGCATCGCCGCGGCCTCGGTCAGCGCGTCCCAGTCGGCGCTCGCCATCGCCGTTCGATATGGCCTGCGGCGAAGGCAGTTCGGACCGCCGGGGGAGGAGGAGGTCCTCCTGCTCGATTACCGAACGCACCAGGGGCGGCTGCTCCCCGCGGTGGCGGCCACCTACGCGATGCATTTCGGCGTCGAACAACTCATCGCGGACTATGCCCGCGCCCAGACCGCTTCGAAGGATCAGGGGAAGGCCCGGAGGCAACTCGAAGGCTTCGCGGCCGGCCTGAAGGCCGCGGCGACGTGGCACGCCACCGAGACCATCCAGATGTGCCGGGAGGCTTGCGGCGGTCAGGGATATCTGGCCGTGAACCGGCTGGCCGCGCTGAAGGCGGACACCGAGGTGTTCACCACGTTCGAAGGCGACAACACGGTCCTCATGCTGCTGCTGGCTCGCAGCCTCCTCACCGACTACCGGGTGCAGTTCGAGGACATGGACTGGGTGAAGACGAGCCGCTACCTGGCCGGCCGGGTCCTGTCGTCCCTGCAGGAGGCAACGCCGGCAGGGGCCTTCCTGGACGTGCTGTTCCAGGCGGTGCCGGGACGGGGAGAGGGGACGGATGTCCGCCGGCGGGAGGTTCACCTGGAAGCCTTCAGGTTCCGGGAGCAGCATCTGCTGGCGGGGCTGGGGCGACGGATCAAGCGAGTGCTGGACGAGGGTGTGGGGTCGTACGAGGCGTTCGAACGCCACGGTGACCATGCGGTTGCAGCGGCCCGGGCGCACGTGGACCTGATGCTGCTCGAACGGTTCTCGCAGGTGGCCGAACG
>DAIMKN010000274.1:0-1779 GCA_036721725.1 Actinomycetota bacterium
CCAGGTGGTGAGGTCAAACACCGGCTCCTCGCCGATCTTCAGCGCCGCCGCACCGCTCGACATGGCCAGGCGGGCAACGCGTTCGGACACGGCCAGGAGGCAGGCCTGGAGCCCCTGATCGCGCATCCCGTCGATGAACTCCTTGAGGAGCGCGGGGCCGTCGTCCGGCGCGCACAGCGGGTCGCTCCACGCCACCGCGGTGCCGTTCGACGCCACGTAGACGACGACGCCCTCCACCCTCGGGGTGAAGAAGTATCGCCACGGCGCGTCGTAGCGGATGAAGAAGGCGCCGGGCGTCACGCCGAACCGGCGCAGCAACTCGAACGCCGCCGCTCGTTCGTCCTCGTCCCCGGCCGCCGGGTCTGCCCCCGCCCTCACGGCCCGCATCATATGGCCCGGCAGGCCGCCACCGGTAGCGGCCTCTGCCATGCTCGCCCGAGCCAATGTCCATGTCGTTCGTCACCCACCTCACGTGCTCGCGGTGCGAGGACAAGTTCGACCACCGCGAACCGCACAACCTCTGTCCCTGCGGCGGCCCGCTCCTGGTCGATTACGACCTCGAGGCGGTCGCGGCGAACGCGTCCAAGGAAGCGGTGGCGTCGCGGCCCGCGACCATGTGGCGCTACACCGAGTTCCTGCCGCTCGACGATCCATCGAACGCGGTCACGTTGGGCGAGGGATTCACGCCCCTGTTCGCCATCCCGGCCACGGGACACGCGACAGGGCTCAAGGACCTGTGGCTGAAGGACGACGGGCTCAACCCGACCGGTTCGTTCAAGGCTCGCGGCGCGTCGTGCGGGGTGTCGCGGGCCCGCGAGCTCGGCGTCCGCGAGGTGGCCCTTCCCACGGCGGGGAACGCCGGCGGAGCGTGGGCCTGCTACGGAGCGGCGGCCGGCATGACGGTCCACGTCGCCATGCCGAACGACGCGCCCGAGATCAACGCCACGGAGTGCCGGGCGTTCGGCGCGGACCTCACCATGGTCGACGGGCTGATCTCCGACGCCGGCCGGCTGATCAGCGAAGGGGTCGCGGAGCACGGTTGGTTCGACGCGTCGACCCTCAAGGAGCCGTACCGCATCGAGGGCAAGAAGACGCTCGGCCTGGAGATTGCGGAGCAGCTCGGGTGGCGGCTTCCCGACGCCATCATCTACCCGACGGGTGGCGGCGTCGGCGTCATCGGGATCTGGCGGGCGCTCCTCCAGCTCCGCGACATCGGGTGGATCGGCGGCGACCTCCCGCGGTTGATCGTGGTCCAGTCGACGGGTTGCGCGCCGATCGTTCGAGCGTTCGACCGCGGTCTCGAACGCGCCGAGTTCTGGGAAGGCGCGGAGACGTTCGCCGCGGGACTGCGGGTGCCCGGGCCGCTCGGCGACGAACTCACGCTGCGGGCCATCCGAGACACCGGGGGAACGGCCATCGCCGTGGACGACGACACGATCGCCGGCGCCATGAGCCTGCTGGCCCGGACCGCCGGCGTGCTGGCGGCACCGGAGGGTGCGGCGACCCTGGCCGCGGCCGCGGCGCTCCGGGAACGCGGCGATCTCGGCGAGGGCGACCGCGTGGTGCTCATCAACACGGGCTCCGGCCTGAAGTATCCGGACGCGGTCCGCCGCGCCGTGGCCGGGGGAGGGTAGTGGTCAGTTGGCCGAGGCGGCCAGGTCCATCTCGAACCACGCCCGCGTCACGCCGTTGCGGTCCACGCCCCACCGGTCGGCCAGGGCATCGACCAGGAAGAGTCCCCGTCCCGATCCGAGCTCGGGGTCGGCGTCCTTCGGCACC
>DAIMKN010000275.1:0-1758 GCA_036721725.1 Actinomycetota bacterium
CGTAGCCGTACAGTCCGGGCACGACCATCCGAACGGGGAACCCGTGGGCCAGCGGCAGCGGCTGGCCGTTCATGGCGACCGCGAGCATGGCGTCCCGGCCGTCCATGACGACGGCCGTCGGGGTGCCCACGGTGAAGCCGTCGGCCGAACGTGACACCAGCTGCGTCGCGTTCGGGTGGACCCCGGCCTCCTCCAGGATGGGCTTGAGGAGCGCGCCGATCCACCGGGCGTTGCCGATGTAGGGGCCGCCGACCTCGTTCGACACGCACGTCAGCGTGATGTCGCGTTCGACCAGGGGACGGGCCAGCAGTTGGCGGAGGTCCATCCGGATCTCCCGGTCCACCATGCCGTGGATCCGCAGGCTCCAGTCCTGGGCCGGCACCTTCGGCACGATGAGGGCCGTGTCCACGCGGTAGAAGGAGTCGTTCGGCGTGAAGAACGAACTCAAGCCTGCGACGTGGAGGTCGGCGCCGGCCGGGACCGGAGCGACGTCGACGGGACGCGGGAGGCGGAGCGATGCCCGCGAGGCCTCTGCTCTGGACGTCGTCTCGCCCACCGCCCAGCTCCCGATGCCCGCCACGGCCGCGGTGCCGCCCAGAGCCAGTCCGGTGAGCAGGAACCGGCGCCGGTCGTAGTCGGTCGGCATCTCCCCGCGCGCCCGGGAAGCGGGAGGCCGTTCCGTCGCCTCGCGGAGCAGGATGCGCAGGGCTGCCCACCCCGCGGCGATCCCGAGGATGGACGGGAGGGCCGACAAGGCGTCGGCGGTGGGCCGGCTCACCGCGGCGGCCACCCCCAGCACGCCGAACCCGAGGAGCCCCGCCTGGCCCACCCATCGTCGCCGCAGGGCGAGCACGCCCAGTACCGCGGCGAAGACGGCGAGCAGCACGCCGATCCCGACGAGGAGGGCGAGCTTGTCCCGCGTCCCGAACGTTCGGATCGCGAACTCCTTCACCCACGGCGGAGCGGCGTCGATCGCGGCCTGGCCCACCGCCACGATCGGGGAGGTCACCTCGCCGACGAAGGCCGCCACGAGCGCCGAGACAGCCAGCGCCACCGCCGCCGTGACAAGTCCCACGGCGACACCGACGCCGCGGCGGCGCGCCGTGCTCACCGGGAGCGCAACCCTCGGGCGAAGACCGGAACGCCCGCCACCACGGCGCCCACGCCGATCCACCCCCACAGATGGTCTCCGGTCATGAAGCTGCCCTTGAGCACGCCGATGCCCTGGAAGATCCACACTCCCCCCACCGCGATGAGCACGATCCCTGCGACGAGCAGCGTCCACCGCATCCCGAGACCTTCCTCGTTCGACCCGCGTCCCCCTCGATGGTACGGGTCCACGCTCGATCGATGGGACCGTAAACGTGAGTCGATCATCCGACAGTCGATGTCGCTGCCATCCCTGCCTGTTGCCGCTGGAGATCCTGCCACCATTCCTCGGAATGGGCTTCACAAGCCAACAGATCGCGGAGGTGGACCTGAGGGGATTCGAACCCCTGACCCCTTGCCTGCCGAGCAAGTGCTCTACCAACTGAGCTACAGGCCCTCGTTCGACCCCCGCCAGCGGTGGTGGGATCGAACCCCCATGATACCGGGACGGGTCGAGGCGCTACTCCTGCGAGAAGAAGACGTTCTTGACCTCGGTGTAGAGCTGCAGCGCGTGCATGCCCATCTCGCGGCCCATCCCGCTCTTCTTGAACCCGCCGAACGGCGCCTCCAGATGCACGCTGTGGTTGCTGTTCACCGACAGCGCGCCCG
>DAIMKN010000276.1:0-1751 GCA_036721725.1 Actinomycetota bacterium
ACCAGCTGTACGGCCGGTACTGGTACGAGACCTACGCGATGCGTTCGATGTCCGCAGAGGAGGTCAACCGGCGGTTCTCCATCGACGGCGTCGGCCACATCGACCGGGCGCTGGAGGCCGGCCGCGGCATCATCTGCGCTCTCCCGCACATGGGCAACTGGGACGCCGCCGGGCACTGGCTCTGCCTGAACGGCTACCGCATGTCGGCCGTGGCCGAGGAGCTGAAGCCCAAGGAGGTGTTCGAGCTCTTCCTGAAGCACCGGCGCGCGCTGGGGATGGGCATCGTCCCACTGTCCGAAGGTCGCAACGTCGGCGCCGAACTCGTTCGGCTGCTCTCGGAGAACGAGGTCATCACGCTGGTGGCCGACCGCGACCTGACCGACCGCGGTGTGGAGGTGGAGATGTTCGGCGAACCCCGCCAGCTTCCGGCGGGCCCGGCGTATCTGTCGCTGGCGACCGGCTCGCCGCTGTCGCCCTCGGCGGTCTACACCACGCCGGAGGGGTGGCACACGATCATCGAGCCGCCCCTTCAGATCGAACGGTCCGGGTCGATGCGGGAGGACGTGGGGACGCTGACGCGGCTGCTGGCGGCGCGGTTCGAACGGCTCATCTCGGCGGCTCCGACCGACTGGCACATGTTCCAGCCGGCCTGGCCCGTCGAACGGCCACCGGCCTGACCCGGAGCTCTGGCCGGTGAGGATCGTCCTGGCCTGCCCCTACGCCTGGGATGCGCCCGGCGGCGTGCAGGTCCATGTGGGCCAGCTCGCGGCGCACCTGCGCATCCGGGGACACCAGGCGCTGATCCTGGCGCCCGCCGCGGGACCGGTGAACGGGGCGACCGTGGTGGGGAGGCCCGTGCGGATCGGCTACAACCGTTCGGTGGCGCCCGTCTGCCCCGACCCCCGTAGCGTCCCCCGCATCCGCCGCGCGCTGGCCGCGTTCGCACCCGACGTCGTCCACGTCCACGAGCCGTTCGCCCCGAGCACCGCCCTGTTCGCTACGCTGGTCTCACCGGTCCCGGTGGTCGCCACCTTCCACGCTTACGCCGAACGCTCCCGGGCCCTCGCCGTCGCCGCGCCGCTGCTCGGGCCGGTGTGGCGCAAGCTCGCGGTGAGGATCGCCGTGTCCGAAGCTGCTGCCGCGTTCGTCGGCCGAAGGTTCCGGGGCGCCGTCCGCATCGTCCCGAACGGCGTGGACCTCGAACTGTTCCGTCGCGCCGCGCCCGCCACCGGCCTTGCCGAGGGCCGCAAGCTCTTGTTCGTCAACCGTCTGGAGCCGCGGAAGGGCTTCGCCGTCGCTGTGGCCGCGCTCGAGCGCCTGGCGCTCGAGTTCGACGACCTCCGGCTGATCGTGGCGGGCGACGGGCCCGAACGCGCCGCTCTGGACTCCCTGCCGGATGACCTGCGGGAACGCGTCACGATGCTCGGCAACGTCGCCCACGACGATCTCCCGCCGTACCACGCGGCCTCGAACGTGTTCCTGGGGCCCGCCGTGGGAGGGGAGAGCTTCGGCATCGTGCTGCTCGAGGCCATGGCGGCCGGACTGCCCGTCGCCGGCTCCGACATCCCCGGCTACCGCGAGGTCGTTCGCCCCGGCGTGGACGGCCTGCTGGTCAGGCCGAACGACCCGAACGCCCTGGCCGCGGCCGTTCGCAGCCTCCTGACGCAGCCCGATCTGGCCGAACGCCTCCGCGCCTCCGGCCTGGAGCGAGCCGAGCGGTTCGACTGGAAGGTCGTGACCCAGGAGATCGA
>DAIMKN010000277.1:0-1732 GCA_036721725.1 Actinomycetota bacterium
CTTCAGCGCCGTCTCGACGCCCTCGCTGCCGCCGGACACCGGGTAGATCCGAGCGTCGTCCATCGGGAGCAGCGCCGCCACCTCAGCCGCGTAGCGCTCCAGCGGCTCGGTGGTGAACTTGGTGCCATGGGCGTACGCGACCCGCGCGGCCTGTTCGGCCATGGCCGCCGCCACGCCGCCGTCGCCGTGGCCGATGCCGACCACGATCGCACCGCCCGCGGCGTCGAGGTAGCGCCTGCCGTCGGCGTCCCAGATGACCGAACCCTCGGCCCGCACGGCGATCGGAAGGTCGCGACCCCGGGCGAACACATGACGGCCGAGGGCTGCCCCCCGCTCCTGGCCGGGCGGCGGCACGGGCTCGGCGGACTGTGCTGAGCTCACTCCGGCGGTGTCGTTGCCGGGATGTAGCGTTCGAACCACCACTGCATGCGGGTGGTGAGATCGACGCCGGCGGCGATGTTGCGTACCCCGTGGCCCTCGCCCGGGTAGATGGCGAGCGAGGCGTCCACGCCGTTCTCGCGCAACGCGCGGTAGAACTCGTGGGCCTGCCCGGGCGGGGTGCACTCGTCCACCGAGCCCCCCGTCACGAAGGTCGGTGTTCGAACGTTCGACGCGAACATCACGGGACTCCGGGCGAAATACTCGCTGCCCGGCCTGGCCGGTTCGTCCCGAAGGATGTCGCGGTCCCACGTGCCGATGTTGCTGGCGAAGTGCTGGCTGTACCAGTCGGTCACGGGCGAGAGCGCCACCGACGCGCCGAACCGGTCGGTCTGCGTGACCAGCCACGTCGACATGAAGCCGCCGTAGCTCCCGCCCGTCACCCCGAGTCGCGAGCCGTCGGCGATGCCGCGTTCGATGAGCGCATCGACCCCGGCCATGATGTCGCCGGCGTCGCCGCCCCCCATGTCGCCGTACACCATCTCGGCGAACGCCTGCCCCCGGCCGCTGCTGCCCCGAGGGTTGGGGAACAGCACGGCGTAGCCCCGGCTCACCAGCAGCGGGTTCGAGTCCGATCGCATCGCCCATCGCTCGCTGGTGTGACCGATGGGGCCGCCGTGCACATTGACGATCAGCGGGAACGGTCCGGCGCCTTCCGCCGGCAGCACCAGCAGTCCCTGGATCTCCAAGCCGTCGGACGCCGTCCACGAGACCCGCTCCAGACGTCCCGCCAGCCCTCGCAAGTACGCCGAACCTTCGTGGGCGAACGAGGCCACCGTTCGAACCGAACCGTCCGGGGCCACGATGACGACCTCCGGGTAGCGGTCGTAGCTTGTGAAGACAGCGGCGCATCCGCCGTCCGCCGTCGGCCGACCCTCTGGCTGGATGAGGCCCGAACTCTCGTTCGTGGACCAGTGTTCGCTCACCACGCCCGAGGCGGCGTCCAGTTCGCCGGCCACCATGTCCAGACCTCGCTGGCCCAGCCAGAACAGGTGTTCGGCGTCCCGCCATGCCAGCGACGTGACGTCGACGCCATTCGTGTCTATGGGCGAGGACTCTCCGGTGTCCGGGTCGATCACCAGAAGATCGCCCGCCACCACCAGTCGGTCGCTGCAGATGGCCTGGACCACGGCCAGACGCGAACCATCGGGTGAGGCGGCGGGAAGCCCCAGCTGGCGGTCGCCCCGGTAGAGGATCCGCTCCTTGCCGCCGTCCGTGTCGATCATCGCGAGCGACGCCTGGTACCACGCGTTCTCCGAGGGGTCGTCGGACACGATGGCCAGGATCCGGTCGG
>DAIMKN010000278.1:0-1702 GCA_036721725.1 Actinomycetota bacterium
GTCCTCCCGACGATCGCCGGGTGCGAGGATACCCCGGCGCACGTCGGGATGTTCCCGCTTCCCGGGTGTGGTGGGCATTGCGGGGCTCGAACCCGTGTGACAGGCTGACGGCCGCATGAGCACCGAGACCGGCGCGACCGCCATCGAGATCCGGGGGCTCCGCAAGTCCTACGGCGATGTGGAGGCCGTTCGCGGCATCGACCTGTCGGTCCCCGCGGGGCAGGTGTTCGCGCTGCTCGGCCCGAACGGCGCGGGCAAGACGACCACGGTCGAGATCCTGGAGGGGTTCCGCGACCGCGACGGCGGCGAGGTGTCGGTCCTGGGGTTCGACCCCGCTAAGGGGCAGCGAACGCTCAAGTCGCGCATCGGCATCGTGCTCCAGTCCACCGGCATCGACCCGTACCTCACGGTGTCGGAGACCATCGAACTCTTCCGCGGCTACTACCCGCACCCCCGGCCGGTGGGGGAGATCGTGGAGGTGGTTGGCCTCTCCGAGAAGCGGGACACCAGGGTGCTTCGCCTGTCGGGCGGGCAGCAGCGCCGGCTGGACGTGGCCATCGCCCTGGCCGGCGACCCCGACCTGTTGTTCCTGGACGAACCGACCACCGGGTTCGACCCCGCCGCGCGGCGGGGGGCGTGGCAGGTGGTGAAGAACCTGGAGTCGCTGGGCAAGACGGTGTTCCTCACCACCCATTACATGGACGAGGCGCAGTTCCTGGCCAAGCAGGTCGCCGTGATCTCCTCGGGGCGTATCGTGGCGCAGGGTCCGCCGGCCTCACTCGGCGGGCGCAACACCGCCGCCACCCGGGTCACGTTCGTCCTGCCCGACGGTGCGCCCGAGCTCCCCTCGACGCTCCAGGCCGAACGCGTGGACGGGACGCTCCGTCTGTCCTCGACCGAGCCCACCCGCACGCTCCACGAGCTCACGGGCTGGGCACTCGACCACGGCGTGACGCTTCAGGCGCTCGACGTGACCCGGCCGTCCCTCGAGGACGTCTATCTGGAGCTGACCGGGAACGTCGAGGGGACCGAGGAGGAGACCGTACAGGCTGCGACGGGGCGTCAACGGCGAAGGAAAGGGGGGAGCGATGAGTGACCTCGGTCTGGCGGTCCGGCAGGTCCGCTACACGAACAAGGCGTTCTGGCGCAACCCGGCCTCCGTGTTCTTCACGTTCGCCTTCCCGCTCATGTTCCTGGTCATCTTCACCGCGCTGTTCGGCAACAACACCCAGCAGATCTTCGGCCGCCAGGTCAGCACGTCGACGTTCTACGTGGCCTCCATCGCCGCGTTCTCCATCATCACCGCCACGTACACGAACCTCGCCATCAGCGTCACGTTCCAGCGGGACGCCGGGATCCTGAAGCGAACGAGGGGCACGCCGCTGCCGTCGTGGGCGTACCTGTTCGGGCGGATCGTCCACGCCGTCATCGTGGCCATCATCCTGGTGGCCATCGTGGCGGCGTTCGGCGCGGCGTTCTACCACGCTTCGCTCCCCAGTCGAACGTTCGCTGCCTACGTCGTGACGATCGTGGTGGGGGCGGCGTCGTTCTCCGCCCTCGGCCTCGCCCTGACGGGGGTCATCCCGAACGCCGACGCGGCGCCTCCCATCGTGAACGGCATCATCCTGCCCCTGCTGTTCCTGTCCGACATCTTCATCCCCATCCAGAACCCGAACGCCTGGTACGTGAAGGTGGCCAAGGT
>DAIMKN010000279.1:0-1693 GCA_036721725.1 Actinomycetota bacterium
GTCGCCGAGACCATCGACTGGGCCCACGCCCTGGCCTTCCTGGGGGTCGACCGATTGGACGGCGCCGCTGTGGAGGCGACGTTGGGAGCGGTGCTGAAGGACCACGACGACATCGCCGTGGCTCGAACGCACCTCCCGGCCATCGTCTCGGCCGCGGCCGGATCGTAGCGGGGAGCCCACAACGACGGCCGTGGCGACGGAGCCCGTGGAGCGCCTGGTCGGCTTCGGCCGGTACCTCCGAAGCCAGGGCCTCACCGTCGGGACAGGCCGGATCCTGTCGTTCTGCCGGGCCGCCGGGGCCCTGGACGCGTTCGACCGGGAGGATCTGTACTGGGCCGCCCGGGCCACGCTCGTCTCGACGCCCCGGGAGTTCGACGCCTTCGACCTTGCGTTCGACGCGTACTTCGGTCGCGGCAGGATGGAGGAGGACGGGCACGGCCTGGACCCGGCGGCGTTCTCCTCGCCCCCGCCGGACGGCCGGGAGCAGTCGGCGGACGACCTGCCGGCGGGCGTCTCGTGGCGCCTGCCCCCGAAGGGTCAGGAGACTGAAGGGAACGTCGCCGTGCGGATCGTGGCGAGTGAGGCAGAAGTGTTGCGGCACAAGGCGTTCGACGCCATGACGCCGGAGGAGCTGGCTCGAACGGCCGTGCTGATCCGTCGTCTGGCCGTGGCGATGCCGCACCGCAAGAGCCGCCGCCTTCGCCCCGCGCGGCAGGGGAGGAGGTTCGACCTTCGCCAGACGCTTCGGCGTTCGTTCCGAACCCAAGGCGAGCCGTTCCACCGGGTGTGGCGCGAGCCCGGCATCCGCGTCCGGCCGCTGGTGCTGATCCTCGACGTGTCCGGATCGATGGCGCCCTACGCCGCCGCGCTCATGCAGTTCGGCTTCGCCGCGCGGGCAGGCGGGCGGCGGGTCGAGGTGTTCTGCTTCGGCACGCGGCTGACCAGGGTGACCCGAACGCTCGCCACGCGGGACCCGGACCTGGCGCTGCGGGACGCGGGAACGCTGGTGCCGGACTGGGAGGGCGGGACCAGGATCGGGGCGTCGCTGAAGGAGCTGATGGACCGGTGGGGTCAGCGTTCGTCCGTTCGAGGCTCGGTGGCGGTGCTGTGCTCGGACGGACTGGACCGAGGCGAGCCCGAGGACCTGCGCAACCAGATGGCGCGGCTCGCCCGGCTGGCCCACCGCATGGTGTGGGTGAACCCCCTCAAGGGAAGCCCGCGGTACGAGCCGCTGGCCAGAGGGATGGCTGCCGCGTTGCCGTTCGTCGATGTCTTCCTGCCGGGGCACAACGTGGAGAGCCTGGAGGCGCTGGGCGAGATCCTGGCCGGCTAACGCGGCGAGGCGCCGTCCCCCTCGGAACGAAGGGGCCGGCGCCTCGCGTGGAGCCTCGAACCGGGTGGAGACGAGCCTAGAAGGCGCCCGTACCGTTCGGCGTACCCACGCCCGTCGGACCGTCGTAGCCCGCGGCGCCCTTGCACATCGTGGTGCTGCACGTGCCGTTCGAACCGGCCGTGACGTCGTGCAGGCTGGACGTGTGGGCGTAGGGGATCGAAGCGGGGTAGCTCGACGAGGAGGCGTTGCCCGCCAGGGCGTAGACCGCCGCGATCAACGGCGAGGACAGGCTGGTGCCGCCCACCGTGTACCAACCGACACGACCCTGGTAGCGGGTGGAGTCATAGACCGCCGCGCCGG
>DAIMKN010000280.1:0-1687 GCA_036721725.1 Actinomycetota bacterium
GATCCTGTGGGAGCTGGACGACGAGACCTTCGAACGTGTGGTCCGTCCCGTCATCGAACGCATCCTGGCCCTGCCCGACCCGGACACGCCGCTGACCCGCTCGGTCCAACCGGCCCCGCTCGTGGTGCTGGAGAAGCCGGCCGCCACGTGAGCGCCGCCTCCGGCCGCGGTCGGTCCGGCCGGTATGCTCGCCTCCATGTCCATCGCCATCGTCGGAGGAACGGGGGACGAGGGGTTCGGCCTGGCGCTGCGTCTGGCGCGGGCAGGCCGCGACATCGTCATCGGGTCGCGTTCGGACGAGAAGGGCCGGGCCGCCGCCGCCCGCGCCAACGACGCGCTGCCCGGGCTGGACACTCCCGTGAGGGGTATGGCCAACGAGCAGGCGGTGGCGGACAGCGACCTGGTGTTCGTCACCGTGCCGTTCGCCGGGCAGGCCGACACGTACCGTTCGATCAAGGACTCGCTGAAGCCCGACGCGGTGTTGTGCGACACGACCACGCCCCTGGCGACGGCGGTGGGTGGCCGGCCGTGGCAGGTGCTCACGCCGTGGGCCGGCTCGGCCGCCGAACAGGCGAAAGCGTTGCTGCCCAAGGGCATCCGTCTGGTCAGCGGCTTCCATACCGTGGGGGCCGAGCCTCTGCAGGACCTGGACCATCCCCTCCAGGGCGACGTCCTCCTGTGCGGCGACGACGCGGAAGCGAAGGCTCGGATCGGGGAGCTCGTCGAGGCCATCCCGGACCTCGGGTGGGCCGACGCCGGACCGCTGGCGATGGCCCGCATCGTCGAACGCCTGACCGCCGTGATGGTGAACGTGAACCGGAAGTACGGCCTGAAGAGCGCGGGCATCGCTCTGACCGGTCGCGACTCGTGGGGGCAGCCGCCGGAACGATGAGCCGCCTCGCAGGCGGGGGACAAGGAGCCTGCATGACGAAGTGGGACGGACGCCTGGTCGGTGTCGGTGACACCCGCCTCTACGTCGTCGAGCGCGGCGAGGAGACCGGCTATCCGGTGCTCGTCCTGCACGGTGGACCGGGGTTGGACATGCGGGAGTTCGGCGACTATCTCGATCCGCTGACCGAACGCGGCTACCGGCTGTTCCTGGTGGACCAGCGGGCCCAGGGGCATTCGGAATCCTGCGCCGCCGAGACGTGGACCATCGAACAGATGGCCACCGACGTGCGGGAGCTCGCCGCGTCGCTCGGCCTCGAACGCTACGCGGTCCTGGGGCATTCGTTCGGGGCCTTGGTGACGCTGCAGAACGCCGTGGACCACGATGGGTTCGCAGCCCAGAGCATCGTGTCGAGCGGGGTCGGTTCGAGCCGGTGGTTCGACGGCATCGAGGCGAACCTGGAAGCGCTGGAGCCGGAGTCGATCCGCGAACAGGTCCGGGCGTCCTTGGAGGCGGAGGCGTCGGTGGAGACGCCGGAGGACATGGAACAACTGCTGATCGACCAGCTGCCCTTCCACTTCGCCGACCCCCAGGACCCTCGTATCCAGGACTACGTTCGCCAGATCGAGGGCGGCGTCTACACCCCGGCCGTCATCAAGCACTTCGCGGCCATCGACTACGGCGGCATCGATGTGGAGGACCGCCTGGCGCACGTCGGCCACCCGGTCCTGGTCCTGTCCGGGCGCCACGACCGCGTCTGCGTGACGGAAGCCTCCGAGTTCATGGCGTCGAACATCC
>DAIMKN010000281.1:0-1685 GCA_036721725.1 Actinomycetota bacterium
ACGCTGACCCGCACGGATCGGGGAGGCGCGGGTGTTCGATCGGCGGCGTCGATCTCGTGGGCCGGAGACGTTGGCGCTCGCGAATGTATGGCGCGCTATACGTTTCTGAGGGAGAGGGCACGCCTTCCGGATAGTCTTGGGATCGACCCGAAGAACCTGCGGAGGATCCATGACTGGCCGGTTCGATGCTACGTACTACGAAGACCTTCGCGGACGAGTCCGCGGCGTGCTCATCCTCACAGCGGAGTTCTTGCCGACGCCAAAGGTGACTCTAATTGACGAGCTCATCGATGCGGACGAGTCGGGGATCGCGCTCGAGATGCTGAGCGAAATGCTCGTCACGGCTTCCGCGACGGTTGGCCCGCAGGTCGTCAAGGACATCGAGCGACTGGTGCGCGATATGAAACTCGAACCGGAGGTGGCTCAACGAGTCAGAAGACTCGCGGCGACTTGAGATTCACCCGCGACGGTCAGCCCGGCTTGCGGAGCGAGGCGCACAGGACGCCTTGCGCGGCGGGGGCGCCGTTCTTGGCGTAGCGCAGCCTCTCGGTCCCGATCAGTCCGTCGGTTGGTTGCCACCCCTCCGCGTCCAGCCGGAACGCCGTCTGCTCCTCCACCCAGAACGAAGTGTTCGCCAGCAGCCTCTGCCACTCGGCCGCGTCGTACTGGAGGAACCACGAGTGCTCCTCGCGCTGGCCGAACGGCACGGTGATGAGAAGGCGGCCGGCCGGCTCCAGGACGCGTTCGATCTCGCGGATGGTCTCGACGTCGCCGCTCGAGCCGGTGTGGCCGGGAAGTCCGTAGCCGGTGTTGTCCCGGCCGATGTGTTCGATGGTCGAGATGCAGATGACCAGGTCGAACGAACCCTCGCGGTACGGCATGCGGCGGAGGTCCCCGCGCGTCCGTAGCATGCCGGGGGCCGGCGACGCGGACCAGTCCAGGCCGTGGAGCTCCGGTGCCGGAAGGGCCAGGAGCGCCGAGAGGTACACCCCCGATGCATAGGCATAGCCAAGGTCGAGGAGCCGGCGCGCCCCGCCCACCCGCGACAGCGCCCACGGGATCTCGACGACCCTTTCGGTCGTATCCTCTCCCACCGGCGACCCCTGATAGACGGTGAACGGCCGAGACTCCCGGCGGACATGAGTGAGGTTGCGTTCGATCAGATCGACCTCGCGGAACTCGCGGCTCCCCACGATGTCGCGGATGAGGTCGCTGCGGGTGATGTCGCCGGCCGCCACGGCCAGCTGGGCCGAACGCAGGGCACCATCCTCGGCCGGGCGACGCAGCAGCATCCGGTACAGCAGGTCCAGTTCGACGGCGGTGCCGGACAGGGGGAGCGTTCGGGCGGCGAGGTCATCGATCAGAGAGAGGGCCGAACGGTGCGAGGCCATGGCCAGGCCGGCGTCGCGCGGGTCGGCGCCGCCGGCGATCGGCGGCAACTCCCGGTGCCCGCTCGACGCGCCAGGAACCGCTCGGGCCGCAGGCCTTTCGGTGTCCACCTCCGTTGAACGGCGAACGGCCTCCAGGTAGAGGTCCGCGCAGCGCCTCGAATCGAGCACCGTCCGGGCGTACGTTCGAGCCCGCTCCTCCATGCTGGCCTTGAGCTGCGGGTCGTCGGTCAGCCGGATGAGGTGCGCGCCGACCTCGGCCGCCTGATCGCCGTCGATCTCCACCTTCAGCACGGC
>DAIMKN010000282.1:0-1659 GCA_036721725.1 Actinomycetota bacterium
AGGCGGCCCGTCCCGAGGCCGTGCCCATCGCGGGGGGGACGGACCTGATGGTGGACCTGAACTTCGACCGTCGCCGACCCGAGGTGCTGATGGACGTGTCGCGCTTGGGAGAGCTACGGCAGTGGTCCCGCGAGAACGGGTCGGTGTTCGTGGGGGCGGGGGTGACGTACACCCGGCTCCGGCGGGACCTCGCGGCGTTCACACCCCTGGCCCAGGCGTCCCGCACGGTCGGCTCGCCCCAGATCCGCAACCGCGGGACCATCGGCGGCAACCTGGCCACGGCGTCGCCGGCCGGCGACGCCCTGCCGGTCCTCGCCGCCTACGACGCGGAGATCGTGCTGACCTCGCAGCAGGGCGAACGCACCCTGCCGTGGAACGAGTTCCTGACCGGTCCCAAGCGAACGGCCTTGCGGCCCGACGAGCTCATCCTCGGCGCTCGGTGGCGTGTGGTGCGCGGAGGTGGTTCGTTCTCCAAGATCGGCACGCGCAACGCCATGGTCATCGCGGTGGCCAGCCTGTGTCTGGTGCTCGATGAGGACGGCCGCACGGTTCGGGTCGCCCTGGGTTCGGTGGGGCCCGGGATCCTGCGCGCCCCCCAGGCTGAGGCCTTCGCCGCCGGGCGCCTCCACGACGCGGGGGCATGGGCCGATCCGAACGTCAGGGTGCCTGACGATGTTCGGCGTGAGTTCGGCGAGCTGGTCGCGGCGGCGGCGATGCCGATCGACGACGTCCGGGGGACCGCCGCGTACCGGAGGCACGCGTGCCGGGTGATGGCCACCCGCGCCCTGACGTGGGCACTCGCCGAGCGCACCGGGATCTGAGGGGTTGCCCATGCTGGTGAGGACGAACGTCAACGGTGAGTGGCGGGAGGCCGACGTGTGGGCCGGTTCGAGCCTCCTGTCCATGCTGCGCGACGACCTCGGCCTTTCCGGCTCGAAGAACGCCTGCGAGCAGGGCGAGTGTGGATCGTGTTCGGTGTGGATGGACGGCGAGCTGGTGAACGCCTGCCTCGTCCTCGCCGCCCAGGCCCACGAGCGCGAGGTTCGAACGGTCGAAGCGCTGTCCGCGGACGGGCGGCTGCATCCGGTGCAGGAGGCGTTCCTGGAGGCGGGCGCCGTGCAGTGCGGCTTCTGCACCCCTGGATTGATCGTCGCCGTGACCGACCTGCTGGCGCACGACCCCGACCCAACCGAGGAGACCGTCCGTGAGGCCCTGGCCGGCAACATCTGCCGCTGCACCGGCTACGCCAAGATCCTGGACGCCGTTCGTCTGGCCTCTGAGGGTCGAACGTGACCGCGCCGGGCATGACCGCGCGGACGGAGGCGCCCGTTCGACCCACCTCGACGCGGGGCATCGGGGAGTCGGTGCGACGGGTGGACGGCGTTCCCAAGGTCAAGGGGTCGTTCGCCTACGGCAGCGACCTGTGGGCCGAAGGCATGCTGTGGGGCCAGACGCTGCGTTCGGCGCTGCCCTCCGCACATATCCGTTCGGTGGACATCACCCAGGCGCTCACGATGCCGGGGGTCCAGGCCGTTCTGACGGCGGAGGACGTGCCGGGCAAGACCACGTACGGGCTGGAGTTCGCCGATCAGCCGGTGTTCGCTTCCACGGTCATCCGTTACGCGGGCGAGCCCATCGCCGTGGTCGCGGCGGAGCATC
>DAIMKN010000283.1:0-1642 GCA_036721725.1 Actinomycetota bacterium
CTCCAAGAAGGCGCGGCCAGCCTGGACGTCGATCCGGTGGCGCTCGCCATGACGGGTGGGGAGGACTTCGAGCTGCTGGCCACGCTCCCGGCCGATGAGGTCCAGGAAGCGGCGGCCCGGCTGATGGAGCGCCACGGGACCCCGCTCACCGACATCGGGGAGATCAGGGAGGGCTCGGGGTTGTTCGCCGTCGGTGAGGACGGAGACGAACAGCCCCTGGCCGAGGAAGGCTGGGATCACTTTGCCGGCTGAGGGCGGGATAAAACGCGAACGCGAAGGCGAACGCGAACGCGAACGCGAACGCGAACGCGAACGCGAACGCGAACGGGGGTCGCCGCCGCCCCGCGCCCTCACGGTGGCCGGGTCCGACTCGGGCGGCGGCGCCGGCGTCCAGGCGGACCTGAAGACGTTCGCCGTGCTGGGGGCGTGGGGGATGAGCGCGGTCACCTCGGTCACCGTGCAGAACACGGTCGGGGTCACGGCCGTGTCCGATGTTCCGCCGGAGATCGTGGCCGCGCAGATCGACGCGGTGACGAGCGACATCGGTGTGGACGCGGCGAAGACCGGGATGCTGTCCTCCGCCCGCATCGTGGAGGCCGCCGCCGCCGCCCTGGACCGGGCCCGGATCCCAGCGTTGGTGGTCGATCCGGTGTTCGTCTCCAAGCACGGCCATGCCCTGCTTCGCCCGGAGGCTGTGGGGGCCCTTCGAACGCTGATCCTCCCGCTGGCGGACCTCGTCACCCCGAACCTCCCCGAGGCCTCCGGCCTGGCGGGGTTCGACGTCGAACGCCGCGAGGACATGCGCAAAGCGGCGGACGCCATCCTGGCCCTGGGCGCGAGGGCCGTCCTGGTGAAGGGCGGTCACCTCCGGGACGGCACCGCCGACGACCTGTTCGTCGACCATGACGGTGAGGAGTGGCTGGAGGCCGAACGGATCGACACCGCGAACACCCACGGCACGGGCTGCGTCCTGTCCGCCGCCATCACCGCGTACCTGGCGAGGGGGTCGGATCTGGCCGAGGCGGTGCGCCAAGGGAAGGCGTTCGTCACGGATGCCATCCGGCACGCCGCGCGCATCGGCGGGGGAGTGGGGCCGGTCAGCCCGGCGTGGCGATGGCTCCAAACCGGCGGGGGGCCGCCCACATGACCGAACACTGCGGCGATCCGGTCCTCCGGCGGCGGGAGCTGGAGTCCAAGCGGTCGGCCTCGGGATTGTCCGACGCGGAGGCCCGCGACCTCGCCGACCTCGAACGAGGCGGCCCCGAGCCGTTCCCGTCCAAGCTTCTCCCGCCCCGGCAGCCGGGAGCCCGTCCCTGGCAGCGACGCTTCTGGCAGGGACGCGCGCTGGGGCCGCTCGGTGCCGTGCTCGTGGTGGTCGTCCTGGTGGGCGTGATCGGCGTCTACTTCGCCGTTCGCCCTGCAGTCGACTGGCGCATCTATGAGGACCCCGGAGCGCGGTTCTCCCTGGACGCCCCGGCGAGCTGGACGACCCAGGCGGTGTCCGACGAACCCTTCGCTGGCGGCCGGGTGGACGGGGTGCTGGTGGCGAAAACGGGGACCTTCTCCATCCGGCTGACGGGGGTGTTCGGCGCGCCGTTCGACCAGCCGTCGTACGGGTTCCTCATCTTCCAGGGTGGTTCGG
>DAIMKN010000284.1:0-1640 GCA_036721725.1 Actinomycetota bacterium
AACGGGCATGCCGCGGTCCGAACCACAATCGTCCTGGCGGATGATGACCTCCTGGGCCACGTCCACCAGCCGGCGGGTCAGGTAGCCCGAGTCGGCGGTCCGAAGCGCGGTGTCGGCCAGCCCCTTGCGGGCGCCGTGGGTGGAGATGAAGTACTCCAGCACGGACATGCCCTCGCGGAAGTTCGCCTTGATCGGCCGCGGGATGATCTCGCCCTTCGGATTCGCCACCAGCCCTCGCATACCGGCGATCTGGCGGATCTGCATGATGTTCCCCCGGGCTCCCGAGTAGGCCATCATGTAGATGGGGTTGCGTTCGGTGAACGCGGCCTCCATGGCGTCCTTCACCTGGTCGGTGGCCTCTGTCCAGATCTGGATGAGCTCCTGGCGGCGTTCGTCGCCGGTGATGATGCCCTTGCGGAACTGGGTCTCGACCTTCTCCGCGCGCTTCTCGTGGAAGTCCAGGATCTTGCCCTTGTCCTTGGGCGTCACCACGTCGTCGATGCCGATGGTCACGCCGGCCCGCGTCGAATAGTGGAATCCGAGCGTCTTCAGGTTGTCCAGGATGTTCTCCACCGTTGCCTTGTCGAACTGCGACACGCACTGATCGACGATGGCGCCGACATCGGCCTTCTGGATGTGGTGGTTCGTGTAGGGGAACTCCATGGGCAGGGCCTCGTTGAACAGGATCCGCCCCACCGTGGTCTCCACGAGCGGCTGGCGACCCCCCGCCTCGGCCTGGTTCCAACCCTCCGGGAGCTGGGCGGCGTCGACCTGCTTGCCGGGGAGCCGAACCCGCACCACGTCGTGGAGGTCCACCTTGTGCGAGTCGAGCGCCATGAGGGCCTCGTCGGAGGACGAGAACCGCGGGATGTCCTCGTCCTTGTCGGGACGGGGGTTGGCGATGGTCAGGTAGTAGATGCCGAGGACCATGTCCTGGGTCGGCACGGCGATGGGACGCCCGTGGGCCGGCGACAGGATGTTGTTCGTCGAGAGCATCAGGATGCGCGCCTCGGCCTGGGCCTCCGCCGACAGCGGCAGGTGCACGGCCATCTGGTCCCCGTCGAAGTCCGCGTTGAACGCGGTGCACACGAGCGGGTGGATCTGGATGGCCTTGCCCTCCACCAGCACCGGCTCGAACGCCTGGATGCCGAGGCGGTGCAGCGTGGGCGCCCGGTTCAGCATCACCGGGTGTTCCGCGATGACCTCCTCCAGCACGTCCCACACGCCGGGGCGGGCCCGTTCGACCATCCGCTTGGCGCTCTTGATGTTCTGCGCCAACGACAGGTCGACCAGACGCTTCATGACGAACGGCTTGAACAGCTCGAGCGCCATCTGCTTGGGCAGGCCGCACTGGTGCAGCTTGAGCTGCGGGCCGACGACGATGACCGAACGGCCGGAGTAGTCGACGCGCTTGCCGAGCAGGTTCTGGCGGAACCGGCCCTGCTTGCCTTTCAGCATGTCGGACAGCGACTTGAGCGGACGGTTGCCCGGCCCCGTCACGGGGCGACCCCGGCGGCCGTTGTCGAACAGCGCGTCGACGGCCTCCTGGAGCATCCGCTTCTCGTTGTTCACGATGATCTCGGGGGCCTGCAGGTCGAGCAGCCGCTTCAGCCGGTTGTTCCGGTTGATGACGCGGCGGT
>DAIMKN010000285.1:0-1617 GCA_036721725.1 Actinomycetota bacterium
GCCCATGGCCGTTGTGATGGATACCCAGCACACCACTCCCGCAGGGGAACCTTCTGGCGCGGCCAAGGCCATCACCGGCCGGAGCCCGTGGCAGATCTTCTGGCACCGCTTCCGTCAGGACCGGGTGGCCATCGCCGGGAGCCTGTTCATCATCCTGCTGATCATCATGGCGTTCCTGGCGCCGTTCATCGCGCACCACATCGTGCATCACGATCCGAACCAGCTGTTCTTCGACGAACTGAGCGATATCGGCCTGCCCGCCGGCCCCAGCACGCACTTCTGGTTCGGCGCCGACACGGTGGGACGAGACCTGTTCGTCCGGACCATCTACGGCGCCCGGACCTCCCTGGTGGTGGCGTTCGTGGCGACCGGCATCTCGGTGGTCATCGGCATCATCCTGGGCATCGTGGCCGGCTACACCCGCGGCTGGGTGGACACGGTCATCTCCAGGACCATCGACATCGTGATGTCGCTCCCCATCCTGCTGTTCGCCATCGGCATCGCGGCCGCGTGCGGGATCACCCCGCAGGGTTGTCTGGGGGGCCTGGTCCAGCCCGGCCTGTCGCTCGTGATCTTCGTCATCGCCCTGGTGAACTGGACCTACATCGCCCGTATCGTTCGAGGCCAGGTCCTGTCGCTGCGCGAACGGGAGTTCATCGAAGCCTCCCGCTCCCTCGGAGCGAGCAGCACCCGGATCATGTTCCGGGAGCTCCTGCCGAACCTGGCCGCTCCGATCATCGTCTACTCCACCCTCATCATCCCCAGCAACATCCTGTTCGAGGCCGCCCTGTCGTTCCTCGGCGTGGGCGTGCCCCAGACCATCCCGTCGTGGGGTCGCATGCTCTCCGACGCCTCGGAAGGTCAGATCTTCACGGTGGCCTGGTGGATGATGTTCTACCCCGGTTTCTTCCTGCTGATGACGACCCTCGCGTTCAACCTGCTCGGCGACGGCCTGCGGGATGCGCTCGACCCGAAGACCGCACGATGAGGCCGGCCTTTCGAACGGTTCGGGTGATCCCGGGTCGAACGATGACGCATTCGGTTCAAGGGGAGGAGAAGAAGGGAGGACGGGGCACGGCGAACGGCTTTACCACAACACACAAGTGACCGCGCACCACAACCCAGGAGACGGGGGAAGTATGGAAAGAAAGAGACTGTACGGCCTGATCGGTTTGTCCGTGGTGTTCACCTTGGTGGCCGCGGCGTGTAGCAGCAGCACACCCGCAACGCAAACCCCGAGCGGGGGCGCAACGAGCGGGCCGACCCCGATCCACAAGGGCGGCGTCTACCGGAGCGCCATCGAGGACTTCGGGTTCACCGGAGCCTTCGACCCGACGGGTGAGTACCTGGGCTTCGCGTTCGGCTTGTACTCGCAGCTCCTGATCCGCAACCTGGTCGGGTACAACCACGTCGGCGGCGTGGCGGGCGACAAGATCGTCCCCGACCTCGCCACGGACACGGGCCAGGTTTCGAGCGACGGCCTGACGTGGACGTTCAAGCTGAAGTCCGGACTGAAGTGGGGTCCGCCGCTGAACCGCGCCATCACGTCCAAGGACGTGCTGTTCGCGTTCCGCCGGATCGACACGACGGCGCTCGTCGCCCAGTACGGCTTCTATT
>DAIMKN010000286.1:0-1603 GCA_036721725.1 Actinomycetota bacterium
ATGACCACAAGGAGCTACGCCCGACGGTCATTTACACCGGCCTTGAGACGCCACCGCCCGGACGGTATCTTTGCCTCACTGGGCCAAGATTACGTGAACGGTGGACTTGGCGAGGACATCCTCGCCTTCCTTGACAGCTCCTACCACAATCGCCTTACCGTTGACCTGCAGGCGGGAACGGCCATGGGTACGGCAGCGACACGATCGTGGGGATCGAGGACGTTAGTGGTCTTCCGGCTGCGCCCAACAGGATCACCGGCGACGACGGGCCGAACAAGCTCGACGGGGGCGCCGCAAGGACGTCATCTCCGGGTTGGGCGGGAACGACTTCCTGAACGGACGCCAAGGGATCGACAGCCTCGATGGGGGCGACGGCACCGACACCTGCGTCAACGGCGAGACCGTCATCAACTGCGAAAACTAGCCTGCGCCGACGGAATCGTTCGACCGGGGCATGTTGTCATGCAGACTCTTCGCCTCGCCTGAGCGTTCGCGGCTTCCCCGCTCGGTAAGCTTGGGGCTCCGACACACAGGAGTGTCCGCGTGGCTGTTCGAGAGGGTCGTCGGCGGGTGGTCATCGAGGGCGTGACGCCCGAGATCGACTGCGGCGCGTTCCCCGTCAAGCGCGTGGCGGGCGAGGCCGTCGTGGTGGAGGCGGACATCTTCGCCGACGGGCACGACCTGCTGGCCGCCGAGCTCGGTTGGAAGCGGGACGACGAACCCAACTGGCACGAGACGCGGATGGCGTTCGTCGAGAACGACCGGTGGCGAGGCCACTTCCAGGTCGGCCGTCCCGGCCGCTACCTCTACACCCTGCGGGCGTGGGTGGACCGGTTCGGGACGTGGCGGCGGGACTTCAAGAGGCGGGTCGACGCGGGACAGGACGTGTCGATGGAGGCGCTGATCGGCGTGGAGATGATCGAACGCGCCGCCCGGCGGGCCGCCGGCCCCGACGGGCGCAACCTCCGCGACTGGGCGGGCGAGCTTCGCCGCCATCCCACCGAGTGGCTGGCCGAGGAGGACGTCCTGCTCGAGCTGATGGAGCGCTACCCGGACCGGCGGTTCGGCGTTCGGTACGAACGCGAACTCGCCGTCACCGTCGACCGTGAACGGGCCCGCTTCTCCTCCTGGTACGAGCTGTTCCCCCGTTCGTACGCCGCCGAGCCCGGCCACCACGGGACGTTCGCGGAGTTGGAGAAGCACCTCCCCCACGTGGCGGAGATGGGCTTCGACGTGCTGTACCTGCCGCCCATCCATCCCATCGGCCTGACCCACCGGAAGGGGCGCAACAATTCGACGGTGGCCAAGCGGGAGGACCCGGGGAGCCCGTGGGCCATCGGGGCCTCCGACGGCGGCCACACGGCGATCCACGCCGAACTGGGGACGCTGGAGGACTTCGACCGGCTGTTCGGCGCCGCTCGTGACCAGGGCTTGGAGATCGCGCTGGACCTGGCGTACCAGTGCTCGCCGGACCATCCGTGGGTCACCGAGCATCCCGGGTGGTTCCGCCATCGCCCCGACGGCACCGTGCAGTACGCGGAGAACCCGCCCAAGAAATACGAGGACATCCTCCCCATCAACTTCGAGACCGACGACTGGCGGG
>DAIMKN010000287.1:0-1575 GCA_036721725.1 Actinomycetota bacterium
GAATGGCGAACGATGTTGTTCGTGCTGATCGCCGCGGCGGCGGTGGCGTTCGTGGCGAACGACACCGGCTCGACCGCCGCCGCTCCCGCGTTCGACTACGCGATGGTGGGCATCGCCTATCCCGTGATGCTCGCCGCCCGAGGCCGGCTTCCGTGACCGTCCACCTGGTCTGGTACGGCGACGACGCCGCGATGTACGACCACGGCCCGCAGCACCCGCTCCGCCCGGCGCGCGTCCTTCTTACCCGCCGGCTCATCCACGACTACGGATTGGTGGACGGCGACCAGGTCGTGGAGACGTCGGCCCGCGACGCCACGGACGACGAACTGCTTCTCGTGCACACCGAACGCTACCTGGACGCCGTTCGACGTGCGGGCGCGGGCGAGCCGGGGCCGTGGTGGGAGTTCGGGTTCGGTCCGGGCGACAATCCCATCTTCCCCGGCATGCACGAGGCGTCCGCGCGCGTGGCGGGCGCTTCCGTGAACGCCGCCGAGGCCGTCCTCGCGGGCACAGCCATCCACGCCTTCAACCCGGCCGGCGGCCTCCACCACGCCATGCCGGAGCGGGCCAGCGGCTTCTGCGTCTACGACGATCCCGCCATCGCCATCGCGTGGCTGCTGCAGCAGGGTGTCGAACGCGTCGCCTACGTCGACGTCGACGTCCACCACGGTGACGGTCCGGCCGCCATCTTCGCCCGGGAGCCGCGGGTCCTCACCATCTCCATCCACCAGTCGGGCCGAACGCTCTTCCCCGGGACCGGGTTCGTCGACGAGTGGGGGAGCGGCGAGGCCGAAGGGACGAAAGTCAACGTTCCGCTGAACCCGTACACGGGCGACCACGCGTGGCTGAGGACGTTCGAGGAGATCGTGCCGCCCCTGGTCACGGCGTGGCGGCCCGAGGTGCTGGTGACGCAGCTCGGGTGCGACACGCACCACACCGACCCGCTGGCGAACCTCCAGCTCACCACCGCCGCCTATCGCCGCACCGCCGCCGTCCTCCATCAGCTGGCTCACGACGCCGCGGGGGGGAGGTGGGTGGCGACGGGAGGCGGCGGCTACCAGTGGGCCCGCGTGGTGCCGCGGGCCTGGACCCTCTACTTCGCCGAGATGGCCGGTGCCGCCGACACGCTCCCCGACGACCTTCCCGGGTCCTGGATCGAAGAGGCCGAACGCGAGGCCGGCCACGCCGTACCCCACCGCCTGTCCGAGCCAGCCATCGGCGACGACCGCCCGAACCCCGCAGCCGACGCGGTCATCGCCGAGGTCAAGCGCAAGATCTTCCCCTTCCACGGCCTGCCGGCCTCCGGCTGACCGCCCACCGGTTCCGCTGCCGGACGCGAGGGGTGCGACACTGCGGGCGTGAGGACGTGTCCCACCTGCGGCTCGGCGAACGGCGATGACTCCGCCGCCGTCTGCTGGCGCTGCGGTGCCGCCCTCGCCGCCCCGTGCCCGTCCTGCGGCGAACCCCTTCCCTCGCCGAACGCCCGTTTCTGTCCCGCCTGCGGAACGGCGCTGGCCGATCGGGGCCGGTCCGACCGGGAGCGCAAGCTCGTCACCGTGGTGTTCGCCGACGTCA
>DAIMKN010000288.1:0-1559 GCA_036721725.1 Actinomycetota bacterium
GGCTCGCGTTCTCCGAGCGCGCCCGTAACCCAGACCTTAGCCGAACACGTGCGGCGCAGGCAATCCTCATCAGCTTTCGTACGGCGGCGCGCCGGCCAGGACCTCCGACAGCCGTGGGTTCGACCTGTCGCGGTCGGACAGGATGGGGTCGGTGGACGGCCAGTCGATCCCGAGGTCCGGGTCGTCCCACGTCACGCCGAACTCGTCGTCGCCCGTGTAGTAGTTGTCCACCAGGTAGTGCAGCAGGACATCGGTCTCGGCATAGAAGCCGTGGGCCACCCCGCGCGGGATGTACAGGCCGCTCAGGTGGTCGTTCGAGTCCAGCCGGATCGCCAGGCCACTCCCTTCAGTGGGCGAGCCCTTCCGCAGGTCGTACAGCCCCACCACGGCCACGCCGTCGTAGAAGTTCCACCAGTCCGCCTGGGCCTTGTGGAAGTGGAGGCCGCGCAGGACGTTCGCCGAGGATCGAGAGATGTTGCCCTGGACCATCTCCCGCATCTCGGGCAGCCAGTTCCGCCGGTAGTCCTCGGTGAACGAACCGCGGTTGTCCGGGTAGGTGGTGAGGGTGAACAGGTGAACCCCCTCGATCTCCACCGGCGTGGTCTCAGGCATCGCGGAACCTCCTCCAGCGTTCTCGGTCGTTCGGGCCCGGAGCGGGCGGACGGCGGGCATACTAGCAACCCGACCCGCCGTCCGGCGGTCGTGTCCTGAGGTTCGAGGCGAGTGGGGCGAAGGTTGCGGATCGGCATCGACGCGCACGCCATCGGCGAACGCAAGACCGGCAACGAACGCTTCATCGCGAACCTCATCCCGGCGCTGCAGGCGGCGAGCGACCACGAGTTCGTCCTGTACTTCACGCACCCTTCCGCGATGCAGGCGTGGGCGTCGCACGAACGAACGCGCGTGCGGCTGATGAAGCCGGACAACCCGCTGGTCCGGATCCCGTTCGTCCTGCCGTGGATGGCTCGGCGGGACCGGGTGGACGTGCTGTTCGTCCAGTACACGATCCCGCCGGTCTCGCCGTGTCCCGTGGTGACGGTGGTGCACGACGTGGCGTTCGCGCTGATGCCGCAGTTCTACTCGCGGGCCGAACAGGTGTGGATGAAGCGAACGATCCCGTGGTCGATGCGCCACGCGGCGCGGGTGGTCACGGTGTCAGAGTTCTCGCGCGACGAGATCAGGCGGGTGTACGGCGTGCCGGAGTCGCGGATCGTGGTGGCGCACAACGGGATCGGCCCCGAGTTCTCCGACGGGCGGGCCCGGCCGTCGCCGGTCGAGCCGCCCTTCTTCCTGTCCATCGGCAACCTCCAGCCCCGCAAGAACCTGATCACGCTCGTCAAGGCCTACCGACGGCTCTTGTCTTCGCACCCCGAGGTCCCCGAGAAGCTGGTCATCGTGGGCCAGGAATGGCGAGGCGACACGGCGGGCGAACTCCAACGCGAAACCTCGGATCTCCAGGCGGCCGGCCGAGTCGTGTTCACCGGCTACATCGGCGACGACGAACTCATCGGCCTGCTCCAGCGAGCGAGCGCGTTCGCCTACCCCTCCACCTACGAAGG
>DAIMKN010000289.1:0-1558 GCA_036721725.1 Actinomycetota bacterium
TCCTCGCATCCCATCGCCGCCGCCGTGTCGCCCACGGTCAGGTCGGCCACGTAATGGAGCACCACGGCCTCCTGCTGCCGCCGCGGAAGCTTCCCGATCCCGCGCCACAGATCCATGGACTCCTCCATCCCCGGATCGCCCGCGTCCGGTGCAACGACCGGCGCGTCCGTCCGGCGGCGCAGGGACCGTCGAGCCGCGTTCAACGCGGTGGTCGTGATCCACGCCGCCGCCCACGATTCTCCCCGAAGCCGCCGCCACCTGGCGAGGGCCCGCGCGAACGCTTCCTGCGCCGCGTCCTCGGCCAGACCGCGGTCACGGCACAGCACGAACGCCGCTCGATACACGGTTGCCCACTCCGCCTCATACAGCTCCGCGAACCGCGGATCGACCTTCATCCTCACGCCTCCAAGTCCGGCAGGAGGCCGAACGGTTTACCGGCGGGCGAGGTATTCGGCGATCTGGACGGCGTTCAGCGCGGCACCCTTGCGGAGGTTGTCGCCGGCGGCGAACAGCAGAAGCGCGTTCGGATCGTTCGGATCGCGCCGGAGCCGTCCGACCAGCACGTCGTCCAGCCCGGCCGAATCGAGGGGCGTCGGGAACACGTCTGCGGACGGATCGTCCATAACCCGAACGCCCGGAGCGGCCTCCAGCACGTCGCGCGCGTCTTCAACGGTGACCGGCTGCGCGAACCGTGCGTGGATCGACACACCGTGGCCGACCGCGGTCGGAACGCGAACGGCCGTCGCCACCACGGAAAGGGAGGGAAGGCCAAGGATCTTGCGAGCCTCGTTCCCCATCTTCAGCTCTTCAGTGGTGAAGCCGGACCCGTTCGGATCGAACCGTTCGACGCGCGGGACCACGTTGTAGGCGATGGTCCGGCCGAACACCTCGCCCGTGGGGAGCGCCTCTGGTTCCCGGCCGGCTCGCGACAGCAGGTCCTCCTGGCCGTGGAGCTTCTCGACCTGTTCGAGAAGCTCGCGCAGCCCTTTCTGCCCGGCGCCGGACGTCGACTGGTACGACGACGTGATGAGCGAGGTGAGCCCGAACGCCTTGTGCAGCGGACCGAGTGGCATCAGGGCGGTGATCGCGGTGCAGTTCGGGTTGGCCACGATGCCCCCACGCCCGTCGCGACCGACTTCCGCCAGAGCGCTGGCGTTGATCTCGGGGATGACCAGCGGCACACCTTCGGTCATCCGCCAAGCGGACGAGTTGTCGATGCACACGGTGCCGTTCGCCGCGGCCGGTGGCAACGCCTGCTTCGAGACCGCGCTCCCCGCCGACACCAACGCCAGGTCCACGTCGCGATGCCAACCGTCGGCCAGCGCCTCCACGACGTACTCGTTGCGGCCGATCGAAAGCCGTTGTCCCGCAGACCGTTCGGACGCCAGAAGCGTCAGTGAATCGAACGCAAACCCCCGCTCCTCGAGCAGCCCGAGGATCGTTCGCCCCACCGCCCCCGTCGCCCCGACCACCGCCAGCCTCATGATGACCATCGTACCTTCGCCCTCCCGCCCGATTCCGCCCCTAGGAGGGGCATGCTAGAATGCAACAGCATGAG
>DAIMKN010000290.1:0-1550 GCA_036721725.1 Actinomycetota bacterium
TGGAGCACCACGTACAGCCCGTCCGCGGCCGAGCCCTTCTCCACCACCACGGTCCGGGCGAGGAAGGTTCGAACGGTCGTCGCATCGGCCAAGCGCCGGAGCGCGTCGTCGTCCAGCCCCGTGAGCTGGAGCGCTTCTCGCAGCGCCGCGACGGTTGCGTCATCCGATGCCATGTGCGTTTGCAGCCTACCGCCCCGCGGCCGTCCGAGGAGAGGCTACGATGCGCGCCAGGAAGGAGGGTGATGCGTCCTGAAAGCGGCCCGGGTCCACGCGTTCGGACAGGGCCTCATGCTCGACGACGTGCCCGAACCCATCCCGGGTGAGGACGAGGTGCTGTTCGAGATCCGGTGCGCCGGCGTCAATCCCATCGACGTGTGGGCCACCGACGGCACGGTCGCCGGAGGCTCGCAGACGCTGCCGTTCGCTCCCGGCGTGGAGGCGACCGGCGAGGCTGACGGTAGGCGGGTGCTGGTCCACGGGTTCGGGTTGGGCGTTCGACGCGACGGCCTGTACCGCGAACGCGCCGCAGTCCCCCGGGCTGCCCTGCTGCCGATCCCCGACGAGGTTTCGTTCGAACAGGCCGCGGGACTGTTCGTGCCGGGAGCCACCGCCTGGACGTTGGTGCATCATGTGGCAGCGGTCCAGCCCGACGACCGGGTGCTTGTGCTGGGCGCGAGCGGCGGGGTCGGGACCCTGGTGATCCAACTCGCGCTGGCTGCAGGTGCCACGGTTTGGGGCCAGACCTCGAACGACGCGAAGGCGGGCTTCTTGGAGGAGGTAGGGGCGGCGCATGCCGTCGTGGCCGGCGCCGCAGAGCTTCCCGACCGAGTTGCCGAGCTGAAGCCCACCGTCGTCATCGACTCGCTCGGAGACGGCTTCACGGGGGCGGCCGTCGCCGCGCTGCAGCCGTTCGGCCGGATCGCCCTGTACGGCGCCTCGGCCGGTCCGGTCGCGGAGTCGTTCGACCTGCGCCAGCTGTACCGGAAGTCGATCCAGCTTCGAACGTACAGCGGCACCATCGAACCCGAGGACAACCTCCGCGCGGCCGTGTCCGAGTGCCTGGGTGCGGTGGCTCGCGGCGAACTCCGCGTGTTCGTCGACGAGATCCTGCCGCTCGCGAACGCCGCCGAAGCCCACCGCCGCATCCGCGCCCGCGAGGTCCGCGGCAAGCTCCTCCTCCGGCCGTAGCTCGGGCAACGACCCACGCCGGGCTGACCGGGAAGGCGGAGACACTTCGCGACGCTCCCCCACCTGGGGGTTGCATAGAATGGGTGACCCTCGGAGTACGCACACGTTCGGCCAGCACGTTCGCCTCACATGCCAGATGCACCAAGCCGTCGAGGTAATGGAAAGGCGCTGGGAAGAACTGGTTGCGGCGCTCCAGGCCGTTGCCGTCGGCGTATTCGAAGTCGGACCGGTACGGTTGGCGCTGTATGCTCCCAAGCGGGAATGAGCGATTCGAGCAAGACTCCCCCGACGTCGAAGAGGTTCCGAACCTAGTGTAATGTGCCGCAAATAGCTTGACAATGGCCGACAGGGATTGTAGTCTA
>DAIMKN010000291.1:0-1543 GCA_036721725.1 Actinomycetota bacterium
GACCGGGCCCTCGAGACCGTCAGCCTGCAGCTCCGGGGCTAGCCGGTCGTCGAGATCGTGGTGCCTTTCCCGCTCCCGAGTCGGTAAGGGACGACGAGAACCCTGCGGGTCGCCCGGAGGGGCGTGATGTGTTCCAAGGGCGCCTCTCACGGTAACGGGTAGAGGGGTTCGCCCAGATTGCCCGGAGGGGCGTGATGTGTTCCAAGGGCGCCTCTCACGGTAGCGGGTGGAGAACACGAACAGGTGGGGCGGGGAGATGACCAGCCAGGACAAGGTAGCCAAGAAGGGGGTGGAGCGCCAGGACCGGGCCGTAGCCCGGCCTGATGGTCCCATGTCCCCGGTCGCCCTGGTCCAGGCCGTCGAGCGGGACCTGCGGGCCTCCGGCGAGCTCGCCCCGGACAGCCTGGCGCTCTACCGCGACTTCTGGGGCCGGTTCGGGTCCTTCTGCGAGCAGGGCCTCGGCATCACCGATGCCGACCAGGTGGTCCTGGCCGACGTCCAGGCCTTCCTCCATGCCACCCGAGCGGAGGGCGGGGAGACCTCGAACGCCACCAAGCACCTGCGCCGCTCCGCCCTGCGCCTGCTCTACAAGAAGGGACGCAACCTCGGCCTGGTGCGCACCGCCCCCACCCTGGACCTGGTCCTGCCGCCGCGTTCGGTGCTCTCCGCCCGGCCGCTGACCGACGACGAGGTCGAGCTGTGCCGGCTGTGGGCCCTGGGCAGCCTGACCGACCTCCGCCTCGCGCTGGTGTGGGCCCTGGCGGAGGCCTCGGCCCGGCCCTCGGAGATCCCCGTGGTCACGTTCGGCGACGTCGACCTGCCGGGAGGCCGGGTGCACCTCGCCGGCGCCACGAACAGGGCGGAGCCCCGGTGGGCACCGCTCACCCCGTGGGGCGCGGTCCAGATCGAACGCCGGTTGACCCAGCGTCGGGCCGTCCCCGCGGCGGACATCCCGCTCGTTCTGTGGCGGCCGGACAGGCTCAAGACGCCCAAGAACGCCGCGTCCATGGCCATCATCGCGGTGCTGCGTTCGGCCGGCATCCACGCCGAACCGGACGTCCGGCCCTCCTCGGTGACGGGATGGCGGGGCGCCAGCCTGCTCCGGGGCGGCGCCACGATCGATGAGGTGGCGCTCGTGCTGGGGTGCGGGAGCATCGACGCGACCGCCCGGATGATCGACTTCGACTGGCGGTCGAGGCCGTGAACGGGGCGAAGGCCAAGGCGCTGCGGCAGGACCGGGCGAACGCCGAGCGGCGTCTCCGGGGGGAGGAGAGCGACCTGCACCGGTTGCTCGCGTTCGTGCGCTACCCGGGCACCCACGACCTGGCGGCGCAGATCCCCAAGAAGACCACCGGCCGGCCCCGCACGCATCCGGACTACATGCTGATCGTCTTCGCCGCGGCGATCTCCGTCTACCGCAGCGGACGCAAGGTGGAGACGGAGTTCGCCAACCCCATCGTGTGGCGTGAGCTCATGCGCACAGCTAAGCCTGGATCCACCGATTGGCCGGCCTAACGAGCCTTGAGGGTGTCGGTGGCATTGC
>DAIMKN010000292.1:0-1537 GCA_036721725.1 Actinomycetota bacterium
GTCCAGTCCGCCGGCGCCGCCCTTCGCCAGGTCACCGCGAGCGGGTTCGACCCGAACGCTCGAGTGATCCTCGAACAGGACCCCGGACTGGCCACGCCGGGCGTTCCCGTCCAGGGCGTCGGGACGGCGATCTACCGTGACGACGGACCCGGCGCCGCAACGGTGACGGTCGACGCGAACGCGCCGGCCGTCGTCCTTGTCCGGAACCCGTTCGGCGCCGGATGGCACGCGACGGTGGACGGCAGGTCCACCCCGTTGCTGGCGGCGGACTTCGTGGACCAGGGCGTTGCTGTCAGCGCCGGCCGGCACGTGATCCGTCTGGTGTACTCCGACCCGTCCATCGGCTACGGCTTCGCCGGAACGGTAGTGGTCCTGCTGGTCATGATCGGCGTGGCCTTGGTGGGGACGGTCCGAACGACCTCTCGCCGCCCAACCCACGAGCTCCAACTCGACCCACTGGTCTGAGCCGCCGCGCAAGTTCGGTCGCCTTCGACATCCGACACGCCTTCTGGGACTCGGGTTCGAAGAGGTTTGGCGATCTAATCCGGATCGGTCCTGACCTTCCGCCACCCACCGGCGCGGTTGTTGGCGATGACGGCCTTGAAGAGGTTCACGAGGGCGCGTTCGTTGATGAAGTCACCCTGGCGGACCTGGATGGCTCGCGCGGTGAGGTTGTCATGTCCTTGGTTGATGATGCCCTCGGGATCGGGCGCGATGGGGTCGTAGATGAACACGTTGACGTGGTCCTTGGCCCCGAGCAGCGCGCAGATGTTGCCGTCCAGCGTGAAGTACGGCTGTCTGGTCCGCTTGATGGTCTCGATGACGTCCGGGTCGGCGGCGTGCACCAGGTCTCGCACCAGGCGACAGATGTCCCGCTGCCAGCCGGGGAGGGATCCGATGTACTCGTCGATGCGGGGGTCGGTTCGGTACGTGCTCACAGGAACCGACGATAGCAACAGAACCCAGCGCGGGATCTTGCGGACGACTGGTCAGTTCAGCGCCTAGACTCACCGCCCATGACAGAGCTGGACGAGCAGGGTCGCGCGGAACCTCCTCTCGCGGGCGACGAGACCGCCACCCTCCTGGGCGCCCTGGGTCGGCAGCGTTCGTACCTGGCGTGGAAGTGCGGGGGACTCGACGCGGCCGGCCTGCAGGCGAAGGTCGGCGCCTCGTCGATCACCCTGGGCGGGTTGCTCAAGCACCTGGCCCTCGTCGAGGACGACTACTTCTCCGTTCGGCTGCTCGGGCGGGACCCGGTGCCGCCGTGGGACACGGTGGACTGGGACGCCGACCGGGACTGGGAATGGCACTCCGCCGCTGAGGACACCCCCGAGCAGCTGATGACGCTCTGGCAGGAAGCGGTGGCCCGCTCCCGATCCGCGGTCGCCGAGGTGCTGGCCGGCGGGGGCCTGGAGCAACCGGTCCGGTACAGCAAGTGGACAGAGCCACCCAGCCTACGGCGCATGCTGATCGACCTGATCGAGGAGTACGCGCGGCACGTCGGCCATGCCGACCTCATCCGGGAGTCGGTGGACGG
>DAIMKN010000293.1:0-1514 GCA_036721725.1 Actinomycetota bacterium
GCCGGAGCCAGCGCCAGTGTCTCCAGCCGGGACAGCCACGGCCCCAGCAGCGCCATCGTCCATCCCAGCCCCACCACCGCCAGCACCGCCATCGCACCGATCGCCAGCAGCGCCAGCCTGATCGAACGGGTCGGCCCGATGGGAACGGGCAGCGCCGGCAGCGCGTTCGACGGCGCGGGGCCTCGTATCACCGCGACGTGCGGGGCCACCACCGTCGCAGGGTATTGGGCCGCCCACGGCACGTAGAACACACGGTTCGTCGACTGCAGGATCAACGCGACCGGGTTCCGGGCGTAGGTGTCCTGCAGGTAGGACAGGTACCGCGGCGACAGCCAGTCCGGCGCCCCGGTCGGCGGCGGCGTGGGCCGGCGGGCCAGATAGTCCTGCGGCGAGCCCGCGTACAGGTAGACCTGGGGGATCCGTTCGGCGGGCAGTGACGCACGGATCATGTTGCCCAACAGCGCGGTGAAGTTCGGGTCCTTGTTCCGAACGACGAACACGATGGGCCGGTCGGTGGCGATGTGCGCCGCCTGCAGGTACGCCTCGACGCTGGTGGTCTGCTGCACCGTTTCGGGCTTCATCCACGGCACCACCTTGAACCATTGCCGGTGGGACAGGAAGGTCGAACCGCCCACGGCGCTCACTACCAGCACCGCGGCGGCCACCGCGCCCGCCGCCGCCGAACGGGTGGCGTGTTCGATGCCCCGTCCCACCAGCCGGGCCAGCCAGAGCACGCCGAGGACGGCCAGCAGCGGCAGGGCCAGACCGAACGCCAGGAAGCGGTGCGCCGGGATGCTGAGGTGCAGCACGCGGAACCCCAGATAGCCTGCCAGCACCACCGCGCACCACGCTAGCAGGAACGCGAGGACGAACCTCGTTCGACCCCGAACGGGTTCACCTTGCGGGACGGAGCCACCGCGCACGCCGACCACCAGGGAGGCGACCCCCGCACCCGCCAGCGGCAGGATCAACGGGAACCGGTACTTGGGGAGGTCGCGCCTCAGCTTGCCGGCGAACTCGTTGTAGCTGAGCTTGGGCTGGTGCGGCACCGCGCCCAGGACGCCGTAGATCGCGGCACCCGCGATGAGGGCGCCGCCCACCGCGACCTCGCCGATCCGCGCGGCCGGCGTGTCCAGGAGGCGTTCGTCGTTCCTTCGCCACGCTCGCCACGACGCCGGGAGGTAGGTCAACGCGACCAGTCCGAGCGCGCCGAACATGAACAGGAAGAACGCCCAGTGGATGACGCCGCCCGCGCCGAACAGCAGGACGGCCGGCAGGAGGGCCCGCCGGTCGTGCAGCGACAGCGCCAGGGGGAGGGCGGCGGCCATGAACACCGCCGCGGCGAACAGGTTGTCCTGGTAGCCCTCGGGACCGGCCAGCCGGACCACGAACGCGGAGGTCCCCACCGCCACGCCGACGGCCATGGCTTCCCAGGCCGGACGGCGGAGCGTGGCCGAAACGAACGCCGCCGCCGCCAGCCCGATGGAGGCCGCCATCACCGCCGGCAGGACGGC